>CAYJOS010000198.1:0-1778 GCA_964371875.1 uncultured Oscillospiraceae bacterium | reverse complement strand
TCTCCAATATTTCTAACATACGTTTTGTGCCAATTCTGCAATAATTACACTTGCCACAGCTCTCTTTTCTGGTAAAATCTAGGAAAAATCTCGCCATGTCGACCATGCAAGTATCCTCGTCCATGACTATCATACCGCCCGAGCCGACGATAGCACCAGTCTGTGGAATTGACTCATAATCTACGGTTGCGTCAATCAAATTTGCAGGTATGCAACCGCCCGATGGGCCACCCATTTGCACTGCTTTGAACTGCTTATCGTTCTTAATTCCGCCGCCTATTTCAAAGATGACTTCACGTATGGGCAGACCCATAGGAACCTCGACAAGTCCACCTTTTTTGACCTTTCCAGCGAGCGCAAAAACCTTTGTTCCAGTGCTTTTTCCCTTGCCGATTTCGGCAAATTTTGCGCCACCATTTAATATAATCCAAGGCACGTTTGCAAAGGTTTCAACGTTGTTAATATTTGTCGGTTTTTGCCAGTAACCTTTAGCCGCTGGGAAGGGCGGTTTCAGTCTTGGCATACCTCGCTCGCCCTCAAGAGAGGCGATTAAAGCAGTTTCTTCACCGCAGACGAACGCTCCAGCGCCTGCTTTTACTCTCATTTCAAAATTGTGGGATGTTCCAAAGATGTTTTTACCTAGAAATCCATGCTCACGAGCTTGTTTCATGGCAATTTCAAGGCGTTTAATTGCAAGCGGATATTCAGCTCTAGCGTAGATAATTCCTTCGCTTGCACCTATGGCAAAACCGCCGATAATCATGCCCTCAATCAGTGCATGAGGGTCGCCTTCAAGCACTGCTCTGTCCATGAACGCACCAGGGTCGCCCTCATCGGCATTACATACAATATATTTTTCATTATTTACGCTTTTTTTCGCCGCATCCCACTTAAACCAAGTAGGAAAACCAGCACCACCACGACCGCGTAAATTGGAAATTTTAATCTCCTCAATCACCTCGTCAGGGGTCATACTAGAAACAACTTTTCTAGCCGCTTTGTAGCCATTATCTGCAACATATTCATCTATATTTTCAGGGTTTATAACACCGCAGTTTCTTAAAACTATACGTGTTTGTTTTTCCAGTATATTATTGTCAATTTCGCTGATTGCAAGTTCAGAAATTGCAGTTTTACCCTCTAAATGTTCGGTAACTATACGTTCAGCTGTCGTAGAATTAACGCTGACATAGCGTGCTTCGAGTTCGTATTTGTCATTATATATATCTACAATTGGCTCTAAGTGACATGTTCCGATACAACCAGTTAAATCAACAGTTACACCTGAAATTTTTCGCTCAGCAATAAGGTTTTCTATTAAGTCCGAAATTTTTTTGGCGCCTGTTGCGATACCGCAACTGCCTTGTCCGATTACAACTTTCATTTAAGCAGAAACCTCCTTTTTGCGGATTTCTTGGAGTATTTCTCTGACAGAATTTGGTGTTAAATTACCATAAGTTTCCTCGCCGTCGGCAGAACTGACCATCATGACTGGTGCGAGGGAGCAACATCCAAGACATGCTACATTATTTAAAGTGAAAATTCCGTCCTCAGTTGTTTCACCGTCGGAGATGCCCAATTCATCGCAAATTGCGTCCTCAATTCCGTCGGCGCTGTTTACGTGACAGGCTGTTCCCTTGCAAAGCATGAGAAGATTTTTTCCAATTGGGTTCATGCGGAATTGGGCGTAAAATGTCGCTACACCGTAGATTTTTGCCGCTCCAATTCCTGTGCATTTTGAGATGTGGTATATTATTTCAGGGGATAAATATCCATAT
>CAYJOS010000197.1:0-1841 GCA_964371875.1 uncultured Oscillospiraceae bacterium | reverse complement strand
GTGGCCGTACAGTAGGCTCAGGCGTTGTTATCGAAATCAACGAATAATTAAAACCTTTAAAGGCTGACGAATTTCGTCGGCCTTTTTTTATTATCAATTCAATATTATTGTATAGTAAAAATAATAATTTTACCCAATCTGAAGAATAATAAAAGTTTTACTCAACTTGTAGTAAAAATAAAAGTTCTACTCAACCTGTAGCAAAAATAAAAGTTTTACTCAATTTTTTTCAAAAAATTGCGGTTTCCAAAGGCGGTGCCTTGGTCGCTGTCCGCAGACAGCGAAACTCTCTATCTAAAATCGCAAATCGCAATTTGCGAAACTTCTTACACCTTCAGGTGTCATAGTTGAATTATTTTATGTTCGCTAAAGCGAAAGGGGGAGTTCGCTCACTTCGGTGAACGATTTAAAAGATAAAGAGTTTCGCTTGTTGCGACAAGCGACGAGGGCTTTGCCCCTCGACCCTATAAACTTTTAAAAAAGTTTAATCAAAACTTTAGTAGAGCATGGCAAAAAATTTCAATGTGTGCAAAAATCAAAATCTTATCTTTTTTCCTTGCTCATAAAACGTAACTATGTTATAATACTTTACAGTACGCATTTTTGGAGATTTTTTAATGAGAATACTTGGCATAGACCCAGGAATTGCAACAATAGGCTTTGGAGTCATCGATTCCGAGGGCAGTCGTCAAACTTTGGTGACCTATGGTGTGATAAAAACACCAGCAAAAACTGCTCTTTCATCTCGTTTGGACAGGATTTTTTCTGATATTGAAGAAATTTTGTCAACTTTCAAACCTGATGTTGTTGTAATTGAAGAACTTTTTTTCAATACTAATATAACCACGGGAATTGCGGTTTCTCATGGCAGGGGAGTTATCCTTTTGGCTTGCTACCGCTTCGGAGTTGAAATTTTTGAATATACTCCGCTTCAGGTTAAACAAGCAGTTGTTGGATACGGGCGAGCCGAAAAAAACCAAGTTATAGACATGGTTAAAAGGCTCTTAAAAATGCAAAAAGCACCTAAGCCTGATGACGCTGCTGACGCACTGGCGATTGCTTTGTGCCACTCGAGGAGCGCAACGTCCAGACTTACACAAGGAGGAGCAAATATTTGTTCTACTATTTAGATGGAAAAGTAACGGTTATTGACCTTGGGTTAGTCGTCATAGACTGTAATGGGGTTGGTTATGCCGTTCACACGACAACAACTACAATTTCAAAACTGAAAATGGGTGAGCGTTCTAGGGTTTACACTTTTTGTAATATACGTGAAGATGCTTTTGATATTTTCGGCTTCCATACTTTAAATGAAAAACATTTTTTTGAACTTTTAATCGGAGTTTCTGGTGTTGGCCCGAAGGCGGCACTGTCAATTTTATCATCGGGTACGCCCGAATCACTTGCAATGGCTATCATAGCTGGGGACGAGAAGGCTTTGACCGTTGCACAGGGGATAGGCAAAAAAATTGCACAACGTGTGATTTTAGAACTTAAAGATAAAATTGCAAAGGACACAGCTGGAATTGACTTCGGTGGTGGTTCTGCGGTTTCAACAGGCGGTACAGCTGTTGGTAGTTCAAAAATTAATGACGCTGTTGCGGCTCTATCTGTTCTTGGATATGGCAGTGCGGAAATTCGTAATGCACTTTCGGCGATTGATACTGAAAATTCTCCGCTTGAAAGCATAATTAAACAAGCGTTGAAATTGATGCTTAAGAATTAAAATGTTTCGCAAATTGCGATTTGCGATTTTAAGATAGGGAGTTTCGTCTGTTGCGACAGACGACCAAGGCTCTGCCTTTGGAAACCGCAATTTTTTGAAAAAAATTGAGTAAAAC
>CAYJOS010000196.1:0-2030 GCA_964371875.1 uncultured Oscillospiraceae bacterium | reverse complement strand
GCCCGTTGACTACCCACTGGCAAAATCTGCGAGTAGGAGGGTCTATTCAGGTCTGTAAGATTCGAACCGTTCTTCAGAGTTCGCATTTTACAGGCTTAGATAGACCCTCCTACTATATTTCTTTTCAAATGAGTAGCCAACGGGCAACCCAGAGGGCGATTAGCCCTTGTTGGTTACGCTTTATCTTGGTGCGATTGCTCCTGTTTAACTAACGCAAGCTAATTATTCTTGTATATTCAGCACCCTGACCGCATCTCGCCGTTCGGGGGCGAGTCCCCGACGTGTTTTGCTTACTTTTTCACGAGAAAAAGTGAGCCGTCGGAGACCGTTTCCTTTTCGTCGCAACGAAAATTCTCCGTTCTCTCGTTCTTTTCGCCGAAGCGAAAATTCTCCCTCGGAGAGCGTCTCTTTTCGTCGCAACGAAAATTCTCTTTTTTCATGACTTTTTCCAAGCAAAAAGTCCCCTACGAAGCGCACTCCTTTTAACTAAATCTATAATTATAATAAAAAAATCCCATTTGCACATAATAGTGTAGATGGGAATTTGTTTTTAGGAGGAATTATGAACGAAGAACTGAAAAATGTAGATAATTTAGTCGAAAACGAAGTCGTTGACATGGGTTCTGCAACCACAAAGTCAAAAAACGGAGTTATTCACTGCCTGACAATTGTAGGTCAAGTGGAGGGTCACCAAATTTTGTCCGACACCAAAACGACAAAATACGAGCATGTTTTACCAGTCCTTGCCGCTGTTGAGGAGTCCGACGAAATCGAAGGACTTTTGGTTTTACTGAACACTGTCGGCGGTGATATCGAAGCAGGTCTTGCCATTGCAGAGCTGATTTCAGGCATGAAAAAACCCACCGCTTCTGTGGTTTTGGGTGGGGGACACTCAATCGGAGTACCGCTTGCAGTCTCGGCGAAAAAGAGCTTTATTGTACCATCGGCAGCCATGACAATTCACCCTGTGAGGCTTACAGGGGTGGTTATCGGCGTGCCACAAACCTTTAATTATTTTTCGAAGGCTCATGACAGAATTATCAGTTTTGTGACAAGAAATTCCAAAATTAGTAGGGAAAAATTCACTGAATATATGATGCGAACCGAAGAGCTTGCAAACGATGTCGGCAGTGTTATCGACGGGGAAGAGGCAGTTTCCAGTGGACTTATAGACTGCCTTGGTGGAATGAGTGATGCGCTTTCTTATCTTCACGAAGAGATAAAAAACGGAAAAGAAAATGAGGAATAATGCAAAAATACCGCTGTCAATTTATAAAAATTGACAGCGGACGACCTTGTTGATGGCTTATCCGATTGGCACTATGTACTGATAAGAACTCGTCCCAACACGTAGAAGTTCTCTTCCGCATAAACGTCAATATCTGCATACTTTTCGTTCAACGAGCGGAGTAAGATGTTTCCTCTTTCTAAAATCAACTTTTTGATGTATGCATTACCCTCATAAACGAAAATTCCGATTTCGTTGTTACTCAAGGTATTGCATGATTGAACCCAAACGGTTTGTCCGTCTGTGAAAACGGGTTCCATACTGTCACCTGCAATGCGAACACCAAAATTTGCTGTTGACGGAACGTTATCGTAAACATCAACATCATTGTAAGTGTTGTCCTGTACAAGTTGACCTGTGCCGGCGGAAACTGCTAAGTCATAGAGTGGGAGTCTGCGCGCAATTTGCTTTGGAATGTTCTGATTGTACAATCCGCTTCGACGAAGAAGACCGGCATATTCGCCAAGTTTTTCTCGTCCTTCTCTGTTAAGCCCCGATGAAAGTCCAGTTCCCAAAAATTCGCCGGAAATATCTGATATATTCAGCACGTGACACAATAGCAAAAATTGCCATGCATTAGGCTGGGATATTCCGTTTTCCCATTTAGAAACCGCCTGGTTTGTGACCTCCACACCTCTTTGCGTTAGAAGGTGTGCTAGATCCTTTTGTGAAAAACCACGCTCTTTGCGTAGCCTTGCGAGTAGAGAACCAATATTCTCATTCATATGCAACACCTCAATAA
>CAYJOS010000195.1:0-2088 GCA_964371875.1 uncultured Oscillospiraceae bacterium | reverse complement strand
GCCCTGAATTTTGCATAAATTATCAAATTAAAGCCGCAGAGTGCTACTCCCACTCAATAGTCCCCGGCGGTTTACTCGTCACATCATAAACAATCCGATTAATTCCACCGACCTCATTAACAATCCTAACCGACACCCTATCCAGAACGTCGTAAGGAATTCTCGCCCAATCGGCGGTCATAAAGTCGGAAGTTGTGACTGCACGGAGAGCTAGCGTGTTATCATAAGTTCTGCCGTCGCCCATAACTCCGACTGAACGAGTATTGGTCAAAACTGCAAAATATTGGTTCAAATTTACATCTTCACCAGCTTTTGCAATTTCATCACGGAAAATAAAATCAGCCTCTCTTAAAGTGTCTAATTTCTCTTTGGTAATATCTCCCATAACACGAATTGCAAGCCCAGGGCCTGGGAAAGGTTGGCGCATTACTAAATATTCAGGCAAGCCAAGTTCACGTCCTAATTGACGAACTTCGTCCTTAAATAATAATCTTAAAGGCTCTACTAAATCCTTAAAATCCACAAAATCAGGCAATCCGCCAACATTATGGTGGCTTTTTATAACAGCAGCGTCGCCGTGTCCAGACTCAATAACGTCAGGATAAATCGTTCCTTGTGCTAAGAAATCCACAGAACCAATCTTCTTAGACTCCTCTTCAAAAACGCGAATAAACTCTTCGCCGATGATTTTTCTCTTAGTTTCAGGGTCGGATACACCTGCAAGTTTAGCCAAAAATCTCTCTTCAGCGTTTACCCTGATAAAATTCATAGCTCTTTTTGAGAAAATTTCTTCGACTTCATCGCCCTCGTCTTTTCTCATTAAACCGTGGTCAACGAACACGCAAGTGAGCTGATTTCCGACAGCTTCGGCAAGAAGTGCTGCCAAAACGGAGGAGTCAACTCCGCCGGAAAGCGCAAGTAAAACTTTACCGTTTCCGACTTTTGCACGGGTTTCTTCAATCGCAGTTTTGCAGTAGCTTCCCATAGTCCAAGAACCCTCAGCGCCACAAACTTTATACAAAAAGTTATGTAACATTTGCTGACCAAACTCTGTATGGTTGACTTCGGGGTGGAATTGAACACCATAAAATTTACGCACTTCGTCAGCGATTCCAACACTAGGGCAAGCATCGCTGTGAGCGGTTAGCTTAAAGCCTTCAGGGACTTTTTCAAGATAATCACCGTGGCTCATCCAAGAAATTCCCTCGGGGTTTAAACCACTGAAAATTGTGCAATTTGTATCATAATAGGTCTTAGTTTTGCCATATTCTCGTGCAGTATCGTCCTGAGCTGGGGTAACATTACCACCCAAATTTTGGGCAATAAGTTGACATCCATAGCAAATTCCAAGTACAGGAATTCCTAACTCAAAAATTTCAGGTGAAACTTGGGGCGAATTTTTGTCATAAACGCTGTTAGGTCCACCAGTGAAAATAATTCCAATTGGTGACATTTTTTTGATTTCATCAATGCCAAAAGTGTAGGGCTTAACCTCGCAATAAACATTGCATTCACGTACACGGCGAGCGATAAGTTGATTATATTGACCGCCGAAGTCTAATATTAAAACCATGTTTTTTTCCATGAAAAACTCTCCTTTAAGTAAGCTCATATGTAATTAGAATACCACAATTTTGTGAAAATTTCAAATACTATTTAATCAAATCACTACAAAAATCCACATCTTTCAACTCATTTTCATCGTCGATTATGTGTTTATATACATTTTCAGGTAATTCGGACTTGATAATTTTCTTGCCACCGCTGTCACCGCTCAAACTCGAAAGCTGGTTTTTATAGGAAACAGAAAAAATATTTGGGTTGCCGAATTTTCCGTTACACTCCACAATTCCGAGCTTTTTTTGACTAATTTCAAATTTATTTATAAACTCAGTCAAAGTCTCGCTTTTAAAATATGGCTGGTCACAGACCATAAAGCACCAAGCGTCGGTGTCGACAGAACTGGCTTCAATTCCTAGTTTTATAGTGTGTGAAATTCCCAGTTCGCTATTTTTATTTTTTATTAAAATGAAATTTGAAAGAGTTTGGTCGTTTAGAATTTCGTCGTATTGTGTGACTAAAATTTTT
>CAYJOS010000194.1:0-2111 GCA_964371875.1 uncultured Oscillospiraceae bacterium | reverse complement strand
ATCTTGTACGAAAAAAACCACTCATTTTGAGTGGTTTTTTATTTTATTTAATTTATTTTAATTAAAAATAAATTAAATATAGTATTTTAAAATTGCAAATTGCATTTATTATCGAAATTTGATATAATAATAGATATATTAAATTGTTATAGGAGTATTTATGAAAAAATTATTTGTGGTATTTATTTTATTTATTTCTTGCATTATTTCGACAAATACAAATGCTTATGCAAATTCAATTCCCGAAAATATTTTACTTCAAGTTGGAAGTGATGAAAGCGAACGAATGTTTGCATGGTATAGTCACGAAAAAAATGAAAATAGTTTTGCTTTAATTTCTAAAAATTCCAACATGGAAAATGCGGAAAAAATTAATGCAAAAATAACTGAGTCGCTCAGTGCGACATTTGGCTACGAAGCCACGGCGAAAAATTTAACAGCTAATACGACTTATTTTTACCAAGTTTCATTAGGCTCAACCATGTCAGAAATTTATACTTTCAAGACAGGTGAAGTTGAAAATGAGCTTAGTTTTATAGTCGCCGGAGACGTTCAAATCGGCACTTATAACACAGAAGGCTTGTCAAAAATTTGGCAAGCGAATTTAAAAGGCATTGCTGAAATGTATCCAAACACCGATTTTATAATGTCTGTTGGCGACCAAGTTGACGTGCCAAACAGCGAAGCGCAGTATGACGCATTCACGGCGGCAGGGGAGTTGCGACAATTTCCGCTTGCTGTGACAATTGGAAATCACGACGGGAGTAGCATTTTTTCGTCACATTTTGCGATACCCAATGTGTCGAATTATGGGTCTACTGCCAGTCGAATAGGCGTTGACGGCGGAGACTCATACTTTGTTCAAGGCGATGTTCTGTTTATGAATTTGAACACAAATGGAGTTTTGAGCGAAGCAAATCACAGAGAGTTTATGGAAATTACCATGGCAAAAATTCCGCACGATTGGGCGGTTGTTTACATGCACCACGCACCATTCAGCGCTGGTTCTCATGCTAAAGATGGGCTGATGTATGAGATGCGCGCAAGCCTTGTTCAGACTTTTAGTGAGCTTGGAATTGACCTTGTTATTTGTGGTCACGACCATGTGTATACTCGAAGTCACCTGATGAACGGCGCAGTTCCTGTTGCTCCGACGAGCACTCCGACGAGTGGTGATGTGCTAATTCCAAACGAGGGTGAGGTGCTGTATGTTACAGTGAATTCCTCCAGTGGAAGTAAATATTATCCATACCATGCCGACGTGGCAAGCTTTGACTTTATTGCTGTTGCAAATCAGGAATATGTTCCCAATATTTCAAACATTGTTGTGACAGATAATGGAATTAAATTTTCTACTTATCGCTTTGCAAATGGACAACATAGCCTTGTTGACGAGGTGACTTTGCAGAGAGAAATTGTGGAAATTCCCGAAGTTACTGTTGAGCCTGAAGTCGAGATTGAAGCCACAGTGGGGCTTGGAATTTTTAGGGCGTTGACCTTCTTTTCGGGAATTGGGAATTTTGTTTTGAGTTAAATTGAAGGGTGTATTTCAAGATGCGTACTTCGGTGGGATTTTTGCTTTGGCAAAAAGAGCGAAGAATTTTTGCTTCGGCAAAAAGGAACGGAGAATTTTCGTTGCGACGAAAAGAAACAAGGAATACGCGCTCCGCTGGGGTAACTTTTTCACGTGAAAAAGTCACCAAAAAACGTCGGAGTCTCGTCTCCGAACACGAGTGACGAAAGCGGGTGCTGAGTATACAGGCTATCACAACTGGCATAATTTGGAGCAGTTGCCATCGCACGAAAAGAGAGCAAATCCACGGCTGACGCCTGCCTAAATCCCGTTGGCTACCCACCAGCAAAATCTGCGAGTAGGAGGGTCTATTCAGGTCTGCAAGATGCGAACCGTTGCTTAAAGTTCGCATTTTACAGACTCGAATAGACCCTCCTACTATATAGTTTTTCAAGTGAGTAGCCAACGGGACACCCGAAGGGCGATTAGCCCTTGTCGGTTTCACTTTATCTTGGTGCGATTGCTCCTGCTTAACTAATGCAATCTAATTATTCTTGTATATTCAGCACCCTAACCGCATCTCGCCGTTCGGGGGCGA
>CAYJOS010000193.1:0-2194 GCA_964371875.1 uncultured Oscillospiraceae bacterium | reverse complement strand
CCCTTAACTTTTTATCTACCTTTTTTTGTAAAACTATCCCAATCTCTGTGGGTGAATGTTTCGATTTCAACAGCTTTTCCTATATATTCGCTGTCGAGTTTTTTGTCTAAAAATGCATCTAAAAACTCTTTTTTTCCGCAAGTATAGGCTACTGGAATTCCCGAAATTTTAGAAGCTTCTTTCAAAACTTCATAGCCATCAACGAGGTCATCAAAACCTGTTTCTGTCGCTAAATTTGTATTATTTATAAAGCCTGTGACCGAAAGTCTTGAAGTTGAACTCATATCTTCAAGCAAAGATAAGAGCTTTTCAGCAGTTCCAGCCATGGGTCGGCGAGTGTTGACCACATTTAAAATTTCGATTTGCTCTGGTAAAAATTTGTCGAAATTTGCCTTAAATCTACCCAAAGCGAGAGAGCCTGCACTGTCACCGCCAACGTCGAAAATTACAGTGTCCCAATCTCCACAAAAGGCGGAATTCACCTCGGGAGGCAGGGCAAGAGTTTCAACATTCATGCCTGCAAAACGTGGCGAAATGAGCTTTATACCTGCGTTTTCTATCATTTCCTTGCGGTCAGTCAGCCTAAAATAGGTGTTGACCAAATCAAGGTCAATCAGTAAGGTTTTTCCGTTTTTTGCGGAATTTAAGGCGAAATTTATCGCAATTTCTGTTTTTCCACTGCCGAAATTGCCGATAAAAACATAAACTTTTTTCAAATGTTATAAACCTCCAAAGGTCTTTATATGAAAATTCATATTAAACTGTATTTTAACACAGTAAAGTGTGCAAGTCAACTAAAAATGTTGAAAAACAGCGTTTTTATAGAATTACCATTATCTTACAACACCGCGGATTAATTTCATTTTCTCTGGTTTATTTTCCGATAGCGTGAAGGCTTCACGGACATTTTTTACCGCAACTTTCGCTTCCTCTTCGCCATTTGCGTGGACTATTGCAAGCAAGTCACCAATTTTTACCATATCACCAATTTCAGCCTTGATTTCAACACCAACCGCAAGGTCAATTTCGCTCTCTTTTGTCAATCTTCCTCCACCTAAATGTAGGCAAGCAATTCCAATTTCTTCGGCGTTGATTTTTGTAACATAGCCCTCTTTTTCGGCTTTTACTTCGCATAAAATGGAAGCTTTAGGCAGTCTTTCAGGATTGAAAACATCTTCAGCGTTTCCGCCTTGCGCTGTCACAAGTTCTGCTAATTTGTTCAGGGCAGAGCCATTTTCTAAGGTTTTTAGCAAAGTTTCACGTGCATTTTCTTCGGTTTTTGCGTCACCCGTGAGTAGCATAATATTCGCCGCAAGTGTTACGCAAAGCTCTAAAAGTGCTCCTTTAGTTTCACCTTTCAAAACGAAAATCGCCTCTTTGACTTCCAGTGAATTTCCAATCATCGCACCCAATGGCTGATCCATATCAGTGACAACTGCGGCAACTTTTTTATCTGCGCCAACGCCGACACGCACTAAATCGGATGCAAGTTCAAAGGCTTCTTCATCCGTTTTCATGAACGCACCACTGCCTGTTTTGACATCTAAAACTATGACATCAGCACCAGAAGCGAGCTTTTTGCTCATAATGCTGCTGACGATTAGTGGACGACTGGGAACAGTTCCCGTGACATCACGCAAAGCGTAAAGTTTTTTGTCGGCTGGCACTAAATTTGCAGTTTGACCAGCAATTGCAAAGCCAATTTCGTTAACATTTTGAATAAATTTTTCCATAGGTAGGGAAGTGGTCAAGCCCTCAAAACTCATGAGTTTATCAAGAGTTCCGCCAGTGTGACCAAGCCCACGGCCAGATAATTTCGCCATTTTCACCCCAACAGCTGCGAGCATAGGGCAGAGGATTAGAGAAGTTTTGTCGCCAACTCCTCCTGTTGAGTGTTTATCTGCTTTAATTCCTTGGATTTCGCTTAAATCTATGGTGTCGCCACTGTTTATCATGGCTTTTGTGAGTGTTAAAGTTTCCCTATCATTCATACCTTTTATGAAAATTGCCATGAGCATAGCCGACATTTGGTAGTCAGGTATTTCGCCTTTGGTATATTTTTCTATCATTTCATTTATTTCAATATCTGTCAGTTCAAAACCATCACGTTTTTTTACTAAAAGTTCTGTCATAGTCATAAAAAATACCTCCATAATTTATATTTAATATGTATATAGTAACATAAAAATGTTTA
>CAYJOS010000192.1:279-2245 GCA_964371875.1 uncultured Oscillospiraceae bacterium | reverse complement strand
AAAATATATTATCAGGATATAACTCAGGCGGAATGACTGTCGCATCTGTCACAGGTTGCGGTCATTCAAAGGTCGCAGAAGACGGCGAGGGACTTTCATTTTTAACCACTATGAAATCTAAAATCAACCTAGTCGCAAAAGCAAAAATCGACTCTATAGTCCACGACGAGGATGTTGAGCCAATTATCGAAAAAGTCTGTGCAGTTGCCAGAACAGGCAAACACGGCGACGGCAAAATTTTTGTGCGACCTGTCGAGGAAGTCATTAGAATTCGAACAGGCGAGAGAAACGCTGACGCAATTTAGGCAGTATTTTCACCATAAGATGTGATAGAAAAAATCTATTGCATCTTATTTTTATTAGGCAATTATACTATTTAAATATATTATTAACGATTTATAAATTTTTTGATTGCAAATAAGGCTCATTTGGGGTACAATAAAATTTATACATATTATATATACATACGAAGTTTGGAATTATTCATCATGAATCAAAATGTAAATTGGATTATACCCAAAGGCGAAACAGCTATCCCAAGTGATTTTTTGGAACTTGGGCTTTCGCCTTTGTTATCTGCTGTATTGGAAAAAAGAGGTTTTTCCGACACTAGCGAAGTTAGAAATTTTCTCGGAAGTGAGAACATCTTTTCCGACCCTTTTTGTCTTGACGACATGGAAAAAGCTGTAAATCGAATTAAACTTGCATCAACTCAAAATGAAAAGGTTGCAGTTTTTGGCGACTATGACGTTGACGGCATCACCTCGGCTTGTTTGATGTCAGATTATTTGACAAAATACCTAAAAATCGACTGTTTTCCCTACATACCTGACCGCATTTCTGAGGGTTACGGTCTAAATTGTGACGCAATTAAGAGGCTTTCTGACAAAGGAATTTCGCTGATTATTACAGTCGATTGCGGAATTACAGGTCATGTCGAAACCGAATTTGCAAAATCACTCGGCATTGACATGGTCATTTCTGACCACCATGAATGTCAAGAAACTTTGCCAAAAGCAGTCGCTGTCGTAAACCCAAAACGTGACCTTAAAAACCCTGCACTCCACACTCTTGCAGGCGTTGGAGTTGCTTTTAAAATAGTATGTGCTTTACAAGGAAACACACAGCAAATGCTAGACGAATACGCTGACCTTGTCGCAATCGGAACTGTTGCAGACGTTATGCCCTTAGTTTCCGAAAACCGTGCAATAGTCAAACTTGGCTTGGAAATGATTTCTAAAAACCCAAGAATCGGAATTTCTGCACTATTAAAAGAAGCATCGTCAAACTCCAAGGTGAACGCTATGACAGTCGGATTTGTCATTGCGCCAAGGCTAAACGCCGCTGGAAGGCTTGGTTGTGCTTATAAAGCTGCAAATTTGCTATTAGAAAAAAACAGTGCTAGGGCTGAAATTTTAGCAAAAGAACTCTGTCAATTAAACGACGATAGACGAAAAATTGAGCAAGATATTTGGGACGAAACCCAAAACGCACTTTTAAGCCACAAGCAAGGAGTTCCTGTAGTTCTTGCGGCTGAAAATTGGCATCAAGGCGTTGTCGGTATAGTCGCTTCAAGAATTTCAGAAAATTTCCTCGCCCCTACTGTGATGATTTCACTGGACGGCGAAAAAGGAAAAGGCTCTTGCAGAAGCTGTGTTGGCTTTAATATTTTTGATGCGCTGAACGCTTGCTCTGAATATTTAGACGGCTTCGGTGGACATGCTCTTGCAGCTGGACTTAGCATTTCAAAGAAAAATATCGAACCTTTTAAAAAGGCTTTTGCAGAATATTTTGAAAAAAATCCGCCAGCTGAATTACCATCTTTAAATATAGATTTACGCATTGACGACCCAAGTATGCTCTCCGTTGTCGGAGTTCGCTCACTCGATATGTTAGAGCCTTGCGGAAACGGAAACCCAAGACCTCGCATGTGCATTTTGGGTGCTACGCTCGAAAATATTATTTC
>CAYJOS010000192.1:0-269 GCA_964371875.1 uncultured Oscillospiraceae bacterium | reverse complement strand
GCGGACGTCATGTTAAACTTTCTGTCAGAAAACGTGGAACTGTACTCGAATGTGTATATTTTTCCCATTCTGCAGAAGAATTAGGACTGAAAAAAGGCGATTTATTAGACATTGCATTCAGTCCGCAAATTAACGAATTTCGCTCAAGAATTTCAGTTCAACTTGTAATAAATGACGTCAGAAAATACGACCCTCTGCCACTTTGTCGCAGAGTTTTGCAAGGAAAACTTCCTATTTATGGCGAAGCGGTGGACATTTACCCAGAGCGT
>CAYJOS010000191.1:0-2472 GCA_964371875.1 uncultured Oscillospiraceae bacterium | reverse complement strand
ACTCGTGGATTTGCAAGCTGGTAATTTACGCTCATACAGGCGTTTAGCCTGCCGAAAACATCAGATTTGGTGAAATGGCAACTGGTTCAGGGTTTGCCTGTTAATTATTATTGTATATTCAGCATATTAACCGTTCCCACCGTTCGGGGGTGTTTCCCCGACAAGTTTTTGGTGACTTTTTTCTTGAAAAAAAAGTTACCCCAGCGGAGCGCGCTTCTTTCCCCCGAGGGGCGTTTCCTTTTCGTCGCAACGAAAATTCCTCAGCGGAGAGCATTCCCCTTCGCAAATGTGCCATTTGGCACATTTACATTATAACATCTCCTCTATATAATTAAATCAAAAGAATACCAAATATTCACATATACATGAGAGGAGTGCGGACATGGCTTTATTTGACAGACTAAAAAAACTACAAACAGCGGATAACAACACCTCAAAAAGCCCTAGTGCTAACAACGACGGTCTTGGCGATGCGACTTGCACAAACATAGGCGTTGGAGAAATTCCTGTGTCCTTGGCAGAGTTGCAGAAAATGAATATTTCAGAATTTAAAGACCCGTTTGAAGTCGTTGCGCTCACGGTGCTTGCTCTCAGCGTGTATCCGTTTCAGAGAGATATTGCTATAGATATGCTCAATTACTTGAAAGGGCCTAAGGCATTAACTCAATATGAAATGCAGTTTTTAAGCGACCGCTTTCGTGGAAAAGACTATTTGCCTTTTTCGTATTTTGTCGGTGCTACACCCGAAAATGACTATACACCGCAAAACCCCAGCTCAATTAATGTCTACAAAACTGCACACAGCGAAGATATGCTTAGCGAAGGTTACCTTCAACTTTACCTAAAATCAGGTGGGGCAGACACAGCAAGACCTGTGCGTTTGCGCTATAAACCCTCTACAAAAGAGTGGTTTTTGTGGGAATATTTCATACTTGCGGACATAAGAAAACCCAAGAGCGACTCGCCTTGGGACTAGTTTAGAATGTATTCAAATTTTTAAATTAAAGATGGAAAGGGTGTATTTATGAAAAAATTGTCGATTTTTTTACTTGTGATTACCATGATTTTTTTCACAGCGTGCGGAGGCGGAAATGACCTAAGCGATGCATTTTCTGACATGAGCGGGAGTGCAGACGGCGACTCTGAAAGAAGTTCAGACAGAGATGCAGAAGAAGTTGAAGAAGAAATTCCTGTCGAAGTTACAGGCAGATATGAGCTTGTAAAAGTTCAAAGACTAGACCAAGAAATCAGCGGAGATGACTTGGAAATTCGCAAAATGCAGGACGATTATGTCTATATTTTGGAAAATGACGAAATTGAACTTGTGCTGAGTAGCGAAGTTTATCCTGTGGAGCAGTTGGAGCTTATCAACGACTATGAGGAAGCTTATTTTGAAACTAAGATTTTGAAATTTGACTTTTCACTAAAAGACGGAATGATTACACTTTATGAAACCGACCGTGAAGAAACCTATATTTTTGAGTATAACCCAGACAGCACCGAGCGTTTGCCCTATACTGAGCCTGAATTTGTAGAGCCTGTTGTAATTTTCGAAACTCCTATGAGGAGTGTTGATTACATATCAGACCCTGATGTTATGCAGTCTATGTGGTATGGTACGTTCACGATTTCGGAGTATGATAGCTATCCGCACATGAACGGCACTTATGATGCACAGGCAATTCTCACACATGACAATGAGGGTGGGTATTATTTTGCACTCTCTCCAAAACTAGATGGCTCAAATGCACAGGCTATCGCATTCTTTCTTGTAGAAGTTAAGGAAGACACTTTTTATCCAATTATTAACGAGCGTTCGAAGTATAACGGTACTCTTATGAGTGCTGAAAATGCTATCACTTATGCACCAACCCTCAAAGATGGCATACTCTCCGCTAGATATTATTTTGTCAACGAAGAATTAGGAGAGAGCGCAATTTTTGATTATGAGTTAGCAAGACGTGACTTTATTTCCGAAAAATTTGAAATAAAAAAAGACGAGTATTACGACGGAATTCACGCTTATTACGACGAGCCTGTACACACAACCGCTGAACTTGCCGAGCTTTTTAAATCTTTTGACTACTACGGCAAAACATTTGATGAGTTTAAAGAATATTTCGGCGGAACACAGCCTTATAACTTTTCACACGAACCAGGAGAAGCGATATTTGCCTATTATGCAACAGACAGCGATACTGCACGGGCGAGTTATCTTTTTACCGACGAAGACGGTAAAATGACTATTACATATGCATATCAAGAAGAGCTTGTTTCGCATCAAGAGGAGCAAGCGGTAATAGCAGAATTTGGGAAAGAGGAATAAGGGGACTTTTTGCTTCGGTGAAAAGAAGAGAGCGTTTTCGTTGAGACGAAAAGAGAACGGAGAATTTTCGTTGTGACGAAAAGCACGAGGAGAACGAGGAGAACGCTCTCCGAGGGCTCACTTTTTCTCGTGAAAAAGTAAGCAAA
>CAYJOS010000190.1:0-2520 GCA_964371875.1 uncultured Oscillospiraceae bacterium | reverse complement strand
TCTTGAAAAAAAAGTTACCCCAGCGGAGCGCGTTTCCTTTTCGTCGCAACGAAAACTCTCCGTTTCTTTTTGCCGAAGCAAAAATTCTCTCGTGCTTTTCGCCGAAGCGAAAACTCCCATATGTTTTAGAGTTTCGCTTGTTGCCACAAGCGACCAAGGCTCTGCCTTTGGAAACTGCAATTTTTTGAAAAAATTGAGTAAAATTTTTATTGAGGTGCATTCTTTTCATCGTAAGCAAAAAATCAGGTGGAGCAAAGCCCCACCCGAAAGTTTTATAACTACATACTTGCTGTATATTTTTGTTTTGCTTGCTCAATTTTTTGCTGTTCCGCAGGCTCAGTCGGATACCAACCGTTTGACTGCATACAGTCGAAAATTTCGGCTTGAATTTTGTGTTCATCATCAAGAATGTTTAAAAATGCTGAACGCAACTGGGCATTTGCACACTCTCCGGCAAATGTGTTATAAGAAGTTGTAATGTGTTTTTGGTTTATTAGGCTGTCTTGCAAAATTTCTTTTTCTGTCAAAATTTGGGCACATTGGTTTGGATTTTTCATATCACGTTCCCCTTTCTTCTATTGTAAAAACGACAACAAGGTGTTGTAATGTTGCTTGTGGCGGTTTGCATAGCCGTTAAGTTCGTCTTGAACTTTTGTGTCACTGCAAAGACAAGCCATAGCCTCATACATCTTAACTAGTGTTTGTTCTGAACCGATTTGGTCTTCTATTGCACTGAGTTCTTTTGAAGTTAAATTTGCCATTTTTGTTTCCTCCTTAGTAGAATACACTGTTATTATCTCTCGAAAAATCCCTCATATTGATTGATTTTTTTGGAATTTTTAAAATGAAAAACTCTATATTCAACTCCCTCAATTTCCCTCGGCTCAATTTCAACTCCTTGGCAAGCTATGCCAAGTCTTCGCTCCACTGCACAAAAAGTTGCTCCGTTTTTCTTTGTCCACAAAATTCCAACAGAATCTCTGTGCCAAATGGTTTCATTTTCCTCAGAAGCATTTACTTTTTTTGTTATTTTTGAATTTCCGCCTGACTCAGAAGCAAATTCGATTTTTTGCGGAAAATTCGACAAATCATTTTTGCTAAATTCCCTGTCCATGTACATCATGTCACCTTGCGGAGTTAAAACTCCCAAATAACCCTCA
The DNA here is from genome assembly GCA_964371875.1 of uncultured Oscillospiraceae bacterium. Lineage (GTDB taxonomy): Bacteria > Bacillota > Clostridia > Oscillospirales > Oscillospiraceae > Heteroscillospira. The sequence goes on along the minus strand of CAYJOS010000190.1, from coordinate 1,360 downwards.
CTTCCCGCTCCGTAAACCGAAATTCTGGTGACCTCTCCTGTGTTTTTGCATGTTGCACTGAACATGTATTTTATCCCATTTTTGCTGACTTTTAGCGTTCCTGTCTTAATGCCGTTTATGTAAATCGGATACTCGCCAACCATAGCTACTCCCCCTTAAAATAAAAACTACCTTACGCTATTTTATGCATAAGGTAGTTTAAAAATTCAATATTCTAATTTAAAGTATATTCGCCACGGACTAAAACTTTTACATTGCTTGAAGTGGCTTTAATTCCATTTTCTGCAATCGTGACCATATACATATGGTTTGCTGTGAGCTCTTTTCCGTCGTCAAGGGTAGCACCGCTGGACATGTCGATAAGCCCTGGGTTTTTATCAGCTTCACAGGAAACTGTTCCTATGCGAAGCATGATTTCACAGCCGACCGAACCGCTTAAAATTTGTCCATTGTCCAAGCTGACCACGTGGTATGTATCACTGGTGATTTGGTCTTGACTTGCAAGTGTGTCACTGATTTTTCCCTCAAGTTCAGCATTTTTTTGAACCAAAAGTTCGTCTAGTTTTGCCATAACTTCAGGTGTATGCTTGTCTGTTAAGTAGCTGAGGGTGACAAGTGGGTCAGACTGCGTTCCGTAAGTTGTCGCTGCATAGCTTCCAATTCCTATGCCCAAAACCAGTGCTAAAATTACAGAAAGACTTAAACAAATTTTTGTATTTTTACTCATATTCTTTTCTCCGTATCTCTATTTTTCAGGATATGCCATCAATTAAGATGACATATCCATTTTTTCAATGAAGTCCGAAACTGACAGCGATAGCGTCGTCAACTCTAACCATTGTAGGCTCATCAAGCTGTCCCATGCGTTCACGCAGACGGCTTTTGTCGATGGTCCTTATTTGTTCGAGCAAAATTACGCTATTGCGGGTCAAACCATAGTTTTGTGCTTCCAGTTCGATATGGGTTGGCAGTCTTGCTTTGCCGATTTGTGATGTAATCGCCGCCGCAATCACCGTGGGGCTGTGTTTATTCCCAGTATCGTTTTGTACTATCAGCACAGGACGCATTCCGCCCTGTTCGCTGCCAACTACGGGACTAAGGTCAGCGTAGTAGATATCTCCTCTTTTTACCAAACTCATGTGTTCACGCTCCGATGACGATAATCGCCCCGTACATAATATGTAGGTCTAAGCCGCCGAGTGTCGGACAACTGATTTGACCGCCGAGGCTAATATAATCTTTGCACACACGAGTGTTTTTTATACATTGCTAAAAAATAAAATTACAGTTCTTGTAAAATCTAGCCTAAATATGCCCTCGGAACTCTAAGGCTCAAAGCGCACAAAAGCTCGTAACTAAT
>CAYJOS010000189.1:0-2545 GCA_964371875.1 uncultured Oscillospiraceae bacterium | reverse complement strand
CGGGGGTGTTTCCCCGACAAGTTTTTGGTGACTTTTTTCTTGAAAAAAAAGTTACCCCAGCGGAGCGCGCATACTTTTCGTCGCAACGAAAATTATCCCGTGCTTTTCGCCGAAGCGAAAATCTCCCAGCGGAGCGCGTTTTCTCGCTCTCGCGTTCTTTTCGTCATATGAAAACTGTCCATACATTTATCCGAAACTTATTTTTCAAAGCAAAAGTTTTTGACAGGTTAAAAAACTCATAATTTTTTTATAAGTTTTTTTTGACATTTTCAACTTTCTATAGTACATTTATTATATAAACGCTATATTTGTGAGGTGTGAGATGAACAATTCAACTTTAAAAAGATATTCCCTTTCACGACAAATTTCCGATAAGCTGGAAAATATGATTGAAAGCGGGCATTTTCAAATTGACGAAAAAATTCCAAGCGAATCTGAGCTGATGGAATTTTTTGGCGTGAGCAGAAACACATTGCGTGAAGCAATTCAGTCCCTCATTTTGGGTGGAGTTTTGGAAGCGAAGCAAGGCGACGGCACATATGTACGTAGCAAAAATCGTTTCAGTGCAAACATGAATCGCAAGCTTTCTCAATCTTCAATCAAGGATATCAAAGAAGCTCGTGGTGCGTTGGAGCTTACTATTTTGGCCCTTGCTTGCGTGAGAAGAACCGATGAAGACCTCATGAAAATTGAAATCGCTTTTCAAAAACGCAAGGAATTAAACACAGATAAAGAAAACAGTCAAGCAGATATTGACTTTCACCTTGCAGTCGCTGAGGGATGTCATAACGAGATTTTAATCGAATTATACCACTCCTTTTCTGCACACCTAAACAAGCACGTTTCAGACAGAACTGCTGGAACAAAGATGACAAATGAGCAGATTGACGCCATACACGAAGATTTATTTACTGCGGTTCTCGAAAAAGATGTGCAAAAAGCACAAATCGCCATAACTGAAATCTTCACAATTTAACAAATTAACAAAAACCTATTGACAAGTCAATGTTAACGTGTTATGCTCTTGTTAAGCAAAAAGGTAGGATGTTTGGACGGATGATAACTAAATTAATCCGTTTCAACTTATACCTTAAAGGTAGGATGATTGGACATAAGCACTTATCCTGCCACTGGAAAGAATAAAGGGGAAAGCGTATGAAACAGAACAAAGCAATGGGTTATCTGGCGATAACATTCTCAGCTATCATTTACGGCGTATCCTATCTCGCAAGAAATATTATCACAGACACAAACTCAATGGACCCGACAGCAATTACATTTTTTATGTTGTCAATCATGGCGGCGATGTTCTTCATTTATAACCTCGTAACCAAAAAAAGCATGAAATTTAAAAAAGAAGACGCTTTAATGCTAGTTCTTTCCGGTTTCGTTGGAATGTTCCTATTCCAAACGCTAACAAACCTCAGCGTTTCACATGTCGGCGCAGGCATCCCCTCACTGGTATTCGGACTTGCAACAGCGTTTTCACTAATCATTAACGCTATTTTCCTTAAAAAGAAAAGTAATATGCTTGGTTGGAGTGCTGTTATCCTCAGTATCGCCGGACTTGTAATCGTTACAGGCATGACACCACAAACATTTGCAGACACAAACCTTTTGGGTTATGGAATGTCAATCGGTTCGGCTCTTGCTTGGGTTATTTACTGCTTCTTGGCAGACAAAATCTCTGGCAAATACGAAAAAACAGTTCTACTTTTCTGGAACGCATTAGTCGGCGCAATCTGCTCCGCTCCTTTCCTAATTATCTATCCAATGGACACAGCAGTTGTCAGCGCAAACTTAGGAAGCATTGTTTTTGCACTTGTTATCTTGGGTTTCTTCAACGCAACATTAGGAAAATTCCTAAACGTTTATGCTATTAAAATTGTCGGCGTTAATATGTCAAACATTTTCCTTAACTTTATGCCAATCGCTACCCTAGTTTCAGTATTTTTCGTATACGGAACACCGCCAAAAATCAACGAAGTAATCGGCGGACTTATCATCATTGGTTCAGTTTTATTACTCGGTGTGGCAGAAAAACAAGTTGCCGCAAAAAATGCAAAATCTTAGTCCCTAATCAGTATATAATGACATAATTTGAAATGTCAAAAATATAAAACATTTTAAAAAAATATGGAGGAATTCACATGAAAAACCAACTAAAACTTCTCACAGACGAGCAAATCAAGGAAGTCCATGAAGCTGCCCTATCTATGTTAGAAACACTTGGTATGAAATTCCACAACGACGAAGCTTGTGAATATTTTAAAAATGCAGGCGCTACTGTCGAAAATTATATTTGTAAAATTCCAAGAGCTGTTATCGAAAAATGTTTAGCAACAGTTCCAAAAAGAAAAGATTTCGTTCTATATGGAAGAACTCCTGATAGAGATTGGCGTGTTGAAGATCACAAACCTTCAATGCACGCAATGACAATGGCTGTTAAAGTTATCGACCCAATCGACGGTCAAGTACGCTTTGCAACTAACGATGACCTTGCAAAAATGACACAAATCCTAGAGCAAATGGACTGCGTCAGTGC
>CAYJOS010000188.1:0-2569 GCA_964371875.1 uncultured Oscillospiraceae bacterium | reverse complement strand
TGATGAAAAAAATTCAAGCCTTTGGCGGTGCGATGTTCGTACCTGTTCTACTTTTCGCTTTTGCCGGTGTCATGGTAGGTATAGGAACACTTTTCACAACTGAAGCAATTGTAGGTTCACTAGCAAACCCCGACGGTATGTGGTTTAAATGTTGGAGCGTTATAATCGACGGCGGTTGGACAGTTTTCAATCAGTTACCCTTAATATTCGTAGTCGGTCTTCCAATCGGACTTGCGAAAAAACAAAATGCAAGATGTTCCATGGAATCACTCGCACTTTACTTAACCTTCCATTATTTCCTAAGTTCAATTCTAAAACACTTCGGAACAAACTTTGGTGTTGACTTTTCACTCGACCCAGGCGGTGCAAGCGGTCTTACAATGATTGCAAACATCAAAACCCTTGACATGGGCATGGTCGGTGCGATTTTGATTGCATGTATAGTAATTTTTCTACATAACAGATTTTTCGACAAAGAACTTCCCGAGTGGCTTGGAATTTTCAACGGTTCAACTTTTATATATCTAATCGGATTTTTCATTTTAATTCCAGTAGCACTGCTTTCTGCTATCATCTGGCCTGTAGTTCAAGACGGAATTGGAATTTTCCAAGAATTTTTGGCTGGTGCTGGTTCAATAGGCGTTTGGATGTTTATCACACTCGAAAGACTGCTAATTCCTTTCGGACTTCATCATCTGCTATACTTCCCCTTCTATTACGACGCTGCGGTTATCACTGGTGGTGTTCAACAAAACTGGGTTGCAATGCTTCCTGAGTTAGCTGCAAGCACAGAGTCACTTAAAGAACTTGCACCTTTCGCATGGCCTCAACTTACAGGTCTTTCAAAAATGTTTGGTATCCCCGGTATTGCTTTCGCTTTCTACAAAACTGCTAAACCTGAAAAAAGAAAGCAAGTTCTAGGTCTTTTAATTCCAATCACACTAACTTCAATAGTCTGCGGTGTTACAGAACCAATCGAGTTTACTTTCCTATTCATCGCACCTGCACTATTCGTAGTTCATGCAGTTTTAGCTGGTACTCTTGCGACTATTGCCAACGCTTTCGGTGTTGTCGGAGCAATGTCAGGCGGACTTATAGAAATTTCTGCTATGAACTTCTTGCCACTGATGAAAAACCACTGGCAAACTTACCTAACACTGCTAATTGTAGGTTTAATTTTTACAGTGATTTACTATTTCGTTTTCAAATTCTTAATTGTAAAATTCAATTTCAAGACCCCAGGTCGTGAAGTTGAGGAAGAAATTAAGTTCTACAGCAAAGCGGAATTTCGTGAGCAACAAGCTGTTTCAAAAGGTGGTTCACTAGCTGAAAGCATACTTGAAGCACTTGGTGGAAAAGACAATATAATCGATGTTACAAACTGCGTTACAAGACTTCGCCTAAATGTTAAAGACGAAAGTCTGGTTCAGCCCGACACATATTTTAAACAAATTGGAACTCACGGAGCAAGCATTAACGGCAAATCAGTTCAAGTTATTATCGGTATGAAAGTTACAAAAGTCAGAGAAGACTTTGAAGCTTTACTTTAATTTAATTAAAATATATGTTACTATAAAGGAGTAATTAAAATGAGCAAAAAATATTCAGTAGTTATCGCAGGCGGCGGTTCAACCTTCACACCAGGAATTTGCCTACTGCTTTTACAAGAAACAGAGCGTTTCCCTGTTAGAAAAATCATGTTCTATGACAACAACAAAGAGCGTCAAGAAACTGTCGCAAAAGCTTGCGAAATTTACATGAAAGAAAACGCACCAGAAATCGAATTTGGCTACACAACAGACCCCGAAACAGCATTTACAGATATCGATTTCGTAATGTGCCACATTCGCGTTGGACTATATGCAATGCGTGAACTTGACGAAAAAATCCCACTAAAATACGGCGTTGTCGGTCAAGAAACTTGTGGACCCGGTGGTATCGCTTACGGTATGCGTTCAATCGGCGGTGTAATCGAAATTTTAGATTACATGGAAAAATATTCTCCAAACGCTTGGATGCTTAACTACTCAAACCCAGCGGCTATCGTAGCAGAGGCAACAAGAAGACTTCGTCCAGACTCTAAAATTTTGAACATTTGCGACATGCCAATTGACCTTGAAGAAAAAATGGCTCACATCGCTGGAGTGAAATCAAGAAAAGAGCTTTCAGTCGGATATTACGGACTAAATCACTTTGGTTGGTGGCATAAAATCGAGGACAAAGACGGAAACGACCTCATGCCTGTTATCAAAAAGCACATTGCAGAGCACGGTTTTTCAAACTCAAAAGCTGGCGGACAACACGCCGAAGACAGCTGGAACGATACTTTCACAAAGGCGAGAGACGTTTTTGCAATCGACCCCACAACTATTCCAAACACATATTTGAAATACTACCTATTCCAAGATTATGTTGTCGAACACTCAAACCCAGAGCACACTCGTGCAAACGAAGTTATGAACTTCCGTGAGAAAAATGTTTTCGCAGATTGCCAAGCGATTATCGACAAAGGCTCTGCTGTCGGCTGTAAATTTGAAGCTGATGCCCATGCTGAATATATAGTTGACCT
>CAYJOS010000187.1:0-2687 GCA_964371875.1 uncultured Oscillospiraceae bacterium | reverse complement strand
GGTGTTGCTGCCCACTGGAAATATAAAAGCGGAAAACAAGGCGTTAAACAAGGTGACGAGGAAAAATTTGCTTGGGTTCGCAGACTTTTGGAAAACCATCAAGAGTCCGAAGCGCAAGACTTTTTCCAAGACCTAAAAGTCGATATGTTCGCCGACGAGGTTTTCGTTTTCTCCCCTAAGGGCGATGTTATAAACTTGCCTGCTGGCGCAACTCCTATTGACTTTGCGTATAATATCCACTCCGCTGTCGGTAATAGCATGGTCGGCGCAAAGGTTAACGGAAGAATTGCAACTATAAGCCACACACTTCAAAACGGTGATATAGTCGATATTATTACCGCAAAAAACAGCACAGGCCCAAGCCGTGACTGGCTGAAAATCGCAAAAAGCGGTACTGCACGAACAAAAATCAAGCAGTGGTTTAAAAAAGAAAAACGTGAGGAAAATATCGCTCACGGCAAGAGTATGTTTGAAGCAGAGCTTAAATTCCACGGACTGGCTCTCCCCTCTGTTTTAGAGCTTGATACCTTGCAAGCAAATTTAAAGAAGCTCAGTTTTTCACATATGGACGATTTATATGCTGCAATCGGCTACGGCGGAATTACCGCAACTCGCGCTGTAAACCGCATGAGAGATGATTTGCTGAAGACTGTGAAACCAGCGTTTAAAACAGTTCTTGACAAAATCAATGAACAAGCCGATAGACGACAAAAAACAACAAAAACCAAACCTGTACGTGGTGTTTTGGTTGAAGGTCTCGACAACTGCTTGATTAAATTTGCAAAATGCTGTACACCAATACCTGGGGATGAAATCACTGGATTTATCACCCGAGGAAATGGTGTCTCGGTTCACTGCAAAGAATGTGCAAACTATATAAATACCGACGATGATAATCGCTGGATTGTAGTCGGTTGGGCAGATGATACGTCTAAGGACAAATATTTCTGCACAATAAAAATAATTGCCGACCAAAAACAAGGCTTCCTTATGGATATTGCAACAGCACTAAACGCACTTAATGCAAAAGTTCACAGTCTTTCGGCTAAGGACATTTTGAGCGAGCATCTTTCTGTTGCAACAGTCACAGTTGAAGCGGAAAACACTTCCGAAGTGCGTAATATCATGAACAGAATTACTGGAATTCGTGGTGTTAGTGAGGTTTCACGCATAGGAAGAACATCAAAAAACGAGGAATTTTAGGATAATATGAGAGCTGTATTGACAAGAGTTACCGAAGCATCTGTTGCAATCGACGGAGAAGTTTGTGGAAAAATCAACAAAGGTTTTTTGGTTTTACTTGGCGTTAATGTAAACGACACCGAAAAAGAAGCTGATAAAATTGCTGACAAAATTTGCAAACTCCGCATTTTCGAAGACGAACAAGGCAAAATGAACATCTCCCCTACCGATGCTGACGCTTCAATTTTACTAATTTCACAATTCACACTTTACGCTGATTGCAAATCTCGCCGCCCTGGTTTTACAGGCGCAGCAAGGCCTGACACTGCAATTCCGCTTTATGAGCGGGTTATTGAAAAATGCCGTGCCGAGGGGCTTTCGGTGGCTACAGGACAGTTTGGGGCGGACATGAAAGTCTACTCAATTAACGACGGGCCTGTGACAATTATTTTAGATACTGACGTATTATAGGAGGAAAAACGATGTTAATTAAAACACTCGAAGTAGGACAAATGGGCACAAATTGCTATGTTGCAATTGACGAAACAACTATGATTTGTGCGGTTATCGACCCAGGCGATGAGGTCAACACAATTATGGATTATTTAGAGGATAATAAACTTAAATGTAAGTATATTTTCATAACTCACGGACATTACGACCACACCATGGCGGTTAATGATTTAGCTGCTGAGACTGGTGCAACGGTTTGCATACACGACGCTGACACAAAGGTTCAAGTTGGCTCTGCACCTTTTGCTTTTTCTCCACCTGATGGCTCAGTTTTATACTCAGAAGGTGCTGTTATGCAAGTGGGACTGCTTGACTTTGAAGTTATAGAAACTCCTGGACATTCACCAGGAAGCGTGGTTTTGAAATGCGAAAACGCTCTTTTCACAGGTGACACACTTTTCCGTGACTCCTGCGGTAGAACAGACCTTCCCGGTGGCGACATGGACACTCTCATGCGTTCACTAAAAAAACTCGCTAGTTTAAAAGGTGATTTTGAAGTTTATCCAGGGCACATGGGCTCTTCAACTCTCAACTACGAGAGAGAGCATAACTATTATATGAGCTATTCGCAAAATTAAGAGAATTTTCGCTTCGGCGAAAAGCTCTCCGAGAGGAATTTTTGCTTTCAGCGAAATACCCTTCTGGAGAAAGATTTTCGCTTCGGCGAAAAGAACGGAGAATTTTCGTTGCGACGAAAAGAAAAACGAGGGGAAACGCGCTCCGCTGGGGTAACTTTTTTTTCAAGAAAAAAGTCACCAAAAACTTGTCGGGGAAACACCCCCGAACGGTGGGAACGGTTAATATGCTGAATATACAAAAATAATAAGATTGTATAATTTTAAGCAGTTGCCATTTCACCAAATATGAGGTTTTCGGCAGGCTAAACGCCTGTATGAGCGTAAATTACCAGCTTGCAAATCCACGAGTAGGAGGGTCTATGGTTCCGAAAAATAAACCGTGTAAATGCATATAATCCTAAAAAATTGACAAAG
>CAYJOS010000186.1:0-2717 GCA_964371875.1 uncultured Oscillospiraceae bacterium | reverse complement strand
AAGCGAAAACTCTCTCCCCCGAAGGGCGTTTTCTTTTCGTCGCAACGAAAATTCTCCGTTCTTTTCGCCGAAGCGAAAACTCTCCTTTTCGCCTCACACAAAACTAACTTGCTTTTATTTCTATTTAATGTTAAAATCAAATCAAAAACATTGGAGGAAAAAACATGAAAAAACTATCTGCATTTCTCGCATTTTCACTAGCTTTTACTATAGCCTCCCCCACAGCCCTCGCTTACACTCCCGAAGCACCCGACTCCTACGTATGGATTTCTGTCGATGGTATCGAAGGCGGTCAAATTTATTTCGACACCGACGATGGAAAAATTATGGCTTCCGAAGATGGCATCACAAAAGCACATATACCAAGCGTAATAAATGGCGTGACTGTTGAAGAAATGTCCTCCGGTGTTTTCAGAGATAGCGACACCCTTACAAGCGTTGTCATTCCCGGAACTATTGAGGAAATTCCACTTGACGCTTTCGCTCATTGTTCTGTTTTGACAACAGTTGTAATTGAAGAAGGTGTTGAAGAAATTAGCACTAGTGCATTTTACAGAACTCCAAAACTCACTTCTATAACTTTACCTTCATCCCTTGACGATATCGGCGACACTGTTTTCGGTGAAGTTGGTGCAACTGAAATCAAAATTCCTGAGGGTGTTGAAGAAATTGGCGACATGGCTTTTTACGGTAGCACAAAACTCGAAACTGTACATATCCCCTCCACTGTCGAAGAAATCGGCGACCAAGCTTTTTGGCAATGCCACAAGCTTTCTGATGTTTACTATAATGGCACTCCTGAAATGTGGTCGAAAATCGAAATCGGCTCAGACAGCGGTGAACTTTTCGGCGCAACACTTCACCAAGCTGACGGTTCTGAATTCACCTCAACTTTGAGCGAAACTTCTGACATGGGTTGGATCGCTGTTGACGGCATAGTCGGCGGAAGAATTTTATTCGACAAAGAAAACGGTAAAATTTTAGAAGCCGAAGACACTATCACACACGCACACATTCCATCTACAATCCAAGGTGTTGAAGTTAAGGTTCTTGCAAACTCACTTTTCAAAGAATTTGACGAGCTAGAAAGTGTAGTTATCCCTGGAACTGTTTACGATATTCCACTTTTCGCTTTTGCGAATTGTGACGAATTGACTTCTGTTGTAATTGAAGAAGGTGTTGTGCGAATAGGCACAAGTGCGTTTTATGGAACTGAGGATTTAGAAACTCTAACTCTACCAAGCACAGTCACAACTATAGGCGACACATCTTTCGGACTTTGTGGACTTGAAACTCTAACTATCCCCGAGGGTGTTAAATTCATAAACAAAATGGCTTTCTATGGAAGTGATGATATAGAAGTTGTAAATCTTCCAAGCACAATTCAAACCATAGGCGAAAAAGCGTTCTGGCAATGCGGTGATTTAGAAAAGATTAATTATAATAATACAGCCGAGGTTTGGGGTCGTCTTAATATCGATTCAAATAACAAACAACTTATCCAAACACCTGTCCACACAACTGACGGTCAAATCATCAAAACCAATCCCGAATCTGCCGCAGGTAAACCCAGCGATTGGGCTGATGAGGAAATTGACAATGCAAATAAACAAGGTCTTGTAATTATCATGACAGGTGTTCCTCAATACACCGACAATATCACAAGAGAACAATTTGCGGAAAGTGTTGTTAACCTAGTTGAGCTTTCAACAGGTAAGGAAATTGTTCCTGTTGAAAACCCATTTACAGATACTGAAAACATGGATATAGTCAAGGCATACACAATAGGTGTCATCAATGGCATGTCGGAAACTACATTTGAGCCTGAAACTACAACCAACCGTGAACAGATTGCAGTTATGCTTTTCCGTGCAGCAATGTACATTGCTGAAAACGGCGGAGCAACAATTCTCACTGTCGAAGATGATGACATTGAAATGTATGATGACAGCGACGAAGTTTCCGATTGGGCACAAGAAGCAGTTTCGGCTTTAAACGCGAACGGAATTATGCAGGGTACATCGGATAGTGAACTTTCACCAAAAGGCGAAACAACTGTTGAGCAAAGTATTTTGCTACTTTCAAGAATGTACGTAAGCTAAAGCTTATACTATTATAATAGTATACGACAAAATTACACAAAAAAGCAAAAAACTACCGTCAAAAACAGGCGGTAGTTTTATTTTTGCATAAAATAGCGAAAAAGGTTTATAGACTATTCCAACTTGCAATTTTTGACAGCAAAGTGTATACTAGTAAAAAGGCTAGTATACCCTTTCAATATTAGTTAAAACTTTTTAACAATCCCTGTAATATCAGGCATTTCGCACAAAAAATTATGCTAAATTACACTCTTTTTAAAGTTGACATAAAATAGCAATCATGCTATAATAATTCAGTGTGAAGGAGGACATTTCCTAAATTTGTCTTAACTTTACCAAATTATGACTTTAGTGTGTTAAAATATTAACCTAAAGTCACTTTTGTATTGGTGTTTAAGTAGCAATTTGGCTATTTAACATAAATATTATTTTTAGGGGGAAAAACACATGAAATCCAATTTCAAGAGACTTAGTGCTTACATGTTGGTTTTGGCAATGATCTTTTCAATGCTGACACCGATGTCAGTAAGTGCGGACGGTACACCTTCTGGTGATCCAGTCAACCCACCAGTTGCAGCTGATCCTGCAGATCCAACTGATCCTGCAGATCCTGTA
>CAYJOS010000185.1:0-2767 GCA_964371875.1 uncultured Oscillospiraceae bacterium | reverse complement strand
TGAAGCAGCACGTGCTGGTGAGTCAGGACGTGGATTTGCAGTTGTTGCAGGCGAAGTTAGAACTTTGGCTGAAAGCAGTGCAAAAGCTGCGAAAGACACATCAAATCTCATAGGAACTGTCAGTGCGTCAATAGAAAACAGCTTACAAAAAGCCGAAACAGCAACAAACACTGTCATGAAAGTTGGAGAAAAATCAAACAGACTAACTTCTATGATGGAAGAAGTCGTTAGCTCGTCAGACGAACAATTTGAAATGATTTCAAAAGTTTCCGAGGAGCTACACAATATTACAAAAATCGTTGAAGACAACAACAATGTTTCCAGCCAAGGCGACATGTTGAGCAATCAACTATCTTCACACGCTACAGGTTTGCAACAATCACTTGAGCAATTTAATTTGCGCGACGAAGGCAAAAACTACTTAAACTAATACAAAAAAAGGCAATGACTTTGGGTTAAAAACCTATAGTCATTGTTTTTTTTCAAAAAAAATCAATTTCCGTTGTCTAGACAACGGAATATTCTTCCTAGCCATATTATAATAAAGGCAAGTTTAATAGTATAAATCATCACCAATACTTATAAATACCTAGACGTAAAACTTCCTGAAATAGTCGAAATTCAGAATAATATTTATAAGTATGGTGTAAAATATTAAAAAAATGGAGGAATTATCATGAAAGAAATGTTTTGTTTTCAATGTCAGCAAACTGCACACAATGTAGCTTGCGAAGGAAAAAGCGGTGTTTGTGGCAAGAAAAACGACAATGCAAACTTGCAGGACGAACTCACAGGTGCATTAATCGGACTTGCTCGCTCCGTGCACGGAAAGACAAAAGCGACGGAAAATACAGCAAAAATCGTTATTGAAGGACTGTTCACGACTGTCACAAATGTGAATTTTAACAATGAAACACTGGAAAAATTCATTGCTGAAATCAACGAAGAAAAAGCGAAAATTGTCCCTAGATGCACCACTTGTGCCAAAGATTGCGGAAGAAATGACAGCTTTAATATGGCTGAAATTTGGGAGGCTAATGAGGATATTCGCTCATTAAAATCACTGATTTTGTTTGGAATTCGTGGCATGGCGGCTTACGCTCATCACGCAATGGTTTTGGGATATATGGACGAAGAATTGAACAAATTTTTCTATAAAGCACTATGTACATTGGGTTGTGACTGTGGCATAGACGAGCTATTGCCCATAGTTCTTGAAGTCGGCGAAGCAAACCTAAAATGCATGGCACTTTTGGACAAGGCAAACACCGAAAGTTACGGCACACCTGTACCGACAAAAGTTTCATTAACAATCGAAAAAGGTCCGTTTATAGTCATTAGCGGACATGATTTGCATGACCTAAAACTACTTCTTGAGCAAACAAAAGACAAGGGCATTAACATCTATACGCACAGTGAAATGCTCCCTGCTCATGCTTATCCAAAGCTAAAAGAATACCCCCATCTAAAAGGAAATTTTGGCACTGCATGGCAAAGTCAGCAAACAGAATTCCACAACATTCCAGCGCCGATTTTGTTCACTACTAACTGCCTAATGCCAGTGCGTGAGAGCTATAAGGACAGGGTTTTCACAACTTCTGTCGTGTCATATCCCGAACTTGTCCACATAGGCGAGGACAAAGATTTTTCAGCTGTAATTAGCAAAGCTTTAGAGTGTGGCGGTTATGATGAAGACAAGGAAATGACAGGCATAAACGGCGGAAAAACAGTCACCACAGGCTTTTCACACGGAACTGTTTTGTCAGTTGCTGACAAGGTTGTTGACTTGGTCAAAAAAGGTGATATTAAGCACTTTTTCCTAGTTGGAGGTTGTGATGGTGCAGCTCCTGGCAGAAGTTATTACACTGATTTTGTCAAGCAATCACCAAAAGAAAGTGTTATTTTAACTCTTGCTTGCGGAAAATATCGCTTCAACGATTTAGACCTAGGTGAAATTGGCGGACTTCCACGAATTATGGACATGGGGCAGTGCAACGATGCCTTCTCAGCAATCAAAGTTGCAGTTGCACTATCGGAGGCTTTCGGATGTTCAGTCAACGAACTTCCTCTGTCAATGGTCTTATCTTGGTATGAGCAAAAAGCGGTCGCAATTTTGCTAACATTACTGCATTTAGGTATAAAAAATATCTATTTAGGGCCAACACTTCCGGCGTTCGTTTCACCAAATGTGTTGAATATTTTAGTTGAAAATTACAATATCTCCCCTATCAGCACACCAGAAGAAGATTTGCGTAAAATCCTTGGATAAGCTGCTTAATATACAAAAACTTCCTAGTAAATTTTGCTAGGAAGTTTTTTCAATACGTTTGGGATTTTCGCTTCGGCAAAAAGAAACGGGGAGAACGCTCTCCGAGGGAGAGTTTCGTTGCGACGAAAAGAAGCGGAGAGACGCGCTCCGCTGGGGTGACTTTTTCACGTGAAAAAGCCACCAAAAAAGAGCATATCCACGGCTAACGCCTGATTTCTTCCCGTTGGCTACTCATCTGAAAAAATTAAAAGCAGGAGGGTCTATTGAAGCCTGTAAGATACCAAGTTTCCAAAACGGTTCGTATCTAGCAGTTTTAAATAGACCCTCCTACTCGCAGTTCTTGCCAGTGGGTAGTCAACGGGCTTTGAGCAGGAGACAGCCGTGACCTTTCTTCTATTTCGGTGCGATGGCAACTGGTTCAGGGTTTGCTTGCTGATTATTCTTGTATACTCCGCACCATTAACCGTTCCCACCGTTCGGGGGTGTTTCCCCGACAAG
>CAYJOS010000184.1:0-2828 GCA_964371875.1 uncultured Oscillospiraceae bacterium | reverse complement strand
GATCATTGCTTGAGCAAGAACAGTAGCAGTTGTAGTACCGTCTCCAGCGATGTCGTTTGTTTTTGTGCTTACTTCACGGATTAGTTGTGCGCCCATGTTTTCGAATTTGTCAGCAAGCTCAACTTCTTTAGCGATTGTAACACCGTCGTTTGTGATTAGTGGTGAGCCAAATTTACGCTCTAGAACAACGTTACGACCTTTAGGTCCAAGTGTGATTTTAACTGTATCTGCAAGTTGGTTTACACCAGCTTCAATAGCTTTTCTGGCTGCTTCGCCATAGATGATTTCTTTTGCCATGTTAACATTTCCTCCATTTAATAGCCCGTATGAGAAAGTAATTTAGTGCCTTGCCTTTCGGCTTCTATCCGAGCTTTCGTTATTTAATATTATTTGATGTTTTCTATCTAAAATTATTCTACAATTGCAAGAATATCGCCTTGGCGAACGATAGTCAACTCTTCGCCGTCAACTTTTACAGTTGTGCCTGAGTATCTGCCTGTGATGACTTTGTCGCCAGCTTTAACTTCCATTTTAACTTCGTTGCCGTCAACCATGCCACCAGGGCCGACTTCGACTACGATGTAAATTTCTGGTTTTTCTTGTGCAGCTGAAGATAGGATAATTCCACCCTTTGTTTTCTCTTCTGCTTCTACTTGTTTGATGATAACTCTGTCTGCTAAAGGTTTAAGTGCCATTATATGTTTACCTCCATTGTTATTGTGGTTTATTTAAGTGTTTAGCACTCTTTAGCTTAGAGTGCTAACAACATCTACTATAATAATCTAAGTTAGGATATTCTGCAAGTTTAATTTTTAGGCATATTCGCTTAAATATAGGCATAGTAGAGCAAATTTATACATCTATTGAGTAAAACAACGCATAAACTTTAATTTACTCCAAATTACTCTTGTTTTCGTATGGATTTATTTAAAATAATTCATACCCTCAGGGAAAATGAAGCTTAAAGCCTTTGGGACTATCTTAAATTCTGCAATTCTAGCAAAGGAAATTTCCCCGTCAAGAGAAAGGCAAATCGGCTTTTCGGCTTCAATTTTAATGCTTTCGCCCCTGTAATAATGCACAAGTTTGGGGTCGATTTCTTTATACTTACCCTCTTTAAATTTACCTATTAATTTTGCTAATTTTAAGCGTGAAATACTGCCAATAGCCAAAAAATCAAGCACACCGTCGTCGGGTCTAGCCTCGGGTACGGGGTTATAACCCCCACCATAAAAACTGCCGTTGCACGCACAAATAAGCGTGATTTTTTCATCGAAAACCTCATCACCCATGCTGATTTTCATGTGGGTGCTAACACCTTTTACAGTATTTGTCACGACTGATGTTTTATAAGCCATTTTTCCGCCGATAATTGGAAAACGACTAAATTCATGAACGTCTTTTCCGATGCGAGCGTCAAGCCCTGCCGAGCAGGTATTTATACTATATTTTCCATTACATTCTATCAAATCTATAGGGCGAATTTCGCCGAAAATTAGCGCTTTTAAATCAGAAAAAACTTCGCTTTCAAGCCCAAAAGTACGCACAAAATCGTTGCCTGTACCGACTGGATAAACGGTCAAGGCAACGTTTTCTAAGCCGACAGCACCGTTGACGCACTCATTTAAAGTTCCGTCGCCACCGACGGCATAAACTCGCAAATTTTGACAGATTTTGGCTTCTGCCTTAATCTTTGCAGTTGCATCTAGCGGTGCTCTCGTGGTGTAAACCTCGAAATTTTCGCCGTTTTTCAAAATTTCGGCTACACTTTTTTTAATGTATTCAGTTCGATTTTTTCCGCCTGCGGCGGGGTTTACAATAAATAAATGTTTCATTTTAAACTCACAAATACATAAATAAATCGCATTTAATCATGCCGTTATAAAGCTTTCTTTTCTTGTCCGCACGTTTGCCCATGTGGTATTCAAATTCGGGGTGAGAGCAAATGCAGTAAAGCTTCCAATTTTCGAGTTTTGAATAGGCTCGGCCAAAGTCTTTGTACAGTGGTTCGGCGGCCTTTTTGTCGAGCATACGCTCACCATAAGGTGGGTTGCAAACTATAACGCCGCTTTCGGTTTTTCTGGAAAAATCAAAAGCACTTGCCTGTGAAAATTGAATTATATCCGCAACTTTTGCTCTAGCGGCATTTTTTTGCGAAATATCAACCGCTTCGGGGTCGATATCGCTGGCAAAAATTCGGTAATCGCCGTTATATTCTCTGGAAATTGCTTCCTCTTTTACATTACCCCAAATATCTTTTGGCACACAGCCCCAGTGCATTGCAGAAAATCTTCTGTTAAGCCCCGGAGCACGGTTTTTTGCAATCAAAGCTGCTTCGATTGCGATAGTACCACTTCCGCAGAATGGGTCAGCAAAGTCATCTCTACCACGGTATTTTGAGAAGTAAACCAACGCCGCCGCTAGGGTTTCACGCAGTGGAGCGGCGAGGTGTGAGGGTCTGTATCCACGCTTGTGCAGACCTGTTCCGGTGGTGTCTAGGTAAATTGTCGCACGATCTTTCATGACGGCAAACTGAATTTGATATGTTTCGCCTGTTTCCTCAAACCAGCTCACACCGTAGACTTTTGAAAGGCGGTTGACAATCGCTTTTTTGATAATTTTTTGGCAGTCTGGAACAGAGTGCAACTGCGAATTTAGGCAGTGACCTTTGACAGGAAATGTGCCGCTTTTTGGGATGAATTCTTCCCAAGCGATGTTTTGTG
Source organism: uncultured Oscillospiraceae bacterium (assembly GCA_964371875.1). Classification (GTDB taxonomy): domain Bacteria; phylum Bacillota; class Clostridia; order Oscillospirales; family Oscillospiraceae; genus Heteroscillospira. The sequence continues at coordinate 105 of CAYJOS010000184.1, read as the reverse complement.
TTCCTTGGAACAAATCCTCGAAACTGTCAACGTCAAAACTTGCAAGCTCTATCAAAACACGCTCGCCAAATCTCATGCAAATATTGGCTTTTGCCATGTCCTCGA
>CAYJOS010000183.1:0-2841 GCA_964371875.1 uncultured Oscillospiraceae bacterium | reverse complement strand
GCTAAAACGCTTATGAAAGGTAACGAAGCTATTGCAGAAGCTGCTGTTAGAGCAGGTTGCCGTTACTTTTTTGGATACCCAATCACACCGCAAAATGAAATTCCAGAATATATGTCAGCTCGCCTTCCCGAAGTTGGAGGCTGTTTCCTACAAGCTGAAAGTGAAGTTTCGGCGATTAACATGGTTTACGGTGCGGCAGGAACAGGCGCACGTGTTTTAACAAGCTCATCAAGCCCAGGAATTAGCCTTAAAGAAGAAGGCATTTCTTACATAGCAGGCGCAGAGCTTCCATGTGTTATCATCAATGTTATGCGTGGTGGCCCTGGTCTTGGAAGCATTCAAGCTAGCCAAGGCGACTATTTCCAATCAACTCGTGGTGGTGGTCATGGTGACTATCGTCATCTTTGCTATGCACCTGCTTCTGTTCAAGAAACTGTAAATATCATCCGCAAAGCTTTTGATAATGCAGATAAATACAGAACTCCTGTTATGGTTATCGTTGACGGTATTATTGGTCAAATGATGGAGCCTGTTGAGCTTCCTGAAATGATTGAATATAAAGTTGACCGCAAAGAAAAACCTTGGGCGGCGACTGGCTGGAAAAAAGGCGATGACAAAGAGCGTGCTATTATAAACTCTCTTTACATTTCAACAGAAGAACTTTCAGAGCTTAATAATAGACTTTTAGACCGCTATGCTGTCATGGAAGAAAAAGAAACCATGGCAGAGAGCTATCTAACCGAAGACGCTGAAATTATCGTCACAGGTTTTGGTACTATTGCCCGTATCTGCAAATCAGCAGTTGATGAACTACGTGCTGAAGGTGTTAAAGTCGGACTTTTCCGTCCTATCACTGTATGGCCTTTCCCCAAAAAAGAGCTATGTGAGGCGGCACTTTCTGAAAATGTTAAAGGTGTTTTAACTGTTGAGCTTAACGCAGGTCAAATGTATGAAGATGTTTGCCTATCTCTTAACGGTAAAAAACCATCTGAATTTTTAGGTCACGCAGGTAGCCTTCTTCCCACAACTGAAGAGGTTAAAGAGCGTATTTTGCGTATGATGGAGGAACTTAAATAATGGCAGTTATATTTGAAAAAGCAAAAATGTTAAGTGACGACATTTTTCACTATTGCCCAGGTTGCACACACGGAACAATTCACCGTTTAGTTGCTGAAGTTATCGAAGAAATGGGACAAGAGGAAAACGCTGTTGGTGTTGCTCCTGTTGGTTGCGCGGTTTTTGCGTATAAATATATTGAATGTGACATGTATCAAGCAGCTCACGGACGTGCTCCTGCTGTTGCGACTGGTATTAAAAGAACTCGTCCCGAAGCTTGCGTATTTACATATCAAGGTGACGGCGACCTTGCTTCTATCGGTACTGCGGAAATCGTTCACGCTGCACATAGAGGCGAAAAAATCACCGTTATTTTCGTAAATAACGCAATTTACGGCATGACTGGCGGACAAATGGCGCCTACAACTTTAATCGGACAAAAGGCGACAACTTGCCCAGCCGGTAGAACAGTTGAGCACAGCGGTGAGCCAATTCGTGTTTCTGAAATGCTTGCAACTATCGAGGGTTCAGCTTATATTGAGCGTGTTTCACTAAACACAAATGCAAATATTATCAAAGCAAAAAAAGCGATTCGCAAGGCTTTTGAATGTCAAGTTGAGGGCAAAGGATTTTCTATGGTCGAAATTCTTTCAACTTGCCCAACAAACTGGGGCATGTCGCCTATCGAGTCTATGAAATGGCTTGAAGACAACATGATGCCCTATTATCCTCTAGGAGTTTTTGCTGACAAAACAAAGGAGGATAAGTAAGATGTTAGAACAAAATATTTTCGCTGGTTTCGGCGGTCAAGGTATGCTTTTAATCGGTCAATTTTTGGCTCAAGCAGGCATGGACGAGGGAAAATTTGTTTCATGGCTACCATCTTACGGCCCTGAAATGCGTGGTGGTACTGCAAACTGCTCTGTCTGCGTTTCTGACAAAGAAATTGCTTCACCTGTTATCACAAATGCTTCTACAATCATCGCAATGAACAGACCTTCACTTGAAAAATTTGAAGAAATGGTTCGCCCAGGTGGTACTTTGATTGTAAACAGCAGTCTTATTGATATTAAGGCAACTCGTGACGACATCAATGTTCACTATGTTCCTGCAAATGATCTTGCGGCTGAACTTGGAAACTCCAAAGTTGCAAACGTTGTTATCCTCGGAGCACTTCTTGAAATTACAAAATGCGTTTCGGTTGACAGTGTTCTTGACGTTATTGCAAAAAAATTGGGAGCTAAAAAAGCTCACCTTGTTGAGATTAATAAAAAAGCACTGGTTGCAGGTGCAAATTCTGTCAATAAATAGTATATTATATAAATATAATGAAAAATTCCGCTCATTTGGGCGGAATTTTTTTGGTGAATTTTGCTTCGGCGAAAAGAACGAGAGAACGAAGAGAACGGTCTCCGAGGGGGATTTTCGTTGCGACGAAAAGAACGAGAGAACGAAGAGAACGGTCTCCGACGGCTCACTTTTTCTCGTGAAAAAGTAAGCAAAACACGTCGGGGACTCGCCCCCGAACGGCGAGATGCGGTCAGGGTGCTGAATATACAACAATAATTAGCGTACAAGACTTTAAATAGGAGCAATCGCACGAAAAAAGATGAAATTTGACGGCTGTCGCCTGATAAAAGCCCGTTGACTACCCACTGGCAAAATCTGCGAGTAGGAGGGTCTATTTATGTCTGCTAGATGCGAACCGTTGCATAAAGTTTGCATTTTACAGGCTTAAATAGACCCTCCTACTATAAAGTTTTTCAAGTGAGTAGCCAACGGGAC
>CAYJOS010000182.1:0-2864 GCA_964371875.1 uncultured Oscillospiraceae bacterium | reverse complement strand
CTGATGTTTTTTGGTGACTTTTTCACACGAAAAAGTTACCCCAGCGGAGCGCGTTCCCCTCGTTCTTTTTGCCGAAGCAAAAACTTCCCTCCGAAGGGTGTATTTTTTCACCGAAACAAAAATTCCCCTAAACAATTTCCTTATAAAGCCCTGCTGCGTCAACCTTATTTGCATGTTCTGCAACAGTTAAAACTTCCACTTTAAGGGTTCTTTGCCCCATAGTGACCTCTATAACATCGCCGACTTTAACAGCATAAGAAGCCTTGACAACTCTGCCATTGACCATGACTTTTTCACCGTCGCAAGCATCGTTTGCAACGGTTCTACGTTTAATAAGTCGGGATACTTTTAAAAATTTATCTAATCGCATAATTTCCTCCTATAAAAACATGAGGGCGTGACGAAATTGAAATTTCACCATACCCTCTCTTTTGCATTATAAAGTTTGTTAGGCTGCGAGACAATAGTGCAGAGCGGTTTAAATTTACCCGAAGGTGTATATAGATACGTCGAGTGGTAAATTTGAGCCGAAGTCAAAATACATTAAACTATATAAAATAATTATTTTGACGATCTGTGCATTGTATCACAGTCCAATAATTTTTGATTATTCTCCAGCAACTGCTTCTTTAAGAAGTTTACCTGCTTTGAATTGTGGCACGCGTGAAGCAGGGATGTCAATTTCTTCACGAGTTTTTGGGTTTCTACCTTTACGAGCTTCTCTGAATTTAACTTCAAAAACACCAAATCCAACGATTTGAACTTTGTCACCTGTTTCAAGTGTTTCTGTGATAGTGTCGAGAGTTGAGTTTACAACTTTCTCACATTCTTTTGCTGAAAGTCCTGTTTTATCAGCTACATTTTTAATTAGTTCTGCTTTGTTCATTTTCTTTACCTCCGTAATTATTGGCATGTGCCAATGTCTTTATATTGATTTTTCCTTGATTTTGGATAAATTATACAGCTCAATTAATTCTTCTACTGAACAATCTTCCATTTTTTTGCCTTTTGCTGTTGCTAAATTCTCTGTAAATTCAAATCTGGATATGAATTTCTCACAAGTATTGGCAATTGCGGTTTCAGGGTCGATTTTTGCAAATCTTGACATGGTGACGGCTGCAAAGAGCACATCGCCTATCTCGTCAAAAATTCTCTCACTGTCACCACTAGCCACTGCGTCGTATAGCTCGTCGGTTTCTTCCCGAAGTTTCAAAAGTGCTTCGTCAATATCATTCCAATCAAATCCAACTTTAGCCGCCTTGCTCTGAAGTTTTTCAGCTCTCCAAAGTCCGGGCAAAGATTTTGCCACGCTTTTCATAGCATCTGCTGTGGTTTTTTGGGATTTTTCAGCTCGTTTAATTTCGTCCCAATTTGTTAAAACCTCAGAAGTGTCTGCTACTTCAAGACCAGAAAAAACATGAGGGTGGCGTAAAATTAGTTTCTTGCAAGCGGTATCGGCAACGTCGTCAAGATTGAAATTTCCGATTTCGGTTTCAATCTGAGAGTGAAATATAACTTGCATTAAAAGGTCACCAAGCTCTTCTCGCAAATGATCAACAGAACCCTCGTCGATTGCCTCACAAACTTCATAAGCCTCTTCAAGCAGATTGCGTCGAATTGACTCATGCGTTTGCTCTCTATCCCAAGGGCAACCATTTTCTGACCTTAATATTGAAATGATTTTTTTAAAATCTTCAACATTATAACACTCTTTTCTCTCAAATTCCAGCATAATTTTTCTCCTTAGGAACTTTTTCTCTTTTTTTGTGCATTTGGCTACTTTATTCGCAAAATTTTTGCGATTTTTTCACCTTTCGGTATAAGTTTCATGTCTTCTAAAGTGACTGCACGGGTCACAACAATCAAAATTGCATAGACAACACATGCAGCTCCGATGGAAATTACCATGGAAAGTGCTATATTATACCAGTCTCTAAGTGGGCTGATATTTGAGATAAAACCATAAGATGGAGCGTATAATGCCCAAGCAACAACACCCATTAAAACAGTGCTGATTAGTGGTCTGAGGAACATTCCTGAAACGGAAGGCTTATTTTCCATGCAACGGCGAATGAAGAAAATGTTCATACTACACATTACAAAATAGCAAGCTAAAGTTCCTATTGGTGCGCCGTAAATATTGATATCAGGATTTCCGACTAAAACCCAGTTAACGCCGATTTTGATAAGTCCACCGACAATCATAGAATACACAGGGTATTTTTCGTTGCCGTGGGCTTGTAATATTGCGGTTGTGATAAGAGCGATACACACGAAAATTGACGCTATACCCATTTGCATGAGAAGAGTTGGGCCAGCTTCGTGACTGCTGGGATAAAGCACGTTGACAATAGGATATGCGAGGACAGAAAGTCCCACACCCATGGGCATTGCGATTAGAGATGTAATTCTGACAGAAGCCTGAGCGATGTCGCTTGCATCTCTAAATGCACGTCTTGTGACACAGGCTGTGATAGCCGGAACTATGCTGATGGTCAAAGGAGTTACGAAAGCGGCAGGGAGGTTATAAAGCGTCATAACCGCACCGTAAACACCGTATAATTCGTCAACTTTCTCCTCAGAAAAACCGACAGCGTTTTGAAGTCTATCTAAGACAATTGTTGTGTCAATAAGTGTAATTAAACTCATTACTGATGCACCTAAAGTGATGGGAATGCCGATTTTCATTAAACGCTTGAAAATTTCAGAAGAACTTTCAGTAGCTTCAGAAGTTTCGGTTTTGGGGCTTTTACAATGCTTGCGTTTGAAATTTGACATATATAGAAGTGCAACCAAGCCGCCAGCTGCAGTACCGAAAATTGCACCGGCAGAAGCGATGGGAAGGCTTGCGCCACGACTGATTA
>CAYJOS010000181.1:0-2869 GCA_964371875.1 uncultured Oscillospiraceae bacterium | reverse complement strand
GTTTTCTTTTTTGTCGCAACAAAAAATTCTCCGTGCTTTTCGTCGCAACGAAAATCCCCCTCGGAGAGCGTTCTCCTCGTTTCTTTTCACCGAAGCGAAAATCTCTCCCCAAAAGGGCGTTTTGCCGAAGCAAAAATCCCCCTCGGAGAGCACAAATTTTTTAGTCAGCTTTAAATATATGCTCGTTTGCATCGGCTTCCCAAAGCCAAGAATGTTCGGGATTATCTATGCGAGTTTTCAGCCATGGGTCACCGTCGAGGTGGCGAATTCCCCAAGCGTAACAGAGGGCATAACCCGGTGCAGTTACCTGTGAATGGAAATTTGAGGTAATTACTGCAAGCCCATTGTGAACTGTTTTGTAAATTTCATCGTTTGCAAATCCCGCACCAAAACCGTCAGGATAGTCAAAACGGTAGAAATAAACCTCAGGCTGTGGGTGGAAATGTGGGGGATATGAGGACCATTTTCCTGGATGACTTAAAACTTCGCCCAAAACCATGTTTGAATATGGTGCGTTGTCGTGGTCGAAATATGTCTTAATATCACGACGCATACAGCCCATAAGTTCGCCATTTGCACCTGCACGCTGAACGTGAACTGTGTCGGGTGTGTACATAACAGCCTCAAAAGCGTTCTTGTTTATAGTCTTTTGAACATAAAGTTCGCTGTGTGCTTTTGCGGTGATTTTCACTTTTTCACCACAGGAAACATGAAGGCAATAACCACCATTCTTAAAGGTACTTTCACGCTCTGCAAACAGTGAATTTTCACCCCAAACAAAGTCAACAGCACCCTCGAAAAGGATAATCGCAGTCTCTTTTTCCCTCTCGCAAAGCTCGAAAACTTCACCCTCGTCAAGCACGAGCAAGCCGACATCCATGAGTGAACCCATGTCGTCTATTTCGCTGTTTATGTAGCAGTTGTAGCCGTTTTTTAATGTGGCATTTTTGTCTAAAAAAGTCATAATATTTCTCCTTAAAACTTATGAAAACATTTAATCTATATGTATTTATACCATATATTTATAAATAGTCAAGCACAATGACAAAAACAAATTGCATAAAAATCACTTTATATTTTTGTTGAAAAAATGAGCAAAATATTATATAATGAGCATAAGTAAAAAATGGAGGTTTATTATGCAATACGTTGATTTTAAATTAGACGGAAAGAAAGTTTCTAGATTTGGGCTTGGATGTATGCGTCTGCCCTCGATGAAGGACGAAAACGGCAAAACTGTAATTGACGAAAAAGAGGCTATCGCACTGATACGCAAGGCGATTGACAGCGGAGTTAACTATATAGACACAGCCTATGTTTATCCTGGCAGTGAAGAGGTCGTGGGAAAGGCGCTTAAAGACGGATACCGTGAAAAGGTCATTCTTGCGACAAAGCTTCCTATGTTTATTGTGAAAGAAAAAGCTGATTTGCAAAAATATTATGAAATTCAAATGAAAGCGCTTGATGTTGACCATATTGATGTATTTTTCCTTCATAATTTATATGAAGCTTGCTTGCCAAAAGTTGAGGAATTTGATGCTTTTAACTTCATGCTCGACCTTAAAAAACAAGGAAAAATCAGCTATATCGCAGTTTCTGCGCACGGCTCATGTGAGCACTTTAAAAAGGTAATTGATGCTTATGATTGGGATTTGGCTATGGTTCAATATAACTATTATGACAAATTTAACCAAGCGGGCATGGAGGGCATGAAATATGCCGCAGCAAAAGGAATTCCTGTGGTTTCTATGGAATCACTTCACGGCGGAATGCTTGCAAATAATGTCCCTCAAACGGTTGAAGATGCTTTTGGCGATTGGAAAAAAGACGTTTCAAACGCTGAAAAAGCTTTCATGTGGCTTTATAATCAGCCTGAACTTACAATCATCCTTTCAGGTTCTTCAACAATGGAACAGCTTGATGATACTTTAAGAATTTTTGAAAAAGCTGAATGCAATGTTCTTTCGGACGAAGAAAACGCATTATTTGACAAGGCGAGAGAAGCATGGGAAAGCCTTGTTAACATCGAATGTACTGCTTGCAAATATTGTATGCCATGTCCCATGAAAGTTGACATTGCGGCGACTTTCCAAATGTGGAACGACCTTGCAAAGACAAAAGACCAAAAATGGATGTATGAGCAATGTCTAATTGAGCTTGGCACAGACGCTTCAAAATGTACAGATTGTGGAAAATGCGTGAAGCTATGTCCGCAAAAGCTTGATATTCCTGCAAAACTTAAAGAGGCTCATGCGGCGTTGGTGTAGAAATGCTTTTTGAAAAGTGAGATATAATTTTCGCTTCGGCGAAAATCACGAGTAGAACGAGGAGAACGCTCTCCGAGGGGGATTTTCGCTTCGGCGAAAAGAACGAGAGAACGGAGAATTTTCGTTGCGACGAAAAGGAAACGCGCTCCGCTGGGGTAACTTTTTCACGTGAAAAAGTCACCAAAAAACGTCGGAGTCTCGTCTCCGAACACGAGTGACGAAAGCGGGTGCTGAGTATACAGGCTGAATTAACTGGCAAGCCCTGAACTAGTTACCATCGCACTAAGTTAGAGCGTAGTCACGGCTGACGCCTGATTTTCTCCCGTTGGCTGCTCACCTGCAAATCCACGAGTAGGAGGGTCTATTTAAAACTTCAAGATACTAACGTTGCAGAAACTTGGTATCTTACAGGTTTAAATAGACCCTCCTACTATATATTTTTTCAGATGAGTAGCCAACGGGACACCCGAAGGGCGATTAGCCCTTGTGCGTTTCGCTCTCTTTTGGTGCGATTGCTCCTATTTCATATCTTTCTATCTTAGATAGTCTGTATACTCAGCACCTTTAACCGTTCCCACCGTTCGGGGGTGTTTCCCCGACAA
>CAYJOS010000180.1:0-2983 GCA_964371875.1 uncultured Oscillospiraceae bacterium | reverse complement strand
CGGTTCTATCTGCAACACCCCAAAGTTCACCCCAACCGAAGGGGAAGAGGAACTCGAAGTCAGTTGTTGCATTTGAATAGTGAGAAAGTTCTTCTTCTTCGTGGTCACGAAGTCTTAGATTTTCCTCGTTCATATTAAGATTTAACAGCCATTGTTTGCAGAAATCACGCCAATATGCGTGCCATTCAAGGTCAGTTCCGGGTTTGCAGAAAAATTCAAGCTCCATTTGCTCGAATTCACGAGTGCGGAAAGTGAAGTTACCTGGTGTGATTTCGTTACGGAAACTTTTACCAATTTGGCAAACACCAAAAGGAACTTTTCTTCTTGAAGTACGTTGAATATTTTTGAAGTTTACAAAAATTCCTTGCGCAGTTTCTGGACGTAGGTAAACAGTCGAAGCTGTGTCTTCATTAACACCTTGGAAAGTTTTAAACATTAAGTTAAACTTTCTGATGTCGGTGAAGTCAGATTTACCGCAACCTGGGCAAGCAATGCCGTTATCACGAATATAGGCAATCATGGTTTCGTTGTCCATAGCTTCGACAACCATGTTTTCGATGCCTTTTTCAGCATTAAAATCTTCGGCAAGCTTGTCAGCTCTGTGACGCATTTTACAGCCTTTGCAGTCGATTAGTGGGTCGTTGAAAGTTGCAACGTGTCCAGATGCTACCCAAACTTCGGGATTCATCAAAATTGCGGAGTCAAGTCCGACATTGAAAGGGGACTCTTGCACGAATTTTCTCCACCAAGCTTTTTTGACATTGTTTTTAAGCTCAGCACCCAATGGGCCGTAGTCCCAAGTGTTTGCAAGTCCACCGTAAATTTCACTACCACCGTATACAAATCCACGACCTTTGCATAATGTGACAATTTTTTCCATTGTTTTTTCTCTATTGTTCATTTAACCATCCTTCCTGCGATTTTAGACGCAGATACTATGTACAAACATTATATATTTTTTTAGTCGTATTTGTCAATAGAATACAAGCCCAAATATGCATAACATTTTGTGAGATTTTTCGACAATTAGTACTTGCAAAATCATATAGTTATCATATATAATAGGTATACCGATTTAAAATGGCTACAAGATGTAGTCAATTACATAAAAAACATAAGGAGGGCAATATGGCCCGTAATAATAGTCCTTTCAACGCAAGTGTGCTTACAATGTGCCTTGCGATTAGTCTACTATGCTCATGTTCCTTAAGACCAAATGTTGCTGAAGTAAGCGAAACTGCCGAAGCAACGGTCAAACCAATAAATACAGACACATTAACAGAAATAACAACACCGCCACCAGTCGAAACCGAAGAAGTCGTAGTCGCAACTCCAAGCCCAACTCCAGAGCCTTTTTCGCCTGATTTAGTTAAAGGTGAAGCTATGCCGATTGAATTTTTCAATAAATCAGCTTTTTTTGGAAACTCACTTGTCGATGGATTTAGGCTTTTCAGTGGAGTGGTCGCTGCGGATTATTTTGCAAAAACCAGCCTTACTGTAAATAATGCCCAGACACAAATTTCCAATATGTCTGTAAAAGAATACGATAAAATTTATATTTTGCTCGGAATTAACGAAATTGGCAACCATGTCGACACATTTAAAGCAGATTATGCCAAAATGATTGACACGATTAAAGTAAATAATCCAGAAAGTAGCATATACATCATGTCGCTTACACCTGTAAGCCGTGCAAAATCTGCCGAGGGTGACACTTTCTCAAAAGAGAGAGTTGACGCTTATAACAAAGCCTTGTATGAAATCGCCCTGGAAAAGGAATGCTATTATGCTGACATTTTCACAGCACTAGCCAACGAAGAGGGATTTTTACCAGAAAAAGTCACTTCAGATGGAGTTCATTTCCATGCACAGCACTATTTAGTATGGCTTGAATATTTACAAACACACTATTCAAAAGCCGATGGCGAAAAATTTACACCTCCTGAAACTGAATTACCCGAAGAATCTGCTCCGACAGACGGAACGACAAATTCTATATAAAGGATTGATTTTATGAAAAAATTACTTGTAACTGTATTTTCTTCAAGTTTGCTACTGCTTGGAGCTTGCTCGGGTGATGCTGATGTAGCGGAATATGATATCGTACCGTCGGAACTTTCAACAGCACTGTTTGAAAGTGACATTTTTATGGATAAATTAAGCAATATAGAAAATGAAACGGCTGCAAAAGCGGTTTACGCCATTCCTGAAGAGGATGTGACAAGCATTTCTGTATACCTAAGTTCGCTTGCAACTCCTGAGGAAATTGCTGTAATCGAAGCTGTTGACGCTGAAACTGCCGAGGAAATTATGACACTTATCAGCACAAGAGTTGAAGAGCAAATCACAGCTTACAGCGACTATGGCCCAGAGCATGTTCCCATGCTTGAAGAGGCAATTTTGGCTACATATGGAAATTATGTGGTTTATATCACTGCGAACGACATAGCCGGCGCACAGGAAATTCTTGACGGATTTACTACAATTGCTGAATGATTAGTATTTTTAGTGTAGGCGTTGGTGCGTTTTTTGGCGCAATATTAAGATATCTCCTGTCAAGAGCTTTGACAGGAGATTTTCCGCATGGAACGCTGGTTTCGAATGTCATCGCAGCCTTGGTTATGGGAATTATAATAGGCATAGAACGAAACATTGGCACACTGCCACCGCAGACAAAACTTATGCTCACAACAGGGCTTTTGGGTGGGCTTAGCACCTTTTCAACATTTAGCATGGAAACTGTTACGATGCTCGAAACTGGGGAGTATTCGAGGGCGGTTTTGAATGTGCTTTTAAATGTAATGCTTTGTATTGTTTTTGTTTTTGTGGGACTTATGATTTCTAATAAGATACATATTAAATAAATAGATGTTTTGCCGAGACGAAAAGGAAACGCCCTTCGGGGGAGGAGAGATTTTCGCTTCGGCGAAAAGAAACGGAGATACGTGCTCCGCAGGCTCACTTTTTCTCGTGAAAAAGTAAG
>CAYJOS010000179.1:0-3102 GCA_964371875.1 uncultured Oscillospiraceae bacterium | reverse complement strand
GGGGCTTGCTTACTAATTATTATTGTATATTCCGCACCCTTAACCGTTCCCGTCGTTCAGGGGACGAAACCCCTGATGTTTTTTGGTGACTTTTTCACATGAAAAAGTTACCCCAGCGGAGCGCGTTCTTCGTTTCTTTTTGCCGAAGCAAAAACTCTCCGTTCTTTTCGCCGAAGCGAAAACTTTCGGAATGGTCAAGACCATTCCCTACGAGCGAAGCAAAAAACTTTCTTAAAGTGTAGGAATAGGAGCTTCCTTGCCTTTCATATCAAGCACTTTCGCAAAACCATCTCTCTCATTGAGCTTTCCACCCATAGAAGTCGGAATTGCAATAACTCGCTCTCTACCAATTTCATTTAAAAAAGTTCTGACCGCTGGCGGAAATGTACTCGCCCAAATTGGGAAAACTAAAACAATTTCCTCGCCGTCCTCGGGTTTTATATAATCAGCAGGTAAGGTCTTTTTCGTCGAGGACATATACCCACCCTTAATAAAATTCCTTTTCCCGCTCCAATCGGTGTGGTCATCAATTTTACGCACTTCGGCACCGTGTTTGTTACCAAGAAAATCCGCTACGGATTTGCTTATGCCTGTTCTTGAAAAATAGTAAATTAGCATAGTTTCTACCTCCATTTTTTGGTATTATACCAAAGTTATTTGTCAAATTCAAGTTTAACATGTTAATATTCATGAATTATTATTTTTACTTGCTTATTTTATAAAAAATTGTTAAAATATAATTCATAATTAGAAAAGAGGTATTAAATGGAAAATAATTCAAAATACGCAAGTTCGTTTAAAAGTCAACTCACCACCAGAGCAATTATCATCGGTGCAATCGGCTCTGTTATCATAACTTGCTCTTCAATGTTCGTTGCACTCAGAATTTCTTCTCTGCCATGGCCTATCATGTTTGTTGCTTTGGCTTCCATGTTTTCACTAAAAGCGTTGGGCAATACTAACTTTAACGAAATCAATGTCGCACACACTGCGATGTCAGCCGGAGCTATGGTCGCAGGTGGCTTGGCTTTCACCCTCCCTGGGATTTGGATGCTTAATCCTGATGCTGAAGTTTCATACTTTGCACTTTTGATTCTAACCCTTGGCGGTGTTATACTCGGACTGATTTTCACAGCAACTTTACGTAAACATTTTATCGAAAACGCAAAACTTTCCTACCCCATGGGACAAGCGGCGGCGGATATGGTCGTAATCGGCGACACTGGTGGCAAAAAATCCATACTTTTGTTTGCGTCAATGGGCATAACCGCTGTTTTCACTTGGCTACGTGACAAATTACTTGTAATTCCAGCTGTTAAATTTTCAGAAACCATGCTGGGTTATGGCTCTCTCGGCGGAGTTTGGTTTTCGCCAATGCTAATTTCAATCGGATACATCATTGGACCAGTTTTTGTCGGAGTTTGGTTTTTGGGCGCTTTAATCGGCGATGTTGGAATTTTAATCGGCGGTCAAGCTTCTGGACTTTTGGACGCTCAAACTGCTAACGACATTAAAAGTTCACTTGGGCTTGGTCTTATGGTTGGAACTGGTTTGGGAATTTTGATTAAGGAAATTTTCCCAAGAATTAAGACAATTTTTGCATCCATGTTTTCAAGAGGTGACAAAGGTGACTCCATAGTTTCCATGCGTTTTGCTCCGCTAATTTTGGCTGCATTGGTCGGAATTTTCACTCTAGTTTTGGATTTACCGATAATCGCTTCTGTGGTTACAGTTTTTGGTTCTTGGCTAGCTGTTACCATGTCTTGCCAATGCGTGGGACAATCTGGAATTAACCCTATGGAAATTTTTGGAATAGTTGTTCTCATTTTGGCTCAACTTGTGACAGGAATTAGCGGAACTCCAGCTTTTTACATTGCCGCTATTGTCGCTGTTGCGTCTGGTTTAACAGGCGATGTAATGAACGATTTTAAATCTGGTCACATCTTAAAAACTGACCCCAAAGCGCAGTGGATAGCCGAGGTTATAGGCTCTATAATCGGCGCTGTTGTTTCGGTTTTTGTTCTGTTTATAATTTTGAGAGCTTATGGCGGTGAGAGCTTCGGAACTTCCGAATTTCCAGCTGCTCAATCTGCCGCAGTTGCCGCTATGGTCGGTGGAGTCGCTCATTTACCATCTTTTGTAATAGGACTCATTTTAGCTGCTATACTATATATTATAGGCTTGCCAGCTATGACTTTAGGGCTTGGCGTTTATCTACCATTTTATCTTTCTGCAACTGCATTTATTGGTGCGATTTTGAGAGTGATTTTGGATAAATTTGCACCGAATTTCGAGAAAAAAGGTACAGGCTCTGTCATCGCTTCAGGTGCTTTAGGTGGCGAAGCAGTCGTTGGTGTTATCATTGCATTAATCACTGCTGTTAGTGTACTTTAGGAGGAATTTCTATTGAAAGAAATTAAAATTACTGATTTACAAGGCGTGAAAATCGGTCACGCACAAGACCTAGACGGCGGAACAGGTTGCACTGCTATAATTTTTGAAAATGGCGCAGTTTGCGGTGTTGACGTCCGTGGTGCTGCCCCTGCAACCAGAGAAACCGACCTTTTACGTGCGGAAAATATGGTTCAAAGCATAAATGCAATTATGTTTTCTGGCGGTAGTGCTTTTGGACTTTCTGCCGCTGACGGAGCTATGAAATTTTTGGAAGAGCGAAAAATGGGTTTTAATGTCGGAGTTGGCTATGTGCCCATAGTTTGCGGTGCTTCTATTTTCGATTTAGTTGTCGGAAAAGCTGATGTTCGCCCAAATCCCGAAATGGGGTATGAAGCATGTGAAAATGCGTATAAATTAGAGCCAAATGTTGGAACTGTCGGTGCTGGAACTGGCGCAACTATTGGGAAATGTGCAGGTATGACACGCATGATGAAAGGCGGACTTGGCATGTTTACAGCCTCAGTCGGTGACTTAATTGTTGGTGCAATCGTGACTGTTAACGCTTTCGGCGATGTTTTTGATATTGACACGCACAAACAAATCGGTGGACTTTTAAGTGAAGACAAAAAAAGCTTCTCCTCTACCGCTGAAATGATGTATTCATCACTAAATGCAGAGAGCAAAGCTTTTTCAGGAAACACTACAATA
>CAYJOS010000178.1:0-3172 GCA_964371875.1 uncultured Oscillospiraceae bacterium | reverse complement strand
ATCAAAACACGCTCGCCAAATCTCATGCAAATATTGGCTTTTGCCATGTCCTCGAAAGTGCCCTCGAAGCTGACTCTACCGTTGTCGTTTTGCACGTTTTGCATTTTTAATCTTTTTAATTCCTCGCCCAACGGCCCTTCAAGACCGAAAAGGCATGGGACTGTAAATTTCATCATATTTTTCTCCATTTTTTATGTATCTTAGTTTTCTAAATCCAATATTGCATCGAGCATAGCAATCGCCACAGCACTCTCCACCACAGGCACAGCCCTAGGCACAACGCAGGGGTCGTGTCTGCCACGCACACGGAAATTTATGTTTTCCATTTTGTCGAAATCTATACTTTTTTGCTCTCTCGAAATTGAAGGCGTAGGACGAAAAGCAACTTTCATTGTGATGGGCATACCGTTGCTTAAACCGCCGTTTATACCACCGGAATTGTTGGTTTCAGTGTAAATTCTGCCGTTTTCTATACGAATTGGGTCATTTGCTTGACTGCCGAGCATAGAGGCAATGTCAAATCCTGCACCAAATTCAACACCTTTTACAGCTGGGATTGAGTATAAAATCGAAGCCAAACGGCTCTCCAATCCGCCAAACATAAGTCCACCAACACCGGGGGCAACTCCTGTACATTCGCACTGAATTACACCGCCGACACTGTCACCCGAAGCTCTTGCGTCTAAGATTGCTTTGCGCATGGGGACATCGAGCTCTTCACCTTTATAGCCTGCAATTTGTATAATTTTTGCAGAAATTTCAATGCCACGTTTTAAAAGTTCTTGCTTGCAAATTGCCCCAGCAGTCACCCAAGCGGCGGTTAATCTTGCGCTGAAATGACCGCCACCACGGTGGTCATTATTCCCTCTATATTTCACCCAAGCGGCGAGGTCTGCGTGTGAGGGTCTGGGGATGTTTTTGTCGTAAGATGAGGAGTGAGTGTCACTATTTTTGACGACAGCTGTGATGGGAGCACCTGTGGTCACTCCGTCCAAAATTCCGCTCATGAAAATCGGGTCGTCTGCCTCTTTTCGCTTCGTTGCAAGCTCTGACGAGCCTGGGGCGCGTCTTGCCATTTCTTCGCCCAGTGCTTCCATGTCTATTTTAAGACCTGAGGGAAAGCCGTCTAAGGTCATTCCAACTCCGTAGCCATGTGATTCTCCAAAAACTGTAAATTTCAGCTTTGACCCAAAGGTGTTCATTCGGTTTCGTCCTCCAATGTAATTGCGTAATCTAATGTATTTTTATATGCGAATTGCTTCAACTGAAAGGCATTTTCCAGTGTTTTCATCAATCTCAAAAACAGCACCCTCAAGGCGACTACTTCCCTTTGCGGAACGATATCTCATAGGTGGGTCACCCAAGAATTTGCCTATAGATTGGTCGACTTCTATGCCCAAAACAGAGTGAATAGGCCCTGTCATTCCAAGGTCTGTTATATAGCCTGTGCCGTTTGGCAAGACGGTTGCGTCGCTGGTTTGGACATGGGTATGCGTTCCCCAAACGGCAGAAATTTTGCCATCGAGGAAATAGCCCATGGCTCTTTTTTCGCTTGTCGCTTCAGCATGGAAATCGACTAAAATTATGTCGGCTTCATCTTTTAAACTGAGGATAAGAGCGTCTATTGAGTGGAAAGGGTGGTCGGTGTTTTGGTCGAGTCCATATTTTCCCAAAAGGTTAATAACACAAACCCTTGCGTTTGAAGTTTTCACAACTGCATAGCCATTTCCAGGACAATGCGGAGCGAAATTATATGGTCGGATAATTCGTGAATTGTCATCGAGATATTCGTAAATATCCCTGTATGCCCAACTGTGATTTCCGAGGGTGATTATGTCAGCGCCAGAGTTGAAAATTCGCTCTGCCTGACGTGGAGTTATGCCAACGACATTTGCATTCTCGCCGTTGACAACTGTAAAATCTATTTCATATTTTTTCTGTAAATTGCGTAAATTTTCTTCTAAGTATTCAATGCCGGGGAAGCCTGTGATATCTCCAACTGCTAAAATTTTCAATATAATCTTCCTCTCTAAATTTAAGGCAAGTCTTTATAATAGTACTATATAGTATAACATAAAACTTAGAGCAATGCTACTTAAAAAATAGCAAATCGACATATTTTATATGGCAAATTAGACAAATTGATTTGTGCAATCATACAAAATTTAACTGAAAATAAAAAAAGTTTTCCACTTTTGCATTAAAACGTGCAAAAAAACGGCGTTTTTCGCCTATATAGTGAAAGGACTTTTAAGGAGGTTATACTATGTCAACAAATTACACAGAAAATTTAGGACTGCCCCAATGGGAAATTAATGACGATGTCAGAATGGAGGATTTTAACAAAATTGGAAAAAACGTAGAAGATGGATTGGGATATTTGAAGAGAGTTTTGCTTTATGAAACAGTTCCTGCTTTTTCAAATATAACACAAATCGAAGCACCGCTAACCATGATTGATTGGGAAAAATACGACTATGTGGATATAGAATTTGATTTGAAAAAACTAAATAATGATTTTCCATACAAGCTATATTTTTCACCCATCGCGGCCTCAAGCCAGAGAGCATATGCCCCAGACACGACACTTTTGTTAAGTTGTTTAGCCTATGGTCGAACAAATTTTAAAGGGCGTTCACGCATTTATGTTCACAAAAATATAAACCAGACAATAAAGATTGAAACATTTACAGAAACGAGATATTTTGGTTATTCTCTTTCAAGTACTGATATTACAAACATATTTGAAAGATATTGTCAAAAATTGGTCTTTCTTGTAAACACAAACGACTCAACTGCAAAGTTTACAAGCGGTGGACATATTAAAATTTGGGGGGTGGGTTGATGATTATTTCTGTTTTGGTTATTAATGAAGATGGTTCGCAATATGTCGAGGAAAGGGAAGTGGAAGATATTGTTTTTCCTGAGGAGGAAACTGAGAAGGATTTAGAAACTGCGGTTGAATAACTAAGATAAAAAGCAGGAGCAAATGCTTCTGCTTTTTTGATGCAAATATTTTCTGTGGGGAAATTTTTGCTTCGGCAAAAAGAACGGGAGGATTTTCGTTGCGACAAAAAAGAAAACGCCTTTCGGGGGAAAGAATTTTCGCTTCGGCGAAAAGAAACGAGGGGAAACGCGCTCCGCTGGGGTAACTTTTTTTTCAAGAAAAAAG
>CAYJOS010000177.1:0-3224 GCA_964371875.1 uncultured Oscillospiraceae bacterium | reverse complement strand
CAGCGTCCATGATTTTTTGCCATTCGTCAACGCTTTGTTCAAGCATAGCTTTTGGATTGTTGTAACCGTGGCAAACTGCCAAAATGTCAACTGAACCATAAGTTTTCGCTGTGAACTCAACTAGTTCTTTAACACCAGCTTCATTAGCAGGGTCGCAAGCAAAAGCAGAAACGCTAACACCGCATTTTGCGATATCTTGAGCAGCATTTTCAGTTTTTTCTTGATTTCTTCCAGTGATAACAACTTTAGCACCGCCTAGTGCATATGCAGTTGCAATAGCTTTTCCAAGTGCGCCAGTTGCGCCAGTTACGATGGCAACTTTGCCTTCGATTGAAAATAGGTTTGAAACCATATCTTTAGTAATAGACATTTATATTCTCCTTATTTAAAATTCTTATTTTTCTTCGGGATAGTCAAAAACAACTAACATTCTTGCAGGGCGATTGCTCTCGTTTACAAGACCTCTGCCTTCAAACGGAGCAAAAGAAATTGTTTCATCTTTGCCGATGACATATTTCTTGCCGTCTTTATCAGTTACTGTCATTTCACCTTCTAAAACATAGTATAGTTTTTCGAAAGGGTTGTCCTCATAGCCCCAATCAGCGCCACCACCTGGAAGGAAAGTTGAAAGTCCCATCCAGAACTTTTTAGCCCCTGTTTCTTCCTTGCCGTGAATTCGCATTGTTGTGCAACCGATGTGTCCGGGAGCATCGTATGCTTTTAGCTCTTCAAGTGTGCGTTTAACCATTTTTTCTACCTCTCGTTTCATTTGCGGTATCAAGTTTGTCACTTGATTTCCTTTATATTCGCAGTCTACCCAAAGACAAGTTTTTTCGCAATACGAACAATTTTGTCAGTAAGTTTCAGCTTAGTAATGTGCTTACTTTTTTGTAATTATATGATTTGTTCAGCTTGCACAACTGGGAGAAGTGATATTGTTAATTTTTTCTCAAAGAAAGGCTGTTTTCGAATTCAACTGTTCAAACTAACAATTTTTACTAAAAAATTTTGTGAAAGTTTACAAGTGTATATTTATATGTGCTTTTTCCAAAATATCTGTAAATCATCTAATTTTAGCCTAATTTCTAAAAATATGTAAAAAATAATGCTTTTAATATTCTAAAAAGCTTGTTATAATTAAGCCAATTTTAAAATTTGAAAACGGAAAGGAGATAATTATGGGCAAATTAAATACAGACGGAACTCCGATGAATCCTTATCACTATGTAAGGCTTTGTATTAGCGGAAAATGGAAAATGACGATACTTCATCACATTCACTACTATGGCTCTATTCGCTTTAATCAAACATTAAGAGCACTGCCTGTTTCTGAAAAAGTTTTAAGCCAACAGCTAAAAGAGCTTGCCGAAGTGGGAATAGTAATTCGACATGTATATGAAACCATGCCCCCGAAAGTTGAGTATGTTTTAACGGAGTCGGGCAAGGAGCTTATAGAGGCGATTGACCTTTTATACATTTGGTCAATAAAAGAAATGAAAAGGCAAGAAATTGAAATCGACCCTGACGCTTTCGTCGTTCACCAAACCGATAGATTTGCAGAAGCACTTGAAGGAGTTGTAAACCCCGAGGAGTATATTGCAAGGGCAAAACAGGCGATGAAAATCCATGAGTTTGTTTTAAACTCTCAGCAAAAAGAAAAATCGAATAAAGATTAATAAAACGCAGTAGATTTGGGATTAATCCTTTATCTACTGCGTTTTTCACAAAATTATTCAGTTTTTTCTGTGCAATATCTTTAAAGTGCCTAATTTTAGTAACATAGTGACTAAAAAAATCCGTGTTTTTGCTATTTTGTTTGTGGAAAATATTCATCATATAGTTACCGTTTAGTAATGTACTAACATAATTATCATTATTGTAATGTAAATTTCTCTATTGTACAATGCGTGTAAACAAATTAATTTTCTGAAAAGGAGGCATGATTTATGAGTTGGGGAGCTTTTTGGATGTATTACAAGTGTCCACAATGCGGAAAAACTTTTAAAAATCAAATGGACTCAATTTCTGAACCTGATTTCGGGCATTGTGTTCACTGCGACATTGACGCAACTTTTGTCGGTGAGAGCGGAGCAGAGCCTGAGGGCGATTTAAGTATTTACATCGAACGTTAAATTTTAAGAAAGAGAAAGGCTAGGTTTTGGTATGAAATTAACAGAACTTGAAAAACTGGACGGCATACTTCATGATGGTATGACTGTCATGATTGGTGGATTTATGGGTGTTGGAACACCTGAAACAGTTATTGATTTTATGGTTTCCAAAAACTATAAAAATCTAACACTGATTTGCACAGACACAGCAAGACCCGACACAGGAATTGGTAAATTAATTGTCAACGGACAAGTTAAAAAACTTTACGCTTCTCACATAGGAACAAACGCCGAAACAGGCAAGCAAATGATTGCCGGAGATATTGACGTAACGCTAGTTCCACAAGGAACACTTGCTGAAAAAATTCGTTGTGGTGGAGCTGGACTCGGCGGAGTTTTGACCAAAACAGGTCTTGGAACTTTGGTTGCTGAGGGCAAGGAAGTTATCACTGTTAACGGCGAAGAATATCTTCTCGAAACTCCTCTACGTGCAGATGTTGCAATTGTCGCAGCTTCAGTTTCTGACGAAAAAGGAAACCTAATTTACAGAGGTGCAACAAGAAACTTCAACCCAATGATGGCAATGGCAGCTGACAAAGTAATCGCTGAGGCTAAAGAAATTGTTAAATGTTCTGAAATGGACTCAAACAACGTAATGACACCTCATATAATCGTAGATTACATAGTTAAGGGGGAATAAGATTATGAATGAAAAACAAATTATTGCTCAACGTATAGCGAAAGAAATTTCCAACGGCGACGTCGTAAACTTGGGGATTGGACTTCCCACCATGGTTGCAGACTATCTTGCCGATGATATAACAGCATATTTCCAGTCTGAAAATGGATTTATCGGACTAAAAGCTTTTGCAAATGAGGACGAAATTGACCCTGATTTTGTAAACGCAGGCGGTGTTCCTGTCACTGTCACAGAAGATTGTGCATTTTTCGACAGTGCAACTTCTTTTGCGATTATCCGTGGTGGACACGTTGATGTTACAGTTCTTGGTGGCTTACAAGTTGACGAAGAAGGAAACCTAGCAAACTACATGGTTCCTGGAAAAATGGTTCCTGGTATGGGTGGTGCTATGGATCTTGTTAGTGGTGTTAAAA
>CAYJOS010000176.1:0-3255 GCA_964371875.1 uncultured Oscillospiraceae bacterium | reverse complement strand
GGGTTGTTTAGCACGTCTTCCGCTGTGTAGCTTGCAGCAGGGGCTATGATTATATAGTCGGGATTGTAAGAAATTAACTGCTCATATGAAATTGTAACCCAATAAGTGTCCTCAATTTCGGCTGCAACATTTTCAACATTTGCCATTTCTAGCAAGGTGTTTTGATACATATTTTTACCAGCAGTGTTCAAAAAGTCACTATTTCCGCCAAAATATACTGTTGGAACTTCGGTTTCAGTAAAAGAAATTTCCAATTCCTTATTGCTTGAATTTATAACAGCGAGCATTTCTTCGGCTCTTTCTTCTGTTCCTGTAGCTTGTGCGAGCATGTGGATAGTTTCGGTCAATAATTCGTCATCTTCTGGGTTTACACAAATTGCAGGTATGCCCATATCTGCCAAAATATCGGCGGTTTCTTCCAGTTTTAACGGTAAAATTACAAGCTCGGGCTCTAGTGAGGCGGTGAGCTCAACATTAAAATCTTTGGAAGTTCCAACGCCTGGAATTTCCAGTAATTGCGGTGCTGAAAGTGCATAAATATTCCTTGTGTCTGCCTTGTTTTCAATGCCTACCATTTTGTCTTCAAGACCTAAACCGATTAAAATTGACGATGTTATATAGTAACCGCTGACGATTTTTTCGGGTTGTTCGGGCAATTCAACTATGCGCCCTGCGTGGTCTTCGATTGTCGCAAATTCAGTTTGAACAACTTTAGTTTCGGTCGGTGTTTCGACAGGTGTTGGTGTGGAAGTTTCTGTAATTTCAGATGTCTCCACATATTTTCCACACGCAGAAATTCCAAATATTAGGCAAACAATAAGTAATAATATAGTAATTTTTTTCATTTCGTCCTCCAATTTATTTCCATTTAATTTCCAGTTTTTATAGGTTAATATCAAAATGTTTGTGCGACTGCACCTCCTGTTCGGCATGGAGTTTGAGCTCTCTGGACATCTCCCAATTGCTCAAAATCGAAATCGTTCCATGTATCAAAACGATGAAAAAAATGATCAGAACCTCTGTTATATTGTGTGCATGTATCAAGCTCAGGACCTCGGAACAAAGTATAAAAAGCAAGGACACGTTAACCCATTTTCTTAGTTCGATTACTGTGTGATTTTTTTGACGCAGGAATTTTATCAAAGTTTTTAAACAAGAAATTATCATAAGCACAACTGCAGCTAAGCGAAAAAGCGCTATCCCTGCTTCGGTTAAAAATGATAAAATATCGGAAATGATTTCCATAAACAACCCCCTTGCTTTATATAATTAAATATAAATTTTTTGTATAAATGCTCAAAAACATCTTGCATTATAACACCATATATGGTAATATACTCTAAATTATATTGAAAGGTAAGCACTTATGAGAACATTAATCACAGGCGGAAAACTTGTTTCCGCAAGCGGAATAACCCAAAACGATATACTAATTGAAGGTGAAAAAATTATAGCCATAGGCAAAAATTTAGGCACAGCTGACAACACAGTAAACGCCAAGGGTAAAATTATTTTTCCTGGTTTTATTGACGCACATACTCACTTAGATTTTGAAGTCTCAAACACTGTAACCGCCGACGATTTTGAGTCGGGCACTATTTCTGCACTTTATGGAGGCACAACCACAATAGTTGACTTTGTTACTCCAGATAAGGGCGAAGGCTTAATTTCAGCTTTAAATCGCTGGCAAACTAAAGCAGAAAATAAGGCTAAATGTGACTACCGTTTCCATATGACTGTATGCGATTGGAGCGAAAAAATTTCCAGTGAATTGGAAAAAATGCAAGAACACGGCATCAGCTCTTTTAAAATGTACATGTGCTACGACGGAGTGATGATTGACGACACCTCAATGCTGAACGCACTAGTCAAAATCCATGAGTTGGGCGGAATTTCTGCTGTCCACTGCGAAAATCGTTCCATAGTAAATTACGAAACCTCAAAATTAAAAGCTGAGGGAAAATTCGACTCCGATTGCCACCCAATTTCCCGTCCAGACCTTGCGGAAGCCGAGGCAGTTTCAAGACTTTGCTACCTCGCCGAATATGCAAATGTGCCTATAATTATAGTGCATTTAAGCTCAGAATTCGGTTTAAATGCTGTAAAAGAAGCGCGCGCAAGAGGGGTGAAAGTCTATGTTGAAACTTGCCCACAATACTTATTTCTGGATGATGAAGTTTTCACAGGCGGAGGATTAAAGGGCGCGCTTGCGGTCTGTGCTCCGCCGATTAGGAAAAAATCGGATAATTTAGTACTTTGGACAGCGCTTGCAAGTGGCGAAATCGACACAATTTGCACAGACCATTGCAGTTTCACAGCGGAGCAAAAAACAGTTGGTTTAGAAGATTTTTGCAAAATCCCAGGGGGCTTGCCCGGTCTTGAAACCCGTGGAATTTTGCTATATGATGCCGTTGCAAATGGAAAAATTTCACCCGAAATTGTGTGTAAAGTTTTGTGTGAAAATCCCGCAAAAATCTATGGAATGTACCCACAAAAAGGAACAATCTCGGTTGGAAGCGATGCAGATTTGGTCATAATCAACCCCGAAAAATCCACGAAAATTAAGGCTTCAAACCTACACAGCAAAGCAAATTACACGCCATTTGAGGGACTAAATGCAAATGGTACGATTGAAAAAGTATTTTTGCGGGGGAATATGGTAATAGAAAATGGAAATTATTATGAAAAAACCACTGGTTTATATGTGAAATAGCTCACTTCACCCTACCAAGCAAATAAGCTTGGTAGGGCATTTTTAAACCATTCTTTTTTCGAACATTCTTGTCAAATTATCTGTAGGGCAAACTCTTTGCTCAAGCACTGCCTTCGGATTTACAGTAACAAATTTTGGATTATGTGGCACTAAAACACCTTCAGCAATTCCCAGTTTTGCATTACGATAAAATGGAAGTTTTGTTTCCATCTCTTTGGAGATATCTGATGTGTCCTTGTAGTCCATTTTTATCTCAAAAACATCTGCCATAGCCTTGGCGAGTTCCCAATTTTCAAGCACTTCAACATTTGGATACGCAGCCTGAACAGCTTGCAACCTACCCTCGGTATTTGTGAAAGTTCCCTCACATCTTGAAGCGCCAACAGCAGGGAAAATCGCATCTGCAAGGCTTACACTTTCATGCAAATGAGTGTCAGAAATTGCGTAAAATTCGAGGTTTCCAACCATATTTAGTGGTAAAATTTCACCAAAACTCATAATCGCTTTTACGTTATCAAGAGCTTCTACACCTTCTGTTATGC
>CAYJOS010000175.1:0-3286 GCA_964371875.1 uncultured Oscillospiraceae bacterium | reverse complement strand
ACGTTTTTTGGTGACTTTTTCACGTGAAAAAGTTACCCCAGCGGAGCGCGTTCTCCTCGTTCCTTTTCTCCAATCTAAATATAAAATTTGACTAAAGCTAATAAAAATATTATAATGTAGTTTATGACTAACTAGGAGGTAAAGTTTGAATTATGAAGCTAATATATTCTGATGAAATGCGCTCTGCCGACTTAGAGGCAATTGAAAAATACGACATACCCTCAAGAGTTTTGATGGACAATGCTGCAAGCCATATTGTCAAAAAAGCTATGGAAATTTTGCAAGGCGGAAAGTCAGTTGCGATTTTCTGCGGTAGCGGTAATAATGGCGGTGACGGCATGGCGGCGGCTTATCAGCTGATTTGCCATGGAATTTCGGTTACTACTTATTTTGTCGGCTCTGTTGACAAACTCACTGAAGATTGCATTTTTATGATAGACAGGCTACATTCTATAGGTAAGGATTTGACATATTTTACCTTTGGAATGGAGCTACCGTCCGATTGCGGACTTATAATCGACACTATGCTCGGAATTGGAATTGAATATCCTCTCCGTGGCAATGTCAGAACTGCCGCAAACCTTATGAACTCTGCAAATTTACCAATAATTTCCGCAGATGTTCCCTCGGGAGTTTTTGCTGATAATGCAAATATTGAAGGTGTTGCCGTAAAAGCTGACTACACAATTGCATTTTCTCGTGCAAAACCTTGCCACTATGTCGAACCTGCGTGTACTTACTGCGGTGAGGTGACAATTTGTGACATTGGTGTTCCCGAAGATATACTAAAAGCTTTGCCCTCACATCTAAATCTCATAACAGATGATATGATTAAATTACCCAAAAGAAAAGAACTTTCCCACAAATATGACTACGGAAAACTATTAATTCTAGGTGGAAGCGTGGGTTACACTGGCGCTGTCAGTCTTTGCACAAAAGCTGCTGTCAGGACTGGTGCAGGAGTGGTTTTCACTGGAGTTCCCAAGCCAATTTACTCTGTAACTGCCGTGAAAAATGACGAAGCTGTGATTTTTCCTTTACCTGACGACGGTGAGGGTAAATTCTCCGCAAAAGAGTCTGAAAACCTCGAAAATAGACTTGTTGACATGTCCGCCGCCGTAATCGGAGTTGGATTGGGTCGCTCGAAAAACTTAGTCAGATTTGTGACAAACACACTTAAAAATGTCGATTATCCTGTGGTTTTAGACGCCGATGGACTTTTTGCAATTTCGCACAATATGGAAGCAATTAGAAAATGCATGGGTGAAATTATCGTCACTCCACATGAGGGCGAATTTTTGAAACTGGGCGGATTTTTAACAGGGGATAGGGTTGCCGATGTCAAGCGCTTCGCCGAAAGGCATCAATGTGCCATAATTTTAAAAGGTCACCACACAATTTCCGCTTTCCCTGACGGTGAATGTTATGTCTGCCCATATGGAAATGCAGGCATGGCTAAGGGCGGTTCTGGCGATGTACTTTCTGGAATACTCGGTGCATTACTTTGTATGCTTCCTGTCAAAATGGCGGTTATAACGGCGCAATATATACACGCAAAAGCTGGCGACTTAGCCTCAGAAAAATTTGGAGAATATTCAATGACTCCCTCGGATATGATTAACTGTATTCATGAGATTACAAAATACATATCTGAGAGGTAAAATTTAATGAAAAAATCACTTTTTCTCACTTTTACGGCAATTATTTTTGTTTTTTGCACTGCATGTACGAGCGAAAACAGTCCCGAAACCGCATTTTCGGACTGGAGAGAAAATTTTACAGGTTTTGACTGTACAGCAGATATAACTATGCTTGACGGGGAAGAAGTGATGACTTATAATATCACTGCGTCATATTCCGATGAGGAATGCAAACTCACTGTCAACTCTCCCGAAACGATTAAAGGCATAACCGCAACTCGAATTGGTGAAGAAACAGACTTGCAGTTTGAAGATTTGATTGTAAATCTCGGAGATGTAGACGGAGTTAGTCCCATGAATTCACTTGTAATTTTGGGCGATGCGATTAAATCTGGATATATAAACTTGAGCTATGTGGAGCAGGGTGGAGACCTTGATTTACTCGCAAGTCAAATTGATGTCGGCGATGAAATTACTGTCTATTTATGGCAAAACGCTGAGGATTTTACGCCTTTGTATGCCGACATAAAAGTTGTTGACGAAGTGATTATAAAAATTGAAATGGCAGAATGGAAAACAAACTAAATGCAAGATATTGTCAAAAGAGCTTGGGCGGAGATTGATTTGTCCGCACTCAGGCATAATTATATGGAAATACGCAAAAATTTGCCCGAAAATTGCAAATTTATGGGTGTTGTAAAAGCTGATGCTTATAAACACGGCGCTGTTAAAATCGCTAAAGAGCTCGAAAGGCTTGGAGCTGAATATTTGGCAGTTGCCTGCTTTGACGAGGCGATTGAACTTCGTGCAAATGGAATTAAATCACCGCTTATGATACTCGGCACAACTCCCTCACGCTATGCAGAAACACTGGTGGAGCACAATATAACTCAAACGGTTTGCAGTTTAAAAATGGCTAAAGAGTTGTCAGAAAATTTAGGAGACAAAACACTTAAAGTCCACTATAAAATCGACAGCGGAATGGGAAGGCTTGGCTTTTCTCACCTCACCGCAACTGAGGAAATTGTTGAGGCTTTGAAGCTTGAAAACCTAATCGCCGAAGGAATTTACAGTCACTTTGCGGTTTCTGATGAAGTCGAAAGTGATTTCACAGACAGACAATTCAACATTTTTCGTGAAAAAGTTGAGGAAATTGAGAAAAAAAGTGGATATAAATTTGAAATTTGTCATTGCGCAAACAGTGGCGCTGTGTTAAACTATCCACATACAGCTCTTGATATGGTAAGACCTGGATTGTTATTATACGGACATTGTCCGTCTGAGGGCGATTGCAGATTTGACCTAAAACCTGTTATGCAGTTTAGGGCAAGAATTTCCGCAATTCATGAACATATGGCAGGGGACACCATAAGCTATGGTAGGTCGTTCACTGCAACTAAACCTATGAAAATTGCTGTTTTAAGCGTTGGATATGCTGATGGATTACACAGAATTCTTTCGGGAAAAATGGAATTTTTAATCAACGGAAAACGTGTAAAACAAATTGGTAATATTTGCATGGATATGTGCATGGCAGATGTCACAGATATAGACTGTAAAGAATTTGACGCAGCGACAATTTTCGGCACTGACGGCGAAGAAACCATCACAACCACTGAACTTGCCAGCCAAGCAGGGACTATTAG
>CAYJOS010000174.1:0-3430 GCA_964371875.1 uncultured Oscillospiraceae bacterium | reverse complement strand
CGGCATGATTTGCAGCGTTGTGGTTCGTTTTGGAAACCACGTTCTGCGTAAAATTCTTGTTCACCTGATGTAAACACAAATTCGTTGCTGCATTCTTTGCAAACTAAGCTTTTGTCTTCAAACATTTTTAAGTCCTCTTTCTTCATAGTTAATTATTACTCAAACAGGTATGCTAACAGCATTAACTGTCGTCGCCGAAGTTGGGTTGCCGAGCCAGTTTTTTTCTGATTCGTTGCACAGCATTGTCAATGGTTTTTTCTGATTTTCCTATATCTTCAGCCATTTCCTTATAGGACAAGCCGTCTAAATATAGGGTCAGAATTTTGATTTCAAGCTTTGACAAATACCGTGAATAGGACGATATGATTTCCATTTTATTCTCTCTGGCAAGAACCTGTTCTTCAGGGACACGCCTATGAAGTTCCGGAGCCGAGTGTTCGGTTTGAAAGTCTTCTGAGAGGACCTCTTCTAGTGAGATACCGTCGTTTAATGGGTTGTGTTTCAAACTTGAAGCTGATTTAACTGCTGAGATTAGCCTATTTCGTATGCATGTTTCGGCAAAGGTTTTAAACTGCACATTTTGCTCTGGTTTAAATCCTCGTATGGCAGATAACAAACCCATCATCCCCTCTTGGATGAGGTCTTCATTATCACCGCCGACTAAGAAATATGGTCGTGAGCAAATACGCACAAGCCTATTGTATTTTAATACAATGTGCTCTGCCGCATCGGGGTCGTTATTATTGGCAAAAAATACCAATTGTTCATCAGACATTCCCTTATAATTCATATGTCAATAAGCCTTACTTTAAAAATTATAGTCCCTAATACATAATATGTCAATAGTTTTTATTAAATATCTTTAATTTTTATCACTATTCGACAATTTTCCTACCAAAATGACCAGTTTTTCAGCAAGTGAATTAGCTATTTCATCTGTTTCTGCTTCAATCATAACACGGATTAATGCTTCAGTGCCTGAGGGTCTTATAAGAACTCGACCTGTCCCCTTCAGTTCATTTTCAACTTCGGAAACAGCCGTGGCGAGTTCGTCACTTTGCATGATTTGATCTTTAATTTCATTACCGCCGACTATTTTAACATTTTTCAAAACCTGAGGAAAAGTTGGAATTTCGCCCACAAGTTCAGAAACAGTTTTTTCAGTTGCACTCAAAATACTGAGGAACTTTACAGCTGCAAGTTGACCATCGCCTGTTGTCGCGTCGTCTAGGAAAATTAGGTGTCCTGATTGCTCTCCACCTAAATTATGCCCGTTTTCAATCATATTTTCAAGCACATATCGGTCACCGACAGCAGTGCAAACAACGTTTAAGCCGTGCTCTTTGCAGTATTTATGAAAACCAAGATTTGACATTACAGTTGCAACTATAGTGTCGTTTTTAAGCTTGCCTTTTTTCTTCAAATCAGCACCGCAAATTGCCATGATTTTATCGCCGTCGACAACTCCGCCTTTTTCGTCTATGACTATGCATCTATCAGCATCGCCGTCAAAAGCAATGCCTATATCATAGCCACCAGCAACGACCATTCGACCCAAAACATCAGGTGCTGTCGAGCCGCATTCTTCGTTGATATTCGTGCCGTTTGGATGGTCTTTGATAAGCTCAACTTGAATTGGTAAGCTACTAAAAATTTCGTTTACCGTTCTGTAAGCTGCACCGTTTGAGCTGTCTATGATGACTTTTAGGTTTTTAATTTCACCCTCAGCGCAAGAAATAACGTGATTAATATATGCATCGACAAGTTTACGGTTTTTTCGCATTACGTTGCCGATTTCGTTGTGAGTTTTTAGTTCTAATTCGTCGGGATTGTCGATATAATACTCAATTTTATTTTCAAGTTCATCAGAAAGTTTAAATCCGTTTACATTGAAAATTTTAATTCCGTTATACTCATAGGGGTTGTGCGAAGCCGAGATAACAACACCAGCGTCCGCTCCCCTGTCTTTTGTGATGTATGCAACAGCTGGAGTTGGCACAACACCAAGCGGAATTACGTCCGCTCCAGCAGAGCAAAGTCCAGCGATCAGGGCAGACTCTAGCATGTCACCAGAGACTCTCGTATCTCTACCAATCGTGAACAAGGGCTTGCCTTTGCCTTGCTTTTTTTCGGATAAAACCGCCGCTGCCGCTCTTCCTGTGATGAAGGCAAGCTGTGCATCAAGTTCTTTGTTAGCAACTCCTCGTATGCCGTCTGTTCCAAAATATTTTCCCAATTTATTTCAATTCCTTCCAGTTAATCATCAAGACTTTGTTGTCCGTAGAATTCAAGACCTAAATGGTCATAGGTTTTCCTCGTTACGCATCTACCTCTGGGAGTTCTTGTCAAAAATCCTTGCTGAAGTAGATATGGTTCATAAACATCTTCCAAGGTGATAGATTCTTCGTTTATGGTCGCCGCAAGCGTTTCAAGCCCCACAGGGCCACCGCCGTAGAGTTCTATAATGCTGTGAAGCATACGTCTGTCAATGTTATCCAGTCCCATAGCGTCAACTTCAAGGCGAGTTAAAGCCTCGTCCGCTACTTCTTTTGTGATAATTCCATCGGCTTTGACCTGTGCGAAATCTCGCACACGACGAAGCATACGGTTTGCAATTCTGGGTGTACCACGGGAGCGTTTTGCAATTTCGTTTGCGCCGTCAGGCTCTATTTCTATGTTTAAAATCCCTGCACTGCGTGTGACAATGTCAGATAATTCCTCAGGTGTGTAAAGTTCAAGTCTAAGGCTTACACCAAATCTGTCACGCAGCGGCGCTGTAAGTTGCCCTGAGCGTGTTGTCGCACCGATTAAGGTGAATTTTGGCAAATCCAAACGGATTGAGTTTGCCGAAGGGCCTTTTCCTATGATTATGTCTATGGCATAATCTTCCATCGCAGGGTATAAAATTTCTTCTATCGTTCTATCCAGTCTGTGAATTTCGTCCACAAAAAGGATATCATTTTCTTCTAAATTTGTAAGTAAAGCGGCTAAATCGCCTGTTTTTTCTATGGTCGGGCCAGAAGTTATACGCATGTTAACGCCCATTTCGTTTGCGATAACCGAGGCAAGCGTGGTTTTTCCAAGCCCAGGAGGGCCATGGAGAAGGACATGGTCAAGAGGTTCGTTTCGCATTTTTGCCGCTTGTATGAAAATGCTTAGGTTTTCTTTAACCTTGCTTTGACCTATGTACTCTGAAATTAGTTTCGGACGCAATGAACCCTCGTTCGAGTCCTCAGGCAAAGAACCAGAGCGCATTATTGTTTTTTCTTCGTATTGTTCAAATTCTTCATCATTTGAGTAGCTAATAGCCATTTTTTCACCAACTTATTGGAGTTTAATTATATTTAGGTCGCAAAGCGACAAAGTTACGGAGAATTTCGCTTGTTGCGACAAGCGACGAGGGCTTTGCCCCTCGACCCTATAAACTTTT
>CAYJOS010000173.1:0-3445 GCA_964371875.1 uncultured Oscillospiraceae bacterium | reverse complement strand
CTTGTCGGGGAAACACCCCCGAACGGTGGGAACGGTTAAGGGTGCTGAGTATACAGGCTGAATTAGCAAGCAAGCCCCGATCCAGTTACCATCGCACCAAAAGAGAAATAATCCACGGCTGTCGCCTACAAAAAGCCCGTTGTCTACCCACTGGCAAAATCTGCGAGTAGGAGGGTCTATTTAGGTCTGTAAGATACGAACCGTTCTTCAGAGTTCGCATTTTGCAGGCTTAAATAGACTCTCCTACTATATTTCTTTTCAAGTGAGTAGCCAACGGGCAACCCAAAGGGCGATTAGCCCTTGTTGGTTTCGCTTTATCTTGGTGCGATTGCTCCTACTTAACTAATGCAAGCTAATTATTATTGTATATTCAGCACCCGCTTTCGTCACTCGTGTTCGGAGACGAGACTCCGACGTTTTTTGGTGACTTTTTCACGTGAAAAAGTTACCCCAGCGGAGCGCGTATCTCCTCGTTTCTTTTCGTCGCAACAAAAATTCTCCCTCTGAGAGCGTTCTTCGTTCTTTTCGCCGAAGCGAAAACCGTTCCCAAAAACGACATTTCGCCGAAGCGAAAATCCCCTCTGAGAGCAAACAACCACTTATTAAAAAACCGAGGGACTGCCTTTATTGACAGTTCCTCGGTTCATTCATTCAATTAATCACAAATTAAGCCTTATAGTCAAATTTCCAGTTGTAAATACTTACAGTATCGCCATCTTGAACGCCCATTTTTTCCATGCGTTCAAAAATTCCCGACTCACGCAACACTCTATCGAAATACATAAGTGAATCGTATTCACCCAGATTGACAATATCAAGCAGTCTTTCCATCCAAGCGCCTTCGACTACCCAAATTCCATCTTCAACTGTGATTGAAACCTCGTCAGCACCCTCGAGTTTTGGTTCGGGAGCGACGTAATCGGCTTCGTAGACCACAACAGGGGGTAGCTCGTCAAGGTGAGTTGCTACTTTTTGCACAAGTTCACGAGTTCCTGACTGGGTTACGGCACTCATTTCATAAAACTCAAAGCCTTTTGACTCGACATAGGCACGAAGTTCATCTAAACTTTCACGCTCGTCACCTAGTAAATCGCATTTATTTCCGACCACAATTTGACGTCTTTCGGCTAACTCGGGGCTATATTCGACTAATTCTTTGCAAATTGTGTCGAAATCTTCGATTGGATTTCGTCCCTCGCAACCTGAAGCGTCAACAACATGAACAAGCAAACGGCAACGGTCGATATGACGCAAAAAGTCATGTCCAAGCCCTGCGCCTTCGCTTGCACCTTCAATAATTCCGGGTATATCAGCCATTACAAACGACGAACCCTCGCCGACATAAACCATGCCGAGGTTTGGGAATAGCGTTGTGAAATGGTAGTTTGCAATTTTTGGGTGAGCTTTACTTACAACTGACAAAAGTGTGGATTTTCCGACATTTGGAAAGCCAACCAAGCCAACGTCTGCAAGTAGTTTCAGCTCTAAAACAATCTCACGGCTTTGCCCAGGAAGTCCTGGTTTTGCAAAACGTGGAGTTTGACGAGTGGGAGTTGCAAAATGCTTATTACCCCAACCGCCACGACCGCCTTTGCAGAGCACAAAAGGCTCGCCGTCGGACATGTCTTTTATAATAAGTCCAGTTTCCTTGTCGCGGATAAGCGTGCCGCGGGGAACGCGAATGGTTAAAGACTCGCCGTCTTTACCTGAACAGCGCTTGCCAGTGCCGTCCATGCCTGTTCCAGCTGTGTATTTTCTTTTATAGCGAAAATCCATAAGTGTTGACATATGGTCGTTAACAACAACGATGATATCACCACCACGTCCGCCGTCACCACCGTCAGGACCACCTGCTGAAATATATTTTTCACGGTGGAAAGCAACAGCTCCGTTTCCGCCTTTACCTGCTGCGACTTTTATTGTTGCCTTATCTACAAAGGATGTGGACATAAATTTCTCCGTTCTCAGTTGATAACATTATGTTATCTAAAATTCTAAATTACCTATGATTTTATCAAGTGCTTCTTCAGTGCTTGCTGTCGCCGTGAAAGAGAGCATCAAATGGTCTTTTTGGCATAACAAATGCCTTTGATATAGCCTTGTGTTTTCCTCGAAAACTTGTAATGCAGTCATTTCGACTCCTGATACTTTTACTGTATAACTCTCGCCGACTATATAATCAACGTTTGAAAGCGAGTAATATTGCTCGGTCAACATATCGGTTATGTCTTTTTCTGTATAAGTTTTGTCATATTCTTCCATGTTTTCTATGACAAAAATCAAACTGTTAACACCGCCGAGATAGTCTTTTGCATAGAACTCAAAAAAACTTGTTTCGTGTGCTCCTGGGGCAGGGGCGAGTCCGTGAGTTGTTGATAGCTCGTGGGTTTGTGAAAAATTTATCAAATCTTCAACAGCTTCAAACCGCCAAGCTTCTGGAAGTTCAAATATTAAGTTTAAAAAGCTGTTTTCATATGCATTTTCGGTTAAATCGCCTCGAATGAGTGCAGGAGTAGCGCTGATTTCTGCAGTCGACACTGTTTGAGCACTCTTAGAGCAGGCGGAAAATGCAAATAGAAGAACAGTTGAAATTATCACAATGTAAGTCTTCATAAAAGTTCCTTTTAGGGGGTTGATAATCAATTATTGGAATAAAATGGAAAAGGGTTGCGACACAATAGTAAGTGTCACAACCCTGTCAATATTACTGAGCTATCTCGTAGACTGAAACTTTTTTACGATCTTTACCCATACGCTCAAATCTGACAACTCCGTCAGTTAAAGCGAAAAGTGTATCGTCACTACCACGACCTACGTTTGTGCCGGGGTGAATTTTTGTTCCACGTTGTCTAACTAAGATGTTACCAGCAACAACAGCTTGTCCGTCAGCTCTCTTAGGTCCTAAGCGCTTGGATTCACTGTCACGACCGTTCTTTGTAGAACCGACGCCCTTCTTATGTGCCATTTCTTACACCTCCGTGTTGGTTATTTTTAGATAGAGTTACGCATTGATTGCGCTGATAGTTACTTTTGTATAGGGTTGTCTGTGACCCTGTGTACGGCGATAACCTTTTTTTGGTTTCATTTTGTAAACACGAACTTTTTTTGATTTACCGTTTTTGTCGATAACCGCTGTGACAGTTGCACCGCTGATTGCTGGAGCACCGAATGTGTGGTTTTCGCCGTCAAAAACTGCAAGAACTTCATTAAAAGTTACTGTTTCGCCTGCTTCGCTAGCTAGTTTCTCAATGAAGATAACATCGCCCTCAGCAACCTTATATTGTTTACCACCTGTAACAATAACTGCTGTTTTCATAACCTATTGCACCTACCTCTCGTTTAGAGTCTCGCTTTGAGGGTGAGGATGATTGTCCTTCTTAATTACCCTTTAAATGCGGCGTTGATATAATACCATATATACAATACAAAGTCAACTGAAATGTTG
>CAYJOS010000172.1:0-3449 GCA_964371875.1 uncultured Oscillospiraceae bacterium | reverse complement strand
ACCGTTCGGGGGTGTTTCCCCGACGTGTTTTGCTTACTTTTTCACGAGAAAAAGTAAGCCCTCGGAGAGCGTTCCCCTCGTTTCTTTTTGCCGAGGCAAAAATGCTCTCGTTCTTTTCGCCGAAGCGAAAATCCCCCTCGGAGAGCGTGTCCTTTTCACCGAAGCGAAAACTCCCGTATTTTCGCCGAAGCAAAATCCGCCCTTTCGAGCGGATTTCCTTTATTTATTCTAAGTTCAATTTTTTAGTCAAAATCAATTTTGTGACATAATAGTAAATTGCAACCATTGCCGCAGAGAAAATTGTCGAAACAGAAAAAGCATCACCATTAATATACTCGTCAAAGTTAAATACAGCCGAATATACACTGTCAAAAGATAAAAATCCCAGTTCCATGGTTTGCAAAATATAGCTTTCTATTGAGGGTACAATAGAAGATATTAGCACAAAAATAACCACCGCAATCACTGTACTGCCCTTTTTTATCATATGTGACAACGAAACACAAACATATATTAACAATATAAATTCCATTAAATCAACAAAAAGCCATAGCAACATTTGAAAAATGCTTTGATAATCATTGTTTGACCAATTTAATATGCTGTCAATAATTTCACCAATAGTAAAGCCACCAATTGCAGTTGTTAAAAGTGCAAGAGCTACAACGCCCACTATATAACTTAGAACAGTGGTTATAACACTACTCAAAAGCTTCGAAACAATTAGTTCGCTTGTGGTGACGGGCAGGGTAAACATCAAATATCCCTCTCTGCCTAAAAGCCCTTTTTTAAAACGATTTATAATAAAAACCATCGTGAGGACACTCATACCTATCATGGTCGAAGAATAAAGCAGACTTAAAATGAAATAAAAATCCGTATCCGAAGAGCTTGAAATAGGACTTGCAGTTAAGCTTACAATAACTGCGATAATAAGCACAGCAGGCCAAATTATGGCAAATTGTTTTATAATTGCACGAAATTCGTACTTAATAAGTTTTCCTAACATTACCAGCCACCTCCCTGAGTTGGATTTGTTTTAAACATGCTACGGAAAAGCTCATCAACGCTTAAATTGCTTTCAGCTCGCATGTTTTCAACAGAGTTATAAAGAATAATTTTGCCGTCTTTTATAAAAATTGCCTCGTCCAAAACTTCTTCAACATCAGAAATTAAGTGAGTCGAAATCAAAACTGTTCCGCTTGGATTATAGTTTGTCAAAATCGTGTTTAAGATATAATCTCTTGCAGCAGGGTCAACTCCGGCGATTGGCTCGTCCAAAAGATAAAGCTGGGCTTTTCGGCTCATGGCAAGAATTAATTGCAGTTTTTCCTTTGTGCCTTTTGACATGGCTTTGATTTTGTCTTGTGGATTTATTCCCAAAGCAGAGCACATTTCTGTGCATTTAACTCTGTCGAAATCTACATAAAAATCTGTAAAAAGGTCAACCAAATCAATAGATTTCATCCAATCGGCATAGTACATTTTGTCAGGTAGATAGCTAATCATTTCCTTCGTTTCAACAGAAGGGGCATATCCGCCGATGGTAACGCTTCCGCTTGTTGGCTGTAAAAGTCCACAGAGGGTTTTTATCAATGTCGTTTTTCCTGAACCGTTAGGGCCTAGAAGACCAATGATTTTTCCACGGTTAACTTCAAGGTTTATGCCATCAAGGGCATATTTATTTCCATATGCCTTCACAAGTCCACGACAACTTATGATAGAATTACTTGAATATTCGTTCATATTAAAAATCACCTACTTAAATATTTATTTCTATATACAGTATTTAGATTAACCTAGGTTTAACCTATTGTCAATCTTTAATTGGTTGATTTTTTTGTAGAAATATGATAAAATACTACACAAAACATGTACGGAGTGTATAATGAGTAAGAGTATAACTTTAATTGGAATGCCCGGAGCGGGAAAAAGCACAGTGGGTGTTGTTCTTGCAAAAATTTTGGGTTTTGACTTTGTGGATAGCGATTTGCTTATACAAGCAGAGGAGGGTTTGCTTCTCTGGGAAATTTTTGAGCGTGATGGAATTGAAGGATTTCACGAGATTGAAAACCGTGTTAATGCCTCAATAAATCGCAAAAGAACCATAATTGCGACAGGCGGAAGCGTGGTCTATTGCGAAGACGCTATGAAGCATTTGAGCGAAACGACAACGGTAGTGTACTTAAAACTTGATTATAAGGAAATAGCCTCACGCTTAGGAGATTTGACCAAGCGTGGTGTAACCTTGCCTGAGGGCTATAATTTGCATGATTTATACGAGGAGAGAACTCCGCTTTACGAAAAATATGCCCATATAGTTTTCGACTGTAAGCAAGGCAGTGTTAGACAAACGGCAGTTGCACTTGCCGAGAAAATAAAAGGTAAAAATTTAGCATAAACTGAGGAGAAAACCATGATAAAACTTTTCGCATTCGACCTAGACGGAACACTTTTAAAAGAAGATCAAAGCATAGACGCAGAAACATTATCTGCAATCCATAAATTTAAAGAACACGGAATTAGATTTGTAATCGCCACAGGGCGAAATTATGATATAGTCGAGGGTGTTTTAACTGCACATAATTTAGATTGTGACATACTTTTAAATAATGGTCATGAATTTATTTCAAAAGACAGAAAAACACATACAAAACATATAATCGACAAAGATAAGTTGGAAGAAGTTTATAAAATTCTATCTGACCATAAATTTAAGACTGTTTTACACGCCGATGACGGCAAAAAGTATATTTTTATAGACAAAGAGGAGTATTTCCAAGAACATTTGTATGGTTTTGGAAAATTGCGTAATGTAGACACTGACGCGCTTTCCCACACGCCCCTTTTCAACCGTGAAACATTTTTGAGTAATGCGGTTAGAATTAATTCGCTTGAAGACTTGGGCGATGTTGGCGTTATGAAAACTGATAACTCGAATACTGATGCGGAACTTTGCAAAAAGGCAGTTGAACTGCTTAAAAAAGTTGAGGGAATTGAACTAAACACATCTTATGACGCTAATGTCGAAGTTTGCGACAATAAAATTAATAAGGGAATGGCTGTTTTGAAAATTGCTGAAATGTATGGCATAAATGCTGACGAAATTGCAGTTTTCGGCGATGGTGATAACGATATCGGGCTGATTAATTGCACAAAACATTCCTTTGCTATGGGTAATGCGAGAGAGGTTTTGAAAAAACATGCAGCTCATATTACTGATACAAATGAAAATCAAGGTGTGCTTAAGGGGATTAGAAAAATTTTGGCACAAGAGAATGGTTTGAGTTTTTAGGTTTTTGCTTTGGTGAAAAGCTCTCCGAGGGGGGAGTTTTCGTTGCGACGAAAAGGATACGCTCTCCGAGGGAGATTTTCGCTTCGGCGAAAAGAACGAAGAGAACGCTCTCCGAGGGCTCACTTTTTCTCGTGAAAAAGTAAGCAAAACACGT
>CAYJOS010000171.1:0-3513 GCA_964371875.1 uncultured Oscillospiraceae bacterium | reverse complement strand
AAAGTTACCCCAGCGGAGCGCGTTTCCTTTTTTGTCGCAACAAAAAATTCTCCGTTTTCTCGTTCTCCTCGTGCTTTTCGTCGCAACGAAAATCTTTCACGAGCTTTTACCAAAGCAAAATTAAAATTAAAAATACTTTCATATTGATAAATACCACACTTTGGGTTAAAATGTAATTAGATAAGATGAAAGGTGGGTTTACGATGAAAATTACATTTATTGGCGCAACACATGAAGTAACAGGAAGCTGTACATTAATCGAAATTGACAAAAAGTACATCATGGTAGACTGTGGTATGGAACAGGGTATAAATATTTTTGAAAATATTCCAATTCCCGTTTCGCCCTCTATGATAGACTGCGTTTTTCTAACTCATGCCCACATAGACCACTCGGGTCTGCTACCGCTATTATACAAAAATGGATTTAACGGAACAGTGTATGCAACCGAAGAAACTTGCAATTTATGTCGAATTATGCTACGTGACTCGGCTCACATTCAAGAAAGTGAAGCAGAATGGAAAACCAGAAAAGCCAAACGCTCAGGCGGAGCGGCTGTTGAACCGCTATACAAAATGAGCGACGCTGAGGGCTTAATCACAAAGCTTCGAGGAGTTCACTATGAGGAAAAAGTTCAGGCTTTGGACGCTGTTTCGGCGAGATTTGTCGATGCAGGTCACCTTTTAGGCTCGGCTTCGATTGAACTTTGGTTGACCGAAAATGGTGTTACCAAAAAAATTGTTTTCAGCGGTGACCTTGGAAATGTAAATCAACCTATTATTAATAATCCAAAATATGTCAAAGATGCTGACTATGTTGTCATAGAGTCAACCTACGGCGACAGATATCACACAATAGAAAAACCAGATTATGTCAAAGATTTGGCACAGCATATTCAAGACGCATTCGACAGGGGAGGAAACTTGGTTATTCCCTCATTTGCGGTTGGACGCTCGCAAGAAATGCTTTATTTCATTAGAAAAATCAAAGATGAAGGCTTGGTCAAAGGCCATGACGGATTTAAGGTTTATATAGACAGTCCGCTTGCAAATGATGCGACTGGAATTTTCCTTCAATGCTCACACGAGTGCTTAGATGAGGAAGCACTAGAAATTGTAAAAGCAGGAATTAACCCTCTGGTTTTTGACGGGCTGGAAATTTCTCAATCCTCAGAGGAGTCAAAAGCAATTAACTTCGACCACAAACCAAAAGTCATAATCGCCGCTAGCGGAATGTGTGAAGCAGGGCGAATTCGCCACCATTTAAAACACAATTTGTGGCGACGTGACAGCATAATTTTGTTCGTTGGATATCAGGCGGCAGGTACTTTGGGTCGCTTGATTATGGACGGAATTGAAAGTGTTAAACTTTTCGGTGAAGAAATTACAATTAACTCCGAAATTCGATTTTTAGACGGAAAAAGTGGTCATGCAGACAAAGGTTGTTTGCTCGATTGGATAAATCATTTTGAGCAAAAACCGCAGACAGTTTTTGTAAATCACGGCGAAGACAGCTCTATGAAAAGCTTTGCCGATTGCCTAAGAAATCAACATAGTTTTGGGAACGTCCTTGCTCCATACAGCGGAACGGTTTATGATTTGGCGAAAGATGTTATGATTTATGAGGCGAAACCTGTGCTTGTTAAACGTGATTACAAGCCAAGAGCGCAGGACTCAAAATCTCACAGACTATTTATGTCTGTGCTCGATTCTGCAAAACGTCTGCTTCAAATCGCTAGAACTTTTGAGGGCAGAGCAAACCGAGATTTGAGAAAATTAAAGGCAGATATCGACAAAATTTGTGATAAATGGGTAGATTGATAACAAAATATGATAAAAATTTCAAACATTAGATTAAAACCAACAGCTAATATTTCAGACATAAAACAGGCAATTATAAAAAGGCTCGGCATCACTGAAAATGATGTCGAGTCCCTTGTAATTTCACGCTCGTCAATAGATGCAAGACGTGGGCGAGAGATGGCTCTGGTCTGTACTGTGCTTGTCGAAACGGCGAAAGAGGATAAAATTTTATCCAAAAACCGTGACAAAGACATACGTTTTGCGGAGAAAAAAGTTTATATTCCTGTCGAAAATTGTAGAAAAAGCGAAAAAACTCCTGTTGTAATCGGCTTAGGTCCTGCTGGGCTTTTTTCGGCTTTATTTTTGGCGAGAGCGGGAATTAAATGCGTAGTTTTAGAGCGTGGCGGTGACATAGACAGCCGAGCTCTAGCAGTTGAAAACTACTGGGAAACAGGGGTTTTAGACAAAAGCTCAAACGTGCAATTCGGCGAAGGTGGAGCTGGGGCGTTCTCCGACGGAAAGCTCACAACAGGCACGCATGACGGCAGAATTTCGGCGGTGCTTGAAGTTTTGCACGAATTCGGCGCACCTGATGATATTTTATATTCACATAAACCACATATTGGCACAGATATTTTACGAGATGTGGTCAAAAACATGAGAAATGAAATAATTCGCCTTGGTTGTGAAGTCAGATTTTTCCATTGTGTCACCGATATAAAAGAAAAAGACGGAACTTTGACAGCCTTAACCGTGCAAAGTCCCGAAGGTGAGTATGAAATTGAAACCGACACAGCAATTTTCGCCATTGGACACTCTGCACGTGACAGTTTTCGCATGTTACACAGTCACAAAATTGAAATGGAAGCAAAACCTTTTGCGGTTGGAGTTCGCATTGAACATTTGCAAGCTGATATAGGCAAAGCTCAGTTTGGAGAAATCTACAAAGAGCTACCGCCGACGGACTATAAACTTGCAGTTCATCTCGACAGCGGACGAAGTGTTTTTACATTTTGCGTCTGCCCTGGGGGTGTTGTGGTGGCTTCGGCATCTGACGAGGGCGAAATTGTGACCAACGGCATGAGTTACAGGGCGAGAGACGGCATTAATATCAATGGGGCTTTACTTTGCGGTGTAAATCCCTATGATTATGACGGCGAAGATGTGCTTTCTGGTGTACGCTATCAGGAAAAATGGGAAAAAATCGCCTTTGAACTTGGAAATGGTCATGCACCCTGTCAAAAAGTTGGTGATTTTTTGAAGGGAATACCCTCAGAAAAAGCAGGAAAAATTATTCCTACATACAAACCAGCGGTCAAGTGGACAGACATTTCAAAATGTTTACCCCCATATGTGACCGAAAGTTTGCGTGAAGCTCTGCCACTTTTGGCTAGGAAAGTCAAGGGTTTTGACAATCCTGAGGCGACAATGACGGCGATTGAAACACGCTCAAGTTCGCCTGTTCGCATAATTCGAGCCGAGGACGGAAATTCCGTGACGGTCAAAGGAATTTACCCTTGCGGAGAGGGCGCAGGCTATGCAGGGGGGATAGTTTCGGCGGCGGTAGATGGGATTAAAATTGCGGAAAATATTATAAGCTGAGGCGAAAAAAAGCTCTCCGAGGGGGATTTTTCGCCTCGGCGAAAAGAACGAGAGAACGAAAGAATTTTCGTTGCGACGAAAAGAACGAAGAAAACGCGCTCCGCTGGGG
>CAYJOS010000170.1:0-3627 GCA_964371875.1 uncultured Oscillospiraceae bacterium | reverse complement strand
GGGGTGTTTCCCCGACAAGTTTTTGGTGACTTTTTTCTTGAAAAAAAAGTTACCCCAGCGGAGCGCGTTTCCCCTCGTTTCTTTTCGTCGCAACGAAAATTCTCTCGCGCTTTTCGCCGAAGCGCCCCCCTCGGAGAGTGTTCTTTTGCCAAAGCAAAAATCCCCCTTTAAAAGCCTTTCGCAAAGCGAAAAATCCCTCCGCTCAACCGAGCAGAGGGATTTCATATAGATACATATTACTACTATGACAGAAATAGGTATTTCCCAAAAGCTCGTCCGTATACATAGTATGCGTTGCCGAACCTTGCGGAAAATTTGCCTGAAAAACAACAGAGTTGTCATTTAAAACTCTCTCACCATTTAAAAGCCTAACTGCAAGCTCAACCGAGAGCTCGTCAGGCATTAAATCCCTGAAATATGGGCTGTTCACATTGTAATACTGCATAGGCTGATAGACAACCTCAGCGACAGTATTTGGAAACTCTGGGCTGTTAACCCTGTTCAGCAAAACCTCACCAACCGACATTTTCCATTCAACACTCAGCCAACTGCTACCAGCTTCGGCATAAATTATTTTGGACAGCAAATATAAATCTTCGAATGTGAAAATCGCTTCATTGCTAAGTGCATTTTGAATTTGCGCTGTTCTGCCGTGTTCTGCGTGTTGACCATTTTCCCAATCGCCTGTCATGGCTGAAATTTTCATGACTTCTAAGTAGTCAATTTCGGCGATATATGTCGCCCGAACCGAAAAAATCGAACTTGCCAACAGAAAAAATGATAGCGTTAGTGCAAAAATTTTCTTCATTTAGCCCTCCGTAAAAATGGAATAAAAACATTTTACACGAGGACAACCGCACAATTAGTAAAAATTTGGCGGTTAGATGAAATTTTCTTTAGTCTACTACGGTTTTATCGCAAACACGCCAATCCATCAATTATAATTTGACACGCACCTTCAACCGAAAAGTTGCTCATATTTATCGAAATATCATAGTTTTTGCAAACACCCCACTCCTTATCGCTGTAATAATTATAGTGTGCGGCACGTTCTGCGTCGATTTGCTTAATTTTTTTCACAGCACCAAATTCACTAATTCCATAGTTTTCAACAGCGAATTTAATTCTGTCTTCTATGTTTGCGTGCATAAAAATACTCAATCTTTTATATCCAGTTTTCAAAATCGCATCGGAGCAACGCCCAACAATCACACAAGAACCCTTGGAGGCAATTTCTCGAATTGCGGCAAATTGTGCCAAATAAACCTGATGCGACAGAGAAAAAGTTGCGGAATTTGTGTCAACATTTTCTGCCCAAGGTGAAATACCACTGATGTTTCTTTGTTCTGATTTTTCGATAAATTCCTCAGAAAAACCACTGTTTTTTGCGGCAAGCCCTATTATGTCACGATCGTAATAACCAATGCCGAGTTTCGTGGCAACTCTTTGCCCAACAACCCTAGCACCACAGCCATATTCCCTGCTTATTGTAATGATGACATCTTCCATAGCAAAGCCCTCCATCTGTAATATTTTTCCTAATATGATATTATATCAGCTTTACTGGCGAAAAACAACTATATTCGACTTTACTTTTGTAATTTTTGTGATACAATTTATTATATAGTATTAACTTACGCAATTTACATGGAGGAAAAATATTTTAATGGAAATTTCAAATATAATCGCATCAGAACTTGGAAAAAGTTTACAACACGTCGAAAATGTAATTACATTGCTTGACGATGGCGCAACTGTGCCATTTATCGCCAGATACCGTAAAGAAATGCACGGTTCTATGGACGACACGGCTATTCGTGATTTGTATGACAGACTAAAATATCTGCGTAGTCTTGAAAAAAGGCAAGAGGAAATTTTAAGTTCAATCGAAAGCCAAGGAAAGCTCACAGACGAGCTTAAAGAGCAGGTTTTAGCAACAAAAACCCTCTCCGAAGCCGAGGATTTATACCGTCCATACAAGCAAAAACGCAGAACCCGTGCAAGCATAGCCAAGGAAAAAGGCTTAGAGCCACTCGCCCTCGCAATTTTAGAACAAACCCAAGAGGCGAAAGACCTTGCACCCGACTATATCAATCCAGAAAAAGAGGTAAACACAGTCGAAGAAGCCCTTGCTGGTGCTTCGGATATCATTGCTGAAATGGTCTCTGACGATGCTGCTGTCCGTAAGACTTTGCGTGAAATGATGTTGAA
Organism: uncultured Oscillospiraceae bacterium; assembly: GCA_964371875.1. Taxonomy (GTDB): domain Bacteria; phylum Bacillota; class Clostridia; order Oscillospirales; family Oscillospiraceae; genus Heteroscillospira. The sequence continues at coordinate 1,416 of CAYJOS010000170.1, read as the reverse complement.
AAAATCAAGCCTTGTCTCCGTTGCGGCTACGGAAGATGACAGCGTTTACAGACTTTACTATGAATTTTCACAACCGCTTACCAAAATTTCAGGTCATCAAGTTTTGGCGGTAAATCGTGGTGAAAAAGATGGATTTTTAAAGGTTTCTGTCGAAACTGACAAAGCAAGCGCAGCCGCTGTCGGTGTGCGTTCGGTGATAAAACCCTCTTGTCCATCATCTCAGTTTGTCCGTTCCGCCGCCGAAGACGCTTACGAAAGGCTTATCGCCCCTTCAATGGAGCGTGAAATCAGAAACTTTTTGACCGACGAAGCCTCGGAAGGTGCAATCAAAAACTTTGCAATAAACCTTCGTCCGCTTCTAATGCAAGCACCTGTCAAGGGCAAAGTCACATTGGGACTAGACCCAGGATACCGCACAGGATGTAAACTTGCTGTTGTTGACGGCACAGGAAAAGTGCTGGATACAGGCGTTATTTATGCTACTCCACCGAAAAGTGAAATTGAAAAAAGTGCAAAAATTGTCAAAGAAATGATTAAAAAACATGGCATAACTTGCATAGCTATAGGCAACGGAACAGCTTCACGTGAGTCTGAAAAATTTGTCGCTGACATACTAAAAGACTATCCCGAAATCGGCTATATGATAGTCAATGAAGCAGGCGCTTCTGTCTATTCTGCTTCAAAACTTGCGGCGGAAGAATTTCCAGAATATGATGTTTCGCTTCGCTCTGCGGTTTCCATCGCAAGACGACTTCAAGACCCACTAGCCGAGCTTGTTAAAATTGACCCAAAATCCATAGGTGTCGGGCAATATCAGCACGATATGCCACAGGCAAGACTGGGCGAATCGCTTGACGGAGTTGTCGAAGATTGCGTTAACTCTGTTGGTGTTGACGTGAACACAGCTTCGGTTTCTCTACTGCAACGTGTTTCGGGTTTGACCTCGGCAACGGCGAAAAATTTGGTTAAATATCGTGATGAAAACGGTGAATTCACCTCACGTAAACAGGTTTTGAAAGTGCCAAAACTAGGCCCTAAAGCTTTTGAACAATGCGCAGGATTTTTGCGTGTTTCAGGCGGAAAAAGCGTGCTTGATAACACAGCAGTCCATCCCGAAAGTTACACAGCGGCGGAGAATTTGCTCACAATTTGCGGTTATTCCGTCAAGGATTTAGCAAGCGGAACAAACATTGAATTACGTGAAAAAATTAACGAAATCGGTGTCGAAGCTGCAGCTGAAAAATGCGGAGTTGGTGCGCCAACACTACTCGACCTTGTGTCCGAACTTCTAAAACCAGGTCGTGACCCACGTGACGAACTTTCGACGCCTATGTTACGCTCTGATGTTTTGGAAATTTCTGACCTAAAAGCAGGAATGGTTTTGACAGGAACTGTCAGAAATGTTATAGATTTCGG
>CAYJOS010000169.1:0-3633 GCA_964371875.1 uncultured Oscillospiraceae bacterium | reverse complement strand
AACTCACTACCGAAATAAATGCTCTTAACAAAAGAATTTATCATTATAACGAAAGCCAAAAGAACTTTTTAGCGAGTGCTTCCCACGAACTTCGCACACCACTTATGAGTATACAAGGATATGCCGATGGTATTGAAATGGGTATATTTTCTGATGCAAAAGGTACCGCGCATCTTATTTCTGATCAAAGTAAAAGACTGACAAAATTAGTTGATAGCCTTTTAACCCTTGCGCGAGCAGAGAATTTTAACGCAAACAAAAAGCTTGAAAGGCTAAATATTAGTGATTGTATATCTGATATGTTGAATACTTATAAAGGTTATGCTGTAAGCAGTAATATCGAACTTAAATCTGATATAATGCCAAATTTATTTGCAAATGCGAACAGCGAACTCTTAACTAGCTCGGTAGGAAATATCATATCAAATGCCATTAGATATGCAAAAACCACCGTTAGTATCACGCTTGAAAGCAAAGAAAAAAGGGCAGTTATAACAGTAAAAGACGACGGAAAAGGCATAGCAAATCTTGATAAAATTTGGAACAGATTTTCAAAAAGTGAGGATGGAAATTTTGGACTAGGTCTTTCTATCGCTAAAACTTCGGTGGAAATGATGAATGGCGAAGTGAGGGCTTTTAATGCTGATGGAGCAGTTTTTGAGATAAAGCTATAATTAAAGTGATTGCGTATAATTTGTTAATTTGGGAAGTCCAGTGCATAGCAAGCGAAGCAATTCTCTTTGTTTATTTTTCGCTTTTCTGAAAATAAAATGGTCGCATGATTGAGAAATTTTCTCAGCCTACGACCTTTAATTTTTTATCCTATTATTAAATTGTATGCAATTTACCCCTACTCGTTAGAGTTCGAGTCCTAAAACACCATTTTTCGCCCAGATGACATCTATATTTTTCAATCTATTTTCACTCGAACGACTTCGAATATTTTGCACTATAAATCAACACTTTTCACTCAAAAACGGGTAAAAAAAGAACGTCACCGACTGAAAAAGTCGATGACATTCTTTTTACGAATTAATCTTGGTGCCGGTGGCCGGACTCGAACCGGCACACTGTCGCCAGCGGCGGATTTTGAATCCGCTACGTCTACCAATTCCATCACACCGGCACATATTAATCTCAGCCGAAATTAAATTCAAACTGAAACGCTCATTCATTATAATACACTTTCAACAAAAAATCAAGTGTTTTTTGCAATTACTTATTTAATAGACTTTTTCGGCGATTTATTATATAATAACAAGATGATTAACAATATAGGAGGTAGCAAAATGACCCCTTTTGAAAACACTTCGATAACCCTTGGAATTGACGCCGGCGGAACTTACACAGATTTAGTCCTATTCGACACAAAATCAGAAAAAGTTATAGCCGACACAAAAATTCCAACTCACCACGAAAATATGCTCATAACCCTAGAAGAGGGTATAGACACAATTTTATCAAATATAGACCCAAATTCCATAAAAGGCGTAAATCTCGCCACAACATTTGCGACAAATGCGATTGTCGAAAACCGCATGAAACCTGTCAGACTGCTCCTCATTGGCTACACCGAAAAAGACGCCGAAGAAGCTCGAAAAGCCAAAAAACTGGGCACAGGAACTATCAGCGTAATCGGCGGAGGACACACTCACAACGGCGAAGAAGCAAGCCCACTTGACGAAGATGCACTTAAAAAAATCATTGCTGAATTACCTAGCGAAATTGAAGGAATTGCCATTTCGGGCTATTTCAGCATCAGAAACCCGAAGCACGAAATCCGTGCTAGGGAAATAATTGCAGAAATTCGCCCAGACATTTTTGTCACATGTGGGCACGAACTCACTTGGGAATTAAATGCCTACAGACGCGCGGCAACAGCGTCGTTAAACGCTGGACTAATTCCGATTATCATTGCACTTATAAACTCACTTGTTGAAATTTTACATAAAAAAGGCGTTCAGGCACAGCTCACGGTTGTAAGAGGCGATGGAACAGCTGTCGGCGAAGCATGGGCAAAACTGCACCCAGTTGAAATGCTACTTTCAGGGCCTGCGGCAAGTGCGGTCGGAGCTGGATTTTTGGCTTCAAAATCACAGGAAGAGCGCAATTCTTGGATTTGCGACATAGGTGGAACGACAGCGGATATAATCGCCCTAGACAGCGAGGGAAAACCCGAAATTAGTCGAAACGGTGCTCATGTCGGAGGCCACAAAACCTTAGTTAAAAGCATAGATATTTTTACTTTTGGTCAAGGTGGCGACAGCCGAGTTTGCATGAGGAAAAATGAATTTATTTCGATCGGGCCTTTGCGTGTAAAGCCGCTTTGTGTGCTTGCAAATGAATATCCCGAAGTTGTCGATGAATTGAGAAAAACTTCCTTAGATTTCCTTTCAAACGAACCAATGTTTATACTTCCAAGCAAAAAACGACCCCCAAATGATGGTCATAAAATCCGCTTGCTTGACCTAATTCAGGACAAACCTGTTTCGGTTTTCAGCATTTCAAGAGACCCCAAATTTGAATACGTCACCCCTAGCTATGTAGCCGATTTGGCAAAAGAAGGATATATCGACATAGCAGGATTTACGCCAACCGATGCTTTCCACATCTTGGGAACATTTAAGCGTTGGGATGAAACTGCCTCAATTTTAGGTGCAAAATGTTTGATTATTGACAAAAGAGGCTCTTACGAGGAATTTGCGGCGAGAGTTTTCGACCAAATGACAAGAAATATTGCACAGGCGATTTTTGAAAAAAGCATAACAACAGCACTTTTGCCAACGGTTATAAGCCCTGATATCAGTGAACTAATCTCAAAAGTTTTAATCAGTGAACACAAATTGCATAAAATGATGAAACTTGACCTAAATGGCACATTAATCGGAGCTGGTGCGCCTTCGATTTTGCTCACAAGTAGCGTTTCAAACCTTTTGGGTTGTCGTTCTTTGGTTGCTGAAAAGGCAGAAGTTGCAGGGGCGATTGGTGCAGCTGTTGGAACATTTGCGTTTAGCGGTGTGATATTAATTTCAAAGCTTTCATCGGGGATTTTGAGAGTTCATCACCCCATGGGTATAGAAGATTTTGAAGAGCTCGAGGACGCAGTTGCGGAAGCTGAAAAAATTCTAAATCCTTGGCTGACCGAACAAGCAATCTCGGGCGGTGTTAAATCTCCACTTGTAAAAATTGACAGACGAGATGTCACCGTTTCGGGCAGTATGCACCTTTGGACAGAGCTTTATTATTCGGTCAGTGAAATGTAATCAATTATTAAAAAGCTGTTTTTAGAACAGGGAAGGGGGAGTTTTCGTTGCGACGAAAAGGACGAGGAGAACGAAGAACGCTCTCCGAGGGCTCACTTTTTCTCGTGAAAAAGTAAGCAAAACACGTCGGGGACTCGCCCCCGAACGGCGAGATGCGGTTAGGGTGCTGAGTATACAGGCTAGCTCAACTGGCAAGCCCTGAACTAGTTACCATCGCACTAAGTTAGAGCGTAGTCACGGCTGTCGCCTGATTTCTTCCCGTTGGCTACTCACTTGAAAAGAAATATAGTAGGAGGGTCTATTTAGATCCGTAAGATGCGAACTCTGCACAACGTTCGTATCTAACAGTTTTAAATAGACCCTCCTACTC
>CAYJOS010000168.1:0-3672 GCA_964371875.1 uncultured Oscillospiraceae bacterium | reverse complement strand
CGGCCTCTTGACCCCCAGTCAAGCGCGCTACCAACTGCGCCACACCCGGATATTTTGTTTAAATTGAGCTTGGTAATCTCAACAACTTGATTATTTTAACATAAGTCAACAAAAAATGCAATACTAAAATTAAAAATATGTAAAATTATTTGGAAATATAATATTTTATTTCCATTTAGCTCGCTACTGTGGTACAATATAATTTAACATTTAAATTTAATCTAACAGGAGTAATATTATGTTTGAAAAAATTGGTTTTATTGGTTGCGGAAATATGGGTTCTGCGATAGCAACTGCGGTGGCGAAGGCGACAGACCCTAAAAATATATACATTTCAAATAGACGACCTGAAAAGGTTGCAGAATTTGTCAAATCCATTGGTGCAAATATGTCCACCAATGAAAAAATTGCCGAGGAATGCACTTTGATTTTTCTTGGAGTTAAGCCACAAATGGCAAGTGATTTGTTTGATGAAATAGCGCCGATTTTAAAAAATAGGCAACACAGATTTGTCTTGGTTTCTATGATGGCAGGAATTGACATGGAAAGCCTCACGAAACTAGCTGGTGGCGAATTTCCAATAGTTCGAATAATGCCAAATACTCCAGCCTTGATCGGAAAAGGTGTTACTCAATTATGCTATAAAAATGCCACGGTTCAAGAAGTTGAGCTTATAAAAATTTATCTAGACCACACTGGGATAGTAGACCAAATTCCCGAAAAATTACTCAATGCTTCTATGGCGATTTCAGGCTGTGGAACTGCGTTTGTGTGCATGTTTATTGAGGCACTTGCAGACGGTGCTGTTTCGTGTGGATTGCCACGGGATACAGCTTATAAATATGCGGCGCAAACTCTTTCGGGAATGGCTGAACTCATGCTCCACACTGGCGAGCATCCAGCGGTGTTAAAAGACAAAGTTTGCTCTCCGGGCGGTGTTACTATAGCAGGTGTTAAAGCTCTAGAGGACGGCGCTTTTCGTGCGGCAGCTATGAATGCGGTGGTTTCGGCTTATCAAAAAGCTGTGGATATGGAAAAAGGAAATTAAACCATGAGAATTGTTATAAAAATTGGAACATCAACCATTGCCCACAAAACGGGGATGTTGAATATAAGATATGTAGAACATTTGGTCAAAGTAATTAGCGACCTCAAAAATGCAGGAAATGAAATTGCAATCGTATCTTCAGGTGCAATCGGCATGGGTGTCGGCAAATTAATGCTTGGCAAAAGACCAGAGGATATGCCCACAAAACAGGCAGCAGCGGCTGTTGGACAATGTGAGCTCATGTATACATACGACAGGTTGTTTGGGGAATATAATCACACAGTGGCACAAGTTTTGCTCACAGCTGACGACTTGCAAATTGAAAAGAGAAGACTTAATTTTAAAAATACAATTTTCAGACTTTTTGAATTAAATGCGCTACCAATCATAAATGAAAATGATGCAGTTTCAACTGCAGAAATCGGTGTGACAAACACCATCGGCGAAAACGATACTCTTGCGGCTATAGTTGCAGAGTTTATCGGGGCGGAGCTTTTGATTTTGCTTTCGGATATAGAAGGTTTTTACGATTGCGACCCAAAATCGAACCCAAATGCAAAGTTAATTTCACTGATAGAAGAAATTACGCCCGAAATCGAAACAGCCGCAGGCGGAAAAGGCAGTGAGTTTGGCACAGGTGGCATGGCGACGAAAATTAAAGCGGCGAAAATTGTCACCGAAAGCGGTGGCGACATGATAATCATGAACGGAAATTCACCTGACAGGCTATATGATGCAGTTAGCGGAAAAACTGTCGGTACAAAATTTAAAGGTAGGAGAGTGTAAATATGCGTGAAACTATTACTATTTTAGAAGATGTTCGTTCAGCGAAAAAATTTATGGCTATGTGTGACAGTGAGCAAAAAAATAAAACTTTGAAACTTATGGCGAAAGCAATTGTCGATAATAAACAGGAAATATTACAGGCAAACGCAAAGGATATGGAAGCATCTAAAGGCATAATCAGCGAAGTTATGCTTGACAGATTGGAGCTAAATTCAGATAGAATTGACGCTATGGCAAAGGGTATACTTGACGTTGTAAACCTTTCTGACCCTCTTGGTGTGATTTCAACCCACACACTACCAAACGGGCTGAAAATTGAAAAAACAGCCTCTCCCATGGGTGTAATCGGAATAATATATGAAAGCCGTCCGAATGTGACAGCGGATGCGGCGGCATTGTCGATTAAAGCAGGTTCGTGCTGTATTTTGCGTTGTGGAAAAGAGGCTCACAGCTCGGCTGAGGCGATTGTAAAAGCAATGCGTTGCGGTATTGTTGAAGCTGGTTTGCCCGAAAATGCAATCTGCCTAGTCGACGACACCACAAGACAAAGTGCAATGGAAATGATGAAAGCTGTTGGATATATTGACCTTTTAATACCAAGAGGTGGCTTGTCGCTTATAAAATCTTGCGTCGAAAATGCGATAGTGCCTTGCATAGAAACAGGCACAGGAATTTGCCACATTTATGTAGACGGCGAGGCAGATTTCGACAAAGCCTTGAACATACTAGAAAACGCAAAAACCAGCAGACCTTCTGTTTGCAATGCCTGTGAAGTCTGCGTAGTTGACAAAAAAATTGCGAGTGAATTTTTGCCTTTGCTGAAAAATCGTCTTGTGGACGACAGGGGAGCGAAAGGTCAAATTCCTGTTGAATTTAAAGTTTGCACTGAAGCCGAAAAAATCATAGGCAGTACTCCTGCGAGTGAAAACGATTTCGACACAGAATTTTTAGATTATATTTTAGCAATAAAAGTCTGCGACGGTGCAGAAGAAGCGATTTTACATATTATGGAACACTCCACGGCTCATAGCGATTGTATAGTGACAGAAAACAGCAAAACTGCCGAGAAATTTACAAAAATGGTGGACAGTGCCTGTGTTTATGTCAATGCTTCGACTAGATTTACAGATGGTGGTGAGTTTGGGCTTGGTTGCGAAATGGGGATTTCAACGCAAAAATTGCACGCAAGAGGGCCTATGGGGCTATCAGAACTTTGCACATATAAATATGTGGTTAAAGGTGATGGACAGGTGAGGTGAGTTTTTGAATGCCATTCGGCGAAATGCTCTCCGAGGGGGGATTTTCGTTGCGACGAAAAGGAAACGCTCTCCGAGGGGGGATTTTCGTTGCGACGAAAAGAACGAGAGAACGAAGAGAACGCTCTCCGAGGGCTCACTTTTTCTCGTGAAAAAGTAAGCAAAACACGTCGGGGACTCGCCCCCGAACGGCGAGATGCGGTCAGGGTGCTGAATATACAATAATAATTAACGGGCAAGCCCTGTAGTAGCTACCATCGCACGAAAAAAGAGCCAAACCAACAAGGGCTAATCGCCCTTTGGGTGTCCCGTTGGCTACTCACTTGCAAAATAAAATAGTAGGAGGGTCTATTCAAGACTGTAAAATGCGAACTCTGAAGAACGCTTCGTATCTTACAGACCTGAATAGACCCTCCTACTCGTGGATTTGCAAGCTTGTAATTTACGCTCTTTCAGGCGTTTAGCCTGCCGATTAACACCGAGTTGGTGAAATGGCAACTGCTTAAAATTATACAATCTTATTATTCTTGTATATTCCGCACCTTTAACCGTTCCCACCGTTCGGGGGTGTTTCCCCGACAA
>CAYJOS010000167.1:0-3705 GCA_964371875.1 uncultured Oscillospiraceae bacterium | reverse complement strand
TATATTTTTTCATATAACGAACGACATAACCTGCGATTAGACCACCGAGCATACCAGCTAAAAATCCACCGCCGACCATGTTAGCCGCAAAACCAGCTGCAAAACCTGAAACTAGCGCCGTTTTTTCTGAGATTGAGTAAGCCATGTAGGCTGCCATTACGGGAACGAGTAGAGTTCCGAGTAGTCCACCTGAAAGTAGACGGAAGTTATTTAGCCAACTACCTGGGGTGTTGTATAGTTCTGTTAAATTGAATTGTTGAGCAATCAAAACCGCAAGAGCCAAAATCATACCACCAGCGACAACTAGTGGAACCATGTGGGAAATACCTGTCATGACTGATTGCTTGATTTCTTCGCCTATGCTCATTTTGTTATCTGATGATGGGTCGGCGACATATTCGCCTTTTTGGAAGTTTTCTGCCTTTTCAAGTGCTCTTTTGATGATTGATTGAGCGTCTTTAAGTGGTTCTGCAACTGAGGTTTGAGTCACAGGTAAATGTTCAAAACGCTCTGCATTTTTAACCGCAACACCGACAGAAAAGATTGCTGCGTCGGCATTTTTAAGCATTTCTGAGGTGTGTCTGTCCTCGATACCGTTTGCGCCTTGTTTTTCGACATAAACTTTAACACCAAGTGCGTTACCTGCTTTTATAAGTGCTTCTGCTGCCATATATGTATGTGCAATACCTGCTGGGCAAGCTGTGACAGCGACTATAGTTTTTGTGTATTCAATATCAGCTTTTCCCTCGTCGGAAACCTTTTCGTCAAGGTTTTTGAAAAATTCTTCTGTTGTTTTTGAAGCAAAGAGTTTTTCCTTATAATCTTCATCGCTCATGCGTTGCATAAGTTCTGCTAAAAGTTCTAGGTGAGTGCTTCCTGCTTGCGCTTCGGGAATTGCAAGTAGGAATATGTATTTAACTTCGTTGTCAGGGTCTATGCTTTCCCAGTCGGCGACAACATCTTTGGTGGACATTACTGCAAAGCTTGCCTCTTTAACCGCTCTTGATTTACCATGAGGAATGGCAAGTCCTGCTTCCATACCTGTTTCGGAAATGTCTTCTCTGGCAAAAACTGCTTCAAGGAATTCTTGCTCCGAAGTTAGCTTTCCGTTTTCGTAAAGCTTCTTTACAAGGGCTTTGATAACATCTTGTTTTTTAGTTAACTTACTGTTTAGTTCAACTAATTTTGGATTTGTTAAGCTAGATAGATTCATTAAAACTTCCTCCCAAATATTCTGTAGTTCGTTTCCATGTGTGTATTATGACACAAAATTCAGAGCACTTTGATTTTACGTCATAAATACACTTAGTTCACAAAACTATTGAAACTTGTTCACAAATCGCTCACATTTGTTCTAAATTTTCTTGTCTATTGTTGTTAAAAGTGCCTCACATTTTCCGTCTAGAACATAATTTCCGTTTTCGGCTGTGAGAAAAATACTATCACCTTTTGTGAACGAAACAGTCTCACCACAACTGCTAATTGTGCCGTTTCCGTCTAAAAAGAGGAAGTGAATGAAGGTTGCTGTGCTTCTTTTGCCTTCTATTCTATTAATATTTTTACCATCTAAATACAATTTGTCAACAGTAAAATACTCACAATCGGCAAGATGGGGAGTTGCATTTTTGTTTCTGCCCAAAACTTCTCGCTTGGTAACATCAACTGCTTTTTCTATATGTAGGTCACGAGGTTTTCCATCGACACCCACTCTGCCATAGTCATAAACCCTGTAAGTCACGTTTGAATTTTGCTGAATTTCGGCGATTACAATTTCTTTGCCGATGGCGTGAATTGTGCCTGCTTCTATGAAAAAGACATCGCCTTTTTGCACGGGGACAGCATTTAAAACTTCTGTTAAAGTGTTTTCCTCTATGCGTTTTGCAAACTCGGCTTTGTCGATTTCTTTAGAAAAACCGTAGTATAAAAAGGCGTTTTCCTCACAGTCAACCACATACCACATCTCGGTTTTGCCATATTGATTTTCATTTTTTAGGGCATAGTTGTTGTCTGGGTGAACTTGGATTGAAAGGTCGTCTTTAGCATCTATGAGCTTTACCAAAATGGGAAATTCCTCAAAGTCCGCACAGTTAGAGCCAAGTGAACTTTTGCCTGTTTGGTCTAAAAATTCTTGCAAAGTTTTTCCTTTATGTTCACCATTTGTGATAAAAGATGGGCCGTCTTTGTGGCAAGAAAGCTCCCACGCTTCGGCTAAAACGTCACCATTGTAATTTTTGTTGTACTCGCTTTTGAGGCGATTTCCACCCCAGATGTAATCTTTGAAACTCGGCTGTAATTTTAAAACTGACATAGTAGTTCCTCCGTTTAACAATTTGGCTCAATAATAGCAAAAAAACTTGGCTAAACTAAAAAACTACTATAAATACACCTTATATCTATAATATTGTATACATATACACAAAACTAAAGGGATTACTGTTGTCCGTTAAGAGAAAATGTGCTATAATTTTGAAAAAAGAGAGGCGGTATTGACATGACGTTTGACGAGAGAGCTTATGAGCATGAATTTAAGCTAAATGACACCGATGATTTAGTTATCGAGTACATACAAAAAAATCGTGAAAATATTCAAAATATTTCCATACACAAAATTGCCGAAGAACTTTATCTTTCGCCGAATTCCATCATGCGTCTTGCAAAAAAATTGGGATATAGCGGATTTTCGGAGTTGAAATTTTCAATACAAAACGAGGAAACACCAAACGAAACTTACACTGTTGAAAACAGGGTTTTGCATAAAATACCGCAGAATATTGTCAAAACCATGGATGTAATTGATGACGAAATTATGAAAAAATTTGTCGTAGAAATGCAAAATTCCCACAAAACAATGTTTGCGGGAATTGGCGATTCTGTGTATTTTTGTGAGCTCTTAGGGCGATATTTACGCTGTTTTGACAAGCGTGTTGAATATTTTGCCCAAATTCATGATATAGAATATGCCTCTCGATTTTACTGCGAAAATGATCTTATTATCGTAATCAGTGCTAGCGGAAATGTTCCAAGACTTGTAAAACTTGTGAACTCTGTGAAAAGGCGTAACCCTGATACGAAGGTTTTTTGTATCACACATTATGGAAAAAATTCGCTTAGCGAAGTCTGTGATAGCCAACTTTGCTTTTGGGGAGAAAAAAGAGTTGTAAACGGATTTAATGTCACCGATAGGGCAGGGCTTGCCATGCTTATTCGTATGCTTTGCGAAACTTATATAGGCATGATTACGAGTTCAAGCTCATAACTCGAAGGTCGTCGGTTCAAATCCAGCCCCCGCAATCATAAAAGTCCTAAAATCGTAAGATTTTAGGACTTTCAGCTTGAAGACAAAAAGACTTGCGAGCCTTTTTGTCCCCAAGCTTCGCTCCATCGCCTTGCGATGGCATTTTGTAAATTCTTTATTTTATCATAGAATTTTGTATGAAATTTACAAAATATGCGTCTGCGGACGCAGGTTATTTCAACGCGAAGGCGAACCCTGATGGTTCGCCCTCACACTCCCACTCCTTCCGAAAATCAGCTAATTTACTTTTGTCTACAGTCTAAAAGTCCTAAAATCGTAAGATTTTAGGACTTTTTCTATATTATAGTGTAAATTTGGTTGAAATATGAGGTGGTTTCAAACCCCTCTTACTCATTTTTGCCACAATATTGCAAAAAGATGTATTTGCAAGAACTTAGCACAGGTGTTAC
>CAYJOS010000166.1:0-3799 GCA_964371875.1 uncultured Oscillospiraceae bacterium | reverse complement strand
CCGACAAGTTTTTGGTGACTTTTTTCTTGAAAAAAAGTTACCCCAGCGGAGCGCGCGTCCTTTTCGTCGCAACGAAAATTCTTTCCCCCACGAGGGGCGTTTCTTTTTCGTAGCAACGAAAAATTTCCTAGAAATGTGTGCTAATTTATTAGTTTTAAATTTATCCCACCCTATGCACAAGCACCAAAAAATATACCACTTCTAACAAAGAAAATTACCGTTTTTATTTATGAAAATTTAATAGAACAACTATGTAAATTGCTGAAATTTGAAATTTCAGCAATTTTTTTTTGGACTTTTGCATTAAAACGTGCAAAAAAACGGGGTTTTTCAACCATATAGTGAGAGGTGATTTGTGGAGTGAGAAGAAAAATTAAAAAAGCAGACCTGATGTCCATGCTGTATGACCTTTGCTTTGGCAGTTGCAATGACGCTGCAAGACTGCTGTATTTAGAGGCAGACAAAATGGAAACTCTGGGAGAGCTTGACCTGCGGCTGGTTTCGGAGTTAAAGCGTAACACTAATGGTTCGATCGAAATTAAACTTGCCGGAAGAACTGACCTCATACAGCTACTTTCTGACATGCTCGAAGATGACAGCAGTGGAATTGAAAATTTCTTCGGTGCAATCGACAGGGCGGCAGGTGCGATTAAGGTGAAGAGCGATGAAAATTCATAGCTTTTCAGAACGACAACTGGAGGTTTTAAGTTGGTGGTCACTGTCCTCACCACACAGAAACAAGCAGGCTGTTATCTGTGACGGGGCAGTGAGAAGCGGAAAAACCATGTGCATGGGACTTTCTTTTGTGCTGTGGTCTATGAGTGCCTTTTCGGGGGCGAGATTTGGACTTTGTGGTAAAAGTATTGGTTCACTCAGAAGAAATTTGCTAGATGAGCTTATTCCAACGCTGAAAAATCTGGGTTTTTGCTGTAGGGATTTGGTTTCAAAAAATCGGATTACTATAACTTTGGGTGACAGGAAAAATACCTATTTGGTTTTCGGTGGACGAGATGAAAGCTCTGCGGCATTAATTCAAGGTGTGACCCTAGCTGGAGTTTTGCTTGACGAAGTCGCGATTATGCCACGTTCTTTCGTTGAACAGGCAATTGCGAGATGCTCAATTGAGGGGGCGAAAATGTGGTTTAACTGCAATCCCGAGTCGCCCGAGCATTGGTTTTATAAGGAATGGATTTCTAAAACTGAGGAGCGGAACGCTCTCTACTTACATTTCCTCATGAAAGACAATCCATCACTTTCAAGCGAAACACTAAAGCGTTACATGTCAATGTACACAGGCTCTTTTCACAGGCGATTTGTCGAGGGGCTTTGGACAGTCGCCGAGGGTAGAGTTTATGACTTTTTCGATGACACAATGGTGTGCGAAAATCCGCCGTCGGAATGTTCGGAATATGTCATTTCCTGTGACTACGGTACTGTGAACCCTGCTTCATTTGGTTTGTGGGGCAAATGGGAGGGGACATGGTATAGATTGACAGAATTTTATCACAATTCACGCACAAAAGGCTTTCAAATGACGGACAGTGAATATGCAAAAGCCTTAATTGCATTAGCTGACGGAAGAAAAATTTCTGCGGTAATTTGCGACCCATCGGCGGCGAGTTTTATGGAAACTTTAAGCCGTTTTGGTATGAAAGCGGTTAAAGCCAAAAACGATGTTTTAACAGGAATTCGCCACACAGCTGAGGCACTTCGGGCGGGAGAAATTGTAATTTGCAGCTCCTGTGTTGATTTCTTAAGGGAGATTAGTGTTTACATTTGGGAGCACGGAGCGAGTGACAAACCGCAGAAGCAAAATGACCATGCCATGGACGACATGAGGTATTTTGTCGAAACTTGGCTGATGAAAAATCCACATGAATTCGCCGTTTTTACGGCTGAGAGAAATTCACCCTCAAATAACTCAGGATGGAGGAGATTTTGAACAAATGAAGCTGTTTCAAAAGAAAAAAGAGCCATCAATTAAAACTCAGCTTCGGCAAGGGGAGCGTCACCCCTTTACGGCGCTTGGGGGCTATGTTCCGCTGAGTGATGGAGAGATTAAAATTTACAGGGCAATTCGGGAGGCAGTTCCTGTTGTCGATGCGGCGATTTTAAAATTAATTCGACTGACAGGCGGGTTTTCGGTCACGTGCAACAGCACAAAAGCCGAACTTGAACTGACTGACTTTCTGAAAAATGTGAACACAGGACGAGGCACAAAGGGCATAGACGCATTTTTGGATGCATACCTAGATTCTATGATCACAGGTGGGCGAGCGGTGGGCGAAATTGTTCTACGTGGCAACAGAGAAATAGCGGCTATTTTGTGCGGAAATGTCGCAGATATCTGCATAAAAGAGGGAAAAACACCTTTAGATTTCCAAATTTGTGGAAAAGAGTCGTTTACGCCAAAACCGCTTCCTTATCAAGAATTACTGCTTTTCACCCCGTTTAATCCCGATGCGGACAATCCGTATGGCGCTTCTATTTTAAGAAGTATGCCGTTTTTGGCGGATATTTTGATGAAAATTTATAACTCAATTGGGATTAACTGGGAGCGTTGCGGTAATATTCGCTATGCTGTTTTGATGAAGCCCTCGGGCGATATGTTCGACAGGGCGGGGGCGAATGACAGGGCGGAAACGGTCGCAAAAGAGTGGAGCCGTGCTATGCAGGACTCGAAAAACGGCAGTGTTCGAGATTTTGTTGCTGTCGGTGATGTGGATATCAAAGTCATAGGCTCGGATAATCAAATTCTTGACAGCCAAGTTCCAGTGAGGCAAATTGTTGAACAACTCATCGCAAGGACAGGAATTCCGCCGTTTATGCTTGGTTTAAACTGGAGTTCTACCGAGAGGATGAGTGCTCAACAAGCCGACCTTATGAACAGCGAAATTTCTGCAATTCGTAGAAGTTTAGAACCTGTGATTTTGAAAATTTGCTCTGTTTTTCTCAGGATGAGGGGCTATGCGGACAAGGTTAATATTGAGTGGAAACATGTGGATTTACAGGACGCAGTGGAGCTATCTAGGGCGAAATTGCTCAATGCTCAGGCAGATGCTTTGATAGAGGAGGAAGTGTGAATTGAACATTAAAAAATCGGGGATTGTGGACTCAACACCCGAAAATACTGCGAGTGAACTGTCGGCAATCAACGCTTTAACAAGGCGAGAAATGACTGCTGAGGAGGTTTATACCTTTGCAGTTCACCTCTGTGACAACGAAGTTGACCGTGATTTTGAGAGATTTTCTGACGAATGCCTTTATCAGCTTTCCGAGCTTTTTATGGGCAAAACAGGGCTCACAAATCACGACTGGTCGGCACAGTCACAGCTTGCGAGAATTTACAGAACAGAAGTCGTTTCAGAAATAGGTAGGACAAATTCACTGGGTGGAAATTACCTATTTTTAAAGGCTTGGGCTTATATTCCTCGCAGTGAAAATACGGCTGGATTTATTGAAGCGATAGAAACAGGAATTATCAAAGAAACCAGTGTTGGCTGTTCTGTTGCGACAAAAACTTGCAGTATTTGCGGAAAAATTTCGGC
This sequence comes from uncultured Oscillospiraceae bacterium, assembly GCA_964371875.1. Classification (GTDB taxonomy): domain Bacteria; phylum Bacillota; class Clostridia; order Oscillospirales; family Oscillospiraceae; genus Heteroscillospira. The sequence goes on along the minus strand of CAYJOS010000166.1, from coordinate 251 downwards.
AGAGGGCTGTGCTCACATTCAAGGTCAGGAGTATGATGGACAAATTTGTCATACGATTTTGTCTGATGCGACTGACGCTTATGAGTGGAGTTTTGTTGCTGTTCCGTCGCAGAGGGAGGCTGGCGTGATGAAGGGATATGCTTGCGGAAAAAATCTTGCTGAATTTGTGAAAAGTCAAGTCGGGAAGGGTTTTTCTGAGGAATATTCAAATCTAATTGCCAAGGCGAAAGGTTTTGACGCTTTGATGAACG
>CAYJOS010000165.1:0-3989 GCA_964371875.1 uncultured Oscillospiraceae bacterium | reverse complement strand
TTTGTCGAAAAAGTCCCTTGGGACTTTTCGAGCAAACTGCCGATGATAATTTTTCGAGAAAAATTATGCCTTACGGCTCATTTTCGTGTATGCACACATTGAAAATGACATCGGTTTATCCAATTCGAGGAGGGATACCCCCTCGAGCTCCCCCTCGGAGAGTGTTCTTTTCGCCGAAGCAAAATGTATTTATTATTTTAATGTCATCAAAAGCTCACCAGCTTTTACACTAGCACCTTCTGCGACCAAAACTTCATCAATAACACCGTCCATACGTGCAACGACACTGGTTTCCATTTTCATAGCCTCAATAAGAGCGACAACTTGATTTTCCTTGACCGTTTCGCCTGCTTTGACAGAAACTTTTGAAACCATACCAGGGATAGAAGCACCGACTTGACCTTTGTCTTCGGGGTCTGCAAGTCTTGCAACTTTAATTGTGCTTTGAGCTTTTTTGTCGATAACAGAGACTTCACGGCGCATACCATTTAGTTCAAAATCAACATTTCGTGTTCCGTCCTCGTTCAAATCACCCAAGCCAAGGAATTTAATAATGAGAGTTTTTCCTTCTTCAATGTTGATTTGAGTTGTTTCACCGATTGCCATACCTTCAAAGAAAACATGGCTGTGCATACGAGTGATATAGCCATATTCTTGTCTGTGTTTGCAGTAATCTTCAAGTACTTTTGGATAAATGCACCATGAAATAACTGTAAGCGGATCAGGGTCGGGCAAGAATTTTGCAACTTCTTCACGAGCTTTGTCGAAATCAATTGGCTCTAAAAGTTCGCCCGGACGGCAAGTGATAGGCTCTTCGCCTTTCAACACAATTTTTTGAATATCTTCAGGGAAGCCCCAAGCAGGTTGTCCCATCATTCCTTTGAAATATGCAACAACTGAATCAGGGAAAGTTAAAGCGTCACCTCGTGCGACAATGTTTTCAGGTGTTAAGTCATTTTGTACCATGAAAATTGCCATATCTCCTACCATTTTTGACGAGGGAGTAACCTTGACAATATCTCCGAGCATGTCATTAACTGTGCGGTACATTTCTTTAACATCTTCAAATCTAGAGCCCAATGCAAGACTTTCAACTTGGCTTTTTAGGTTAGAATATTGACCACCAGGCATTTCGTAGCGATAAATATCGGCTGACGGGCTTGTCATGCCTGTTTCAAACTTACTGTAACGCTGGCGGACATCGCCCCAGTAATTCGACAGTTTTTGCAGTTCAATTGGGTCAATTCCAGTATCTCGCTCTTGACCTTGAAGTGCAGTGACAACAGCGTTCATAGAAGGTTGACTTGTCATAGAAGCCATTGCATCAATCGCACAGTCGATGATATCAACTCCAACTTCGGCAGCTACAAGGGATGTTGCCACTTGGTTTCCTGAGGTATCATGGGTATGGAGGTGAATTGGCAAGCCAATCTCTTGCTTTAATGTTGTGATTAATTTTTTTGCGGCATATGGCTTTAAAAGTCCTGACATGTCCTTAATCGCAAGGATATGTGCGCCACGTTTTTCAAGCTCTTTTGCCATGTTTACATAGTATTCTAGCGTGTACTTGTCACGAGTTGAGTCAAGAATATCGCCTGTGTAGCAAATAGCAGCCTCACAAATTTTGCCTTGCTTTATGACTTCTTCCATAGAAAGTTCCATGGCTGGAATCCAGTTTAGAGAGTCGAAAATTCTGAAAACATCAATTCCGTTTGTTGCGGCTGCCTTGATAAATTCACGGATTAGGTTATCAGGATAGTTTGTATATCCGACAGCATTCGCCCCACGTAAAAGCATTTGGAAAGGAATGTTTGGAATTTTTTTACGTAGAAGTTGCAAGCGCTCCCATGGTGATTCATGTAAAAATCTGTATGCAACATCGAAAGTAGCTCCGCCCCACATTTCGAGCGAGAAGCAGTCTGCCATAATTTCAGCAACACCAGGTGCGGCTAGTAGCATATCACGAGTTCTGACACGTGTTGACAAAAGTGACTGATGGGCATCACGCATAGTTGTGTCAGAAATTAATACTTTTTTCTGGTCTAAAACCCATTTTTTAACAGCTTCAACACCGTCTTTATCCAAAATTTGTTTAATTCCATTTAATTCAGTCCCAGTTGGAACAGGAATTCTTGGACTGTTGCGTTGGGTACGTCCTTTTCTTGGGTTGTCGACTTGAATTTGTGCTATGTATTTCAAAACTTTTGTTGCACGGTCACGGCTTTCGTCAATTTCGAAAAGCTCTGTCGCTTCATCAATAAATTTTGTGTGACATTTACCACTAATAAATGTAGGGTGAGTTAAAATGTTACTAATAAATGGAATATTTGTCTTAACACCTCTTATATGTTCTTCGCTGATTGCACGGTTTGCCTTGCGGCAAGCAGAGACGAAAGTGTTGTCCCAAGTTGTTACTTTAACAAGTAAAGAGTCGTAATAGGGCGAAACCACTGAACCTGAGAAAGCATTACCACCGTCAAGACGAATACCGAAACCACCACCAGAACGATAGGCAGTAATCTTACCAGTATCAGGTGCGAAATTATTTGAAGGATCTTCAGTTGTAACACGGCATTGGATAGAGAAACCGTTCATGTGAATATCATCTTGAGAATTAATTCCAATTTCAGGATGGGATAGGGGATAGCCCTCAGCGATTAAAAGTTGGGCACGCACAAGGTCAACACCTGTGACCATTTCGGTTACAGTGTGCTCAACTTGAATACGTGGGTTCATTTCAATGAAGAAGTGGTCGCCGTTTTTGTCCACCAAAAATTCAACAGTTCCAGCTGAAACATAGCCGACATGTTTTGCGACTTTAACAGCATCTTCATACAATTTTTTGCGTGTTTCTTCGGGAACAGACCAAGCTGGGGCAAACTCAACAACTTTTTGATATCTGCGTTGGAGTGAGCAGTCACGCTCGTATAGATGAACAATATTTCCGTGTTTGTCACCCAAAATTTGTATTTCTATATGTTTTGGTTCAACCAAATATTTTTCAATGAAAATATCTTCATTACCAAAAGCTTTTTTTGCTTCACCTTTAACAAGTTCAAAAGCTGGTTTAACTTCTTCGGCACTGTCGCAACGGCGCATACCACGTCCGCCACCACCACCAGCAGCTTTTAAAATGACAGGAAAACCATAAGAAATTGCCTTTTCCAAAGCTTCATCGCCGTCTTTTAAAGGGACAGTTGTGCCTGGGATTGTTGGAACATTACATGCATTAGCAATGGATTTAGCGGTTAATTTATCGCCCATTTTACCCAAAATCTCAGAGGAGGGGCCGACAAAAGCAATGCCAGCATCTTCGCAAGCCTTTGCAAATTCGGCATTTTCAGACAAAAATCCATAACCTGGATGAATAGCATCGACTTTGCGTTTAACCGCAAGTTTGACAATAGATTGAATATCAAGGTAAGCTCCGAGGGGGCTTTTGTTTTCACCTATCAAATATGCTTCGTCGGCTTTCGTGCGGAACATGGAAAATTTATCCTCATTTGAATAAATTGCAACTGTTCTTTTTCCTATGTCGTTACAAGCCCTGAAAACACGAATTGCAATTTCACCACGGTTTGCAACTAAAACCTTTTTAATTTTAGTTTCAGACATTATTACCATTCCTCTCTTTTTGAATAATTTTTATGTTGAAAATTTCATTTAGCGTGCTAAATTGATAATAAAAAAACCTTGTTTTTTGATATAATAACTCAAAACACGCAGTATATTAATTTTATTATAACTGCAAATCTATAATTTTGCAAGTTATTTTTTTATAAATTGCATAATTACTATAAAGTTAGTATGTAATTAGAAATTGAGAGGAGAATTTTCGCTTCGGCGAAAAGGAACGAGGAGAACGCTCTCCGAGGGGATTTTCGTTGTGACGAAAAGAGGACGTAGAATTTTCGCTTCGGCGAAAAGAAACGGAGATACGCGCTCCGCTGGGGTAACTTTTTCGTGTGAAAAAGTTACCAAAAAACATC
>CAYJOS010000164.1:0-4093 GCA_964371875.1 uncultured Oscillospiraceae bacterium | reverse complement strand
TCAATTTCTTCCACTACAGCTTCGATTTCTTCGACAGTTTCGGGATCAATTTCTTCCGTTACCGCTTCGATTTCTTCGACAGTTTCGGGTTCAATTTCCTCCGCTTCAGCTTCGATTTCTTCGACAGCTTCGGGCTCAATTTCTTCCTCAACCGCTTCAGTTTCTTCAACTGCTACAATTTCGGGCTCTTCGTAAGCCACTTCGGTGTACTCATCGCTTTCGTCGTCGGCATAACCGAATTCTTCGTACTCATCTTCGGTTTCTTCATACTCGTCTTCGGCTTCTTCCGCTTCTTCAAGTTCAGCTTCCTCTTCGGGCGCTTCTTCGTCAGCGTTGCCTAAATCGACAGCATTCCACTCGTCTAAACGTGATTCAGAAATGATTTTTGAACATTCGTCTAAAGTATGCTCTATTCCGTGACGATTGAGATTGATAGCTAATCTCATCGGAGTTCCAATTGCTTCCATAAAAGCTAATTCGCCGACTGTGCCGACTTCGTCAAATTTCTTTGAAAAATGCGCCAGAACTAACACCCTATCGTTTTCACTCAAAAACGAAAGCAGACCTGAAAGTTCTGCGAGATATTTTTGTCTAGTCATAAACTCTCCATTTCACAATTTGTAAATGTCAACTTACATTATAAACAAAAAGTGCTCAATGGTCAAGTCATTCCCAATTAATTTCCAAATACCTTGTAGAACTTTCTTCTTTAAACACCTTTGTCATGTATAAATTTTCCTCAGAAAGCCCTCCAAAGAAGAAATGTCCGTCTCTATCTGTCCGTGTCTGAGCGACAAATTTGGGCGAATTGTACTCGTCATCGAGCGTAAACAACAAAACCATGGCATTTTCAACAAATTCTTTGTCAGAAATTCTAACAACTCCAACAATACCACAATCTTTTTTCATACTTGGCTTATATTCGGTATATAAAAACTCACCCTGCTTGGGACGAAAATAAAATTTTCCATTTATACTCATTAAAAATTACCCTCACTTTTTTCTATTTATACCATTATATACAGGCTATTGCGCTGTTGTGCTTGACAAAGCTTATGAGATTATATACAATATATAGACACAAATTATAGACAGTTATTACAGGAGGTTTACCTATGGCTAAGGACAACAAAAAGGTAGAACAGATTACAGATATGGAAACTGATTTTGCCCAGTGGTATACTGATGTGTGCCGCAAAGCAGAACTTATTGATTATTCAGGAATTAAAGGTATGTTCGTTTACAGACCTTATGGATATGCGATTTGGGAAAATATTCAAGCTGCACTTGATAGTGAATTTAAGGCAACAGGACACGAAAATGTCTACATGCCTATGCTCATCCCTGAAAGTCTTCTTCAAAAGGAAAAAGACCATGTTGAAGGCTTTGCGCCTGAATGTGCTTGGGTAACTATCGGCGGCTCTGAAGAGCTTGAGGAAAGACTATGCATCAGACCCACAAGTGAAACACTTTTCTGTGAGCACTTTGCAAATATTATCCAATCTTACAGAGATTTGCCAAAACTTTACAATCAATGGACTAGCGTTCTTCGCTGGGAAAAAAGCTCAAGACCTTTCCTTCGCCACCGTGAATTTTTGTGGCAAGAGGGGCACACAATGCACGCAAGCAGTGAGGAAGCTGTTGCAGAAACTGAAAAAATGCTTGAAGTTTATGCTGAAATGTGCGAAAAAGTCCTTGCAATGCCTGTTGTTAAGGGTGTTAAAACCGAGAAAGAAAAATTCTCCGGAGCTGAGGATACTTATGCAATTGAGTGCATGATGCATGATAAAAAAGCCCTACAAGCAGGAACAAGCCACTACTTTGGCGATGGCTTTTCTAAGGCTTTTGACGTTACTTTCCAAGATAAAGACAACAAAGCAAAACATCCATTCCAAACTTCTTGGGGTGTTTCAACCCGTGTTATCGGCGGAATTATCATGACTCACGGTGACAATAATGGCTTGGTTTTACCACCAAAAATTGCACCAATTCAAGTCGTTGTACTTCCAATTGCTTCACACAAACCAGGTGTTATCGACAAGGCTTTGGAGCTATGCGATAGACTAAAAAAAGCAGGAATTCGTGCAAAATGCGACATTTCAGACAACAGCCCAGGCTGGAAATTTGCTGAATATGAGATGAAAGGTGTTCCACTTCGTGTGGAAATTGGACCTAAGGACATTGAAAACAATGTTTGCGTTTCTGTTCGCCGTGACAACAGAGAAAAAACTATTATTGCACTAGACGAGCTTGAAACTAAAATTCCAGAAATGCTTGAAACAGTTCAAAATGGACTATTTGATAAGGCACTTGCACACTTAAAAGCCAACACATTTGCGGCTAGTTCTCTTGAAGAAGCTAAGGAAATCCAAAAAGAAAAAGGCGGATTTATCAAAACAATGTGGTGTGGTGACTTAGCTTGTGAACTTAAGATGAAAGAGGAAGCTGGAATGACTAGCCGATGCATTCCTTTCGAGCAAGAAAAGCTAGGTGATTGCTGTGCAATCTGCGGAAAGCCCGCTGAAAAAATGATTTATTGGGGAATTGCATATTAATTTCCTACAATATTTCCTTTTGAAAATTAATTTATTTAGATAATTTTACTGTAATTTCATACTTTTTGAAATTTACACTTGTAATTATTATTTTATGATTGTATAATGAGATAACTTTAACGCAACACAGTGTAATGCTTTACAGTGTTGACTATTGAAAAGGAGAACGCAAACATGACAGCTTTTAACTTTAGCCTCGCTCTCATTCTCAGCATTATCGTACTCGTCGATAGTGTTTGTTTGCGTTTGGCTGATAATAGGTTAAAGTAGATTTTTAGGAATACTTTAAAGCCTTCAGCTCACGCTGAGGGCTTTTTTTAGTATAAAAATTAAGGAGAGAGTATTTAAAATGAAAACGAAACCAAACAGAAATTTAACCCTAATTGCCACAATTGCTATCCAACTATGCGTTGGAGTGGCGTACATCTGGAGTGTTTTCCAAACAGGTGTTGCCATGACTTTGTTCAATGGTGACAACACACTGGCTAGCTATTCTTACTCAATTATGCTTGCTGTTATAGGATTTGGTAGTATTTTTGGCGGAAAACTTGTACCAAAAATCACCATTAAATATGTAGTTATGATAGGCGGAATTTTAATGGCAGCAGGATTTTTCCTTGCTTCAATGACTACGCCTGAGTTCCCACAAGCGATTTGGTTAACCTATGGTTTGATGGGTGGTATAGGCATGGGATTTGCCTATTCTCCAACGATTGCCTGTGTACAAAAATGTTTCCCTGAGAAAAAAGGCTTGGTTACAGGTCTTGTAGTTGCCGCTCTTGGTATTGGTGGCGTTGTTTTCACACCTGTTGTTGAGTCTATCATTGCTGCGAATGGTGGCACAGGTGTTGGTGAATTTGCTGCTATCAGAATTATTTCTGTTGTATTCCTTGTGATTTGCACAGTTGGCTCACTTTTCCTACACACACCAGAGGATGCACCTGTGGCTGTCGGAGCTGGCTCGTCAAGCGATTTGAGCGCCTCACAAGCTATTAAAACACCAGAATTTTACATGATCACAGTCGCAATGATGCTTGCTTGCGTTGGCGGACTTATGATGATAGGCTTTGCAAAACCAATTGCAGAGGGTAGAGGAATGGGCGAAGCGGCTTCTGTCGGTGTTTTGATGATTTCAATTGCAAATGCGGCTGGACGACTAAGTTGGGGCGCAATTTCCGACAAAATCGGCAGATCAAACACTCTAATGATTTTGATGGTAGGTTCAGCGATTTTACCTCTTATGATTAACTTTGCACAGGGCGTTTTGATCTTTGTGCTAATCGGATTTATAGGTTTCTTCTATGGCGGACTTCTTTCAACCTTCCCATCACTAACTGCTGAAACTTTCGGTGCAAAATATGCGGCGACAAACTACGGAATGGTCTTGGTTGGATTTGGTATTGCGGCGTTAATCGCTTCGAATGTTGGTGGATATTATAAAAATATTGCAGCGGATAATATAGATAAAATGTTCCCAGCTTTCGCTATTGCGGCGGCTTGTTCATGTGTTGCTTTGATGTTAATTTTCATCTTAGCTA
>CAYJOS010000163.1:0-4225 GCA_964371875.1 uncultured Oscillospiraceae bacterium | reverse complement strand
CGAGCAGGCATAGCAATGCCCGAAGGTCAATCTGACGAGCGTTCAAAACACAGGGACAGAATTTTAAGTTTAAACCGTGAAGCCGCCAAATTTTTCTATGCTGAGTTAATTGCCCCTAGCGGAAAAATTGCCCAAAACTATGTCAACAGACGAGAAATTTCTCATACCATGGTCAAAAATTTTGGACTTGGTTTTGCTCCCAACTCTTGGGACAGTCTTTTAAATGCCATGAAAGCCAAAGGCTTTTCACAACTTGAACTCGCCGACGCCGGACTTATAAAACCAGGAAAAAAAGACGGGCATTTTTACGACACTTTTAGAAACCGACTAATTTTTCCCGTCATAGACATTCGGGGAAATGTCATAGGATTTTCGGGCAGAATATTAGATGACGGCGAGCCGAAATACCTAAACAGCCCCGAAACAATAGTGTTTAACAAAAGTCGAAATTTATTTGCAATAAACCTTGCAAAACGCAGTAAAAAAGGCTTTTTAATCCTAGCCGAGGGGAATGTTGACGTTGTCGCCATGCATCAAGCAGGGTTTGACTGTGCAGTTGCCTCGCTGGGAACATCGCTCACACCCGAGCAAGCAAGGCTTATGTCAAGATATGCCAATGAAATTATCATCGCATACGACAGCGACACCGCAGGACAAAAAGCGACAACAAGGGCAATTGGAATTTTGGAAAAACTTGATTTAAAAGTCAAAGTTTTAAAAATGGAAGGCGCAAAAGACCCTGATGAATTTATCAAAAAGAATGGCGCAGAAGTTTTTGCCCAGCTTTTAACAGACAGCGAAAACCATGTAGACCACAGACTTCATGCCTTGCAGTCAAAATTTAATTTAGAGTCCGACACCGAAAGAGTTAGCTTTTTAAAAGAGGCAACTCAATTAATTGCCACTTTGCAAAATAAGCTCGAACGGCAGGTTTATTCCATGCGAATTGCCGAAATTTGTAAGCTTTCTGCTACAATAGTTCAAGACGAAGTGGAGAGAATTAGACGATTTATTTTAAGCCGTGAAAAGAAAAAATATAACCAAACCGAAGCAAGTCCAATAAAACTTGCTCAACCAAAAGAATTTTCCGCCCGATATGACAATATAAGGAGCGCAAAAGCCGAAATGGGCCTAATTTCACTTCTATATCAAGACCCACAACTCTTCACAGAAGAAATTGGGGTCAGCGCTGAGGAGTTCTCCTCGGCGATTTTGGGCAATGTATATAATGAGCTTTTAAAAGTTGTGAAAGCCGATAAAGAGGTTTCGGTTTCAACACTTTCAGGAACTTTTTCACCCGAGGAAATGGGTGTTTTTGTAAAAATTATTAATGAACCGGAAATTGTTCAAGGAAGCCGACGAAGGGCACTTGACGATTACATAAATGTTATCAAAGCCGAAAACGGCAATAAAAACGAACCCTCAGATTTGAGGGAAATAGCTGAAAAACTCAGAGAAAAGAAGGGGTATGGTGGATAGTTATGGCTAGTAACAAAGAAACAAAAAAGAATGCAGCTGCGGAAGCTCCCGTGAAATCAAATGAAGAGAGATTAAACGAACTTCTCGCACTCGGAAAAAAGAAGGGTAACCTAACTTCAAAAGAACTTATGGACGTTCTTGAGGATTTAAACCTTGAGCCCGAACAAGTCGATAAATTTTATGATACTCTTGAAAACCTAGGAATTGAAACAACAGGCGCCGACTACCTCCCTCCTATCGACGACGAAGTTTTGCCCGCTCTTGAAGAGCTTGAAGAAATCGAAGAAGTAACCGAAGAGGAAATCGCCGAGACAGAAACCATGGTCGAAAGTTCTGCAACAGACGACCCTGTCCGTATGTATCTTAAAGAAATCGGTAAAGTTCCACTACTCTCCACAGAGGAGGAAGTTGAGCTTGCTGTTAAAATGTCCGAGGGCAATGAAGAGGCAAAACGCCGTATGGCAGAAGCTAACCTACGTCTTGTCGTTTCAATCGCAAAACGCTATGTCGGACGTGGAATGCTGTTTTTAGACCTTATCCAAGAGGGAAATTTAGGTCTTATCAAGGCTGTTGAAAAGTTTGACTACACTAAAGGTTATAAATTTTCAACCTACGCAACATGGTGGATAAGACAGGCTATCACACGTGCGATTGCCGACCAAGCTCGTACAATTCGTATCCCCGTACACATGGTGGAAACAATTAACAAAGTTATCCGTGTTTCACGTCAATTATTGCAAGAATTAGGTCATGACCCAAGCGCTGAAGATATCGCAAAAGTCATGAATATGCCACCTGACAAAGTCCGTGATATACTTAAAATTGCTCAAGAACCAGTTTCACTCGAAACACCTATCGGTGAAGAGGAAGACAGCCACCTAGGCGACTTTATCCCAGACGAAGACGCATCAGAACCAGCCGAAGCTGCAAGCTTTACCTTGCTTAAAGAACAATTAATGACAGTTCTTGGAACATTAACACCAAGAGAAGAAAAAGTTTTGCGTTTACGCTTCGGAATTGAAGATGGCAGAACCAGAACACTAGAAGAAGTCGGTAAGGAATTTAATGTTACCCGTGAGCGTATCAGACAAATCGAAGCTAAGGCTCTTCGCAAACTTCGTCACCCATCAAGAAGCAAAAAACTTCGCGACTTTTTGAACTAAACATTATGTACAAAACAAGGGCAATTACAAGATTGTCCTTGTTTCATCCTAACAAACTCAATAAAAATTTATAAAATAATTAGTGCATTTATCTAAATTTCATGCTATAATAAGTTACACCTTATAAAATCAGTTGGGAGAGCTCACCTTGTTTGAACTAAAAAACATATGTAAATCATACGGCGAAAATCAGGTTTTGACCAACATAAATCTCATGATTTCCGAAGGTCAGTGGAAAGGTCTTGCCGGCAAAAACGGCTCTGGCAAATCCACTTTGATGCGAATTTCCGCACAAGTTCAAAATCCTGACAGCGGTGATATTTTATTCGACGGTGTTTCCGTTTTGGGCGACCGCAATTTTTTAAAAACCAATCTCGCTTATATCCCTCAGGAAGACGGTCTTGCTGAGTTTTTAAGCGTGAAACAGCAACTGGAATTTTGGCAAAGTGCAGTCAATTCAAAAAATGATGAAGCTATTGAATTTATGGGTGTGAATGAGCTTATGAAAAAGCGGATTTCATCTCTTTCAGGTGGGCAAAAAAAGCGAGTTAGCATAGCAATGTCGCTTCAAAACAATCCCAAATTCATAATTGCCGACGAGGCTTTTTCCGCACTTGATATTGAGTTTAAAACTCGTGCGGAAAATCTACTTAAAGCTATGCAAAAAAACGGAACTGCAATTTTATGGTGCAGTCATGACTTCGGCGAGATTAAAAATCTTTGTGACAGCTGTTTTGTATTAAAAGACGGCGAGATTAAAGATATAAGCTCCGACGAAGTTTCTAACTACTTGTTTATGACTTAATGTTATAATATTTAAAAAAGCTGTATAACAGCAATTTTGGAGGAACAAAATGAAAAATTCAAAACAACGCATCGGCGGACTTCTACTTTCCGCAACTATGCTCGGCGGACTATTCACAGCTTGCGGTAGCAGCGCTCCTGCTGACCCAAAAGAAGCAATTAAGGAAGCGACAACTGCGACAAGTGACGCTTTCATGGCTATGGCTGACGGACTAAACGCTGACGCTCTTATTGACATGATTTCAACAGGTGCAACTCATGAAGAAATGTCTTTTGCAATCAAAGATTTGCAAGTAATGGGCATGGATCTTTCAGAGCTTTACGGCACAACTTTCAGCGTAATCGCTGACACTTCAATCACTGACCGCAAAATGGACGGTACAATCGCTCTAACAGTTGGAAGCACAGAAGCTGCTATCGACTATATGATTGACGATTCTATGCTATACTTCGGTGGTGAGCAAATTTTCGGCGATGCGATCTACGGCATTGACACAGTAAATCCAGGCGAAAACCTCGACCCAACAGGTGCTATGACTGGTGGCGTTAACATGTTTGAAATCATTGAGTCATACACTTCTATGAACGGCACAGGCATTCCTGATGAAACAATGGAAGCATACGACGCAGCTTTCGCTACAATGCTTGACGCATCAACAATCGCTGATGCAGTTGACGCTGAAATGACAAGCGGAGAAACAACAATCGAAACTTCAATGTATTCAGTAGAAATTCCTGCTGAAAACTTCAAAACTTACCTTGAAGAAGCGCTAACAGTA
>CAYJOS010000162.1:0-4270 GCA_964371875.1 uncultured Oscillospiraceae bacterium | reverse complement strand
TACCCCAGCGGAGCGCGTTTCCCCTCGTTTTCCTTTTCGTCGCAACGAAAATTCTCTCGTGCTTTTCGCCGAAGCGAAAATCCCCCTCAGAGAGCGTCCTCTTTTTTCGCCGAAGCGAAAATCTTTCGGAATGGTCAAGACCATTCCCTGCGAGCAAAGCGAAAACTCCCTATCTATCCTTCTCCTCGACAAACTTAAAGCAATCCCTAGCATGGTCATTCATAATCCCCACCGCTTCTAAATAAGAAAAACAAGTAACTGTCCCCATGAATTTAAACCCACGCTTTTTAAGGTCTTTAGATACTTTATCAGAAAGCTCATTTTTTGTCGTTACACCGTCAAAAGGATTATAAACCACCTTGTTATCCGTAAAGCTCCAAAGGTATTTTGAAAAACTGCCAAATTCCTCCACAACTTTCAAATATGCTTTTGCATTTTGTATGGTTGCAAGGATTTTCGCCCTGTTTCGCACAATGCCCTCATCAGTTAAAAGTTCGGCTATTTTGACATCATCGTAATTTGCAATTTTCTCAGCGTCGAAATTGTCAAATGCTTTTCGGAAATTTTCTCGTTTTTTTAGTATTAAAAGCCAAGAAAGTCCGCAATGAAAACTTTCTAATATAAACATTTCAAATAGGTGTGCATCATCATAAGATGGCACACCCCATTCCTTGTCGTGATATTCAATATAAATTTCCGAATTTTCAAGATTTGGCCAGCTACATCTTTTCATAATATTGTCTTCCTATCTAATGTATAATCTGATTTGTGTTTTCAATATAGCATATTGGGTCTATTTTGTAAATATATTTATATCTGTATAGGCTGGATTTGTTTTCCATCCATGGCAAGCTCCACAGTTTCTTCAATCCTAGAAAAATCTGCAACTAAAGAGCGTGGTTTGCCTGTCGGGTCGTCTTGCTTAAACGGCACAAAATAGACGTTTTCTTTTTGCATTAATTTTGCAATGTTTATGTAGTTTGAAGCTAAACCGTCATTTGTCGAAATTGCAATAATAAGAGGTCGTTCATTTCTCAAATGTGCTTTTGCAGCGAGTGAAACCGAGGAGTCAGAAATTCCGTTGGCAATTTTTGCAAGAGTGTTACCTGTGCAAGGTGCGATTACCAAAACGTCCAGCAATTTTTTTGGGCCTATAGGCTCGGCGCTGACTATGCTATCTATGATTTCGTGGTCAGAATAATCTTCCAAAATTTCTCTAAACCGTTCAGCTTTACCAAAACGAGTGTCTGTAACAGCAGAAATTTCGCTCATTATGGGAATTAATTCAAATTTTTCGCATAAAGCCCTGACAATTTCCATAATTTTCGCAAAAGTACAAAACGAACCACAGAGGGCGAAGCCCATTTTAATTTTCTCCATTATAAAAGCTCCTGTTCTTTCAAAATATTGTAAATAGTATCTTTGATAATTTCGCCGGCTGTTGTAGGCGCAACTTTTGCAGGCAGACCCAAAGCCCAAACGACTTTTAAGCCATGCTGTGCGGCGGCGGAAAAGTCAATCCCACCGGGTTTTGAGGCTAAATCCATGCACAAAACGTCTTTTCTAAGCTCAGATAAGTGTGTATCTTTCAGAACGACATAGGGTACTGTGTTTATAATCAGCTCAAAATCAGACAATTTTCCGCTTAAATCTGTAGTGTCTAATGTGCCAAAGCCCGAGGAGCGACACCATGCCATGTCCTCAAATTTTCGTGAGGAAACCACAACTTCAACCCCCATGTGTCGAAGTCTGTCGGCAAGGCATTTTCCAATTCTTCCATAGCCGATTATTAGCGCTTTTCTTCCAAGTAAGGTCTTGTCGGTTTCGTTTATCAAAAGCGATAAAGCACCCTCGGCGGTTGCGACTGCGTTTAAAATACAAAGTTCTTCACGTAAAAAATAGTCGGTCATTTTCAATTTGTGTTTTTTGGATAGGTCGATACTGTCACTTTGTGCCATGCCGACGCAAATCGGAATATTGCTCGGAAGTTTTGAAAAAATGTCGGGCAAACTACATTCATGGGTTGACATAGGCGTTGACAAAAAGCCCCGAACTCCCTCCAAGGGCAAAGGTAAAATCACACATTCGCAAGCTTCCAATGTGTTTTCCAAACTTTTGCAGTGGGTCGCACTTCCTATATCTCCCATTTCCAGAGCATAAGCGGAAACATCGTGTCCATCGTCGGTCAATTGCCTGCACAGCTGGACTATCCTCATATCACCGCCCACAACAGCAAATTTCATAAAATTGCTCCTTTCAGTCTTTCTCGCTGTATTCTATGCCAAAAATTGTGTATTTGTGAAAGAAAATACAAGCTTAGACTTGAAAAGTGCAAAAAAAAAGTATATAATACTATGAGTATTTTGCCGAACAGGCTGAAAAGGAATGGTCATAAAAATGATTAGAACAAAAATTTCTCAGCTCTATAAAGAAGAGCAAAAATTTGCAGACAGCGAAATTAAGATCTGCGGTTGGGTGCGCACAGTGCGTGACATGAAAAACTTTGGCTTTGTCGAGCTAAACGACGGCAGCTGCTTTAAGAGCATACAAGTCGTTTTTGAGCGTGAAAATATAAATAATTATGATGAAATCGCAAAATTAAATGTCGGCGCAGCGCTAATCATCAAGGGTGAGTTCAAACTAACACCTGATGCAAAACAAAATTTCGAGCTTAAAGCAACAGAAATCGAAGTTGAGGGAGTTTCAGCGCCTGAGTATCCTTTGCAGAAAAAACGACACAGTGTCGAATTTTTGCGTTCCATCGCACATTTAAGACCCAGAACTAACCTATTTTCTGCAACTTTCAGAGTGAGAAGCGTTGCAGCTCAGGCTATACACGACTTTTTCCAAAATCAGGGATTTGTCTATGTCCACGCTCCAATCATCACAGCTTCAGACTGTGAAGGAGCAGGCGAAATGTTCAGAGTTACAACTCTCGACCCTGTAAACCCACCAAAAAATGACAATGGCGAAGCAAATTTTTCTGAAGATTTCTTTGGAAAAGCTGCAAGCTTAACCGTTTCAGGTCAGCTAAATGCTGAAAACTTTGCCATGGCTTTCGGCGATGTTTACACTTTTGGCCCAACTTTCAGAGCCGAAAAATCAAACACTCAACGCCATGCGGCGGAGTTTTGGATGGTTGAGCCCGAGCTTGCATTCTGCGACCTTGAGGGTGACATGGAAGTTGCCGAAGCGATGATTAAATTTGTCATAAACCAAGTTATGGAAAAATGCCCACAAGAAATGGAATTTTTCGGTAATTTCGTCGACAAAGGACTTATCGAGCGTTTAAATCACGTAAAAACTTCAGATTTCGGCAAGGTGACTTACACTGATGCTATCGAAATTTTGAAACATAACAACGATAAATTTGAGTATAAAGTCGAGTGGGGCTGTGATTTACAAACAGAACACGAGAGATTTTTGACAGAAACTCACTTCGGAAAACCAGTTTTCGTCATCAACTATCCAAAAGATATCAAAGCGTTTTACATGCGTATGAACGAGGATGGAAAAACTGTTGCGGCAATGGACTGCCTAGTACCTGGAATTGGTGAAATTATCGGCGGTTCACAGCGTGAAGAAAGACTGGACATGCTTCTAAAACGCATGGAGGAAATGGACTTAAACCCAGAGGATTACTGGTGGTATTTGGATTTACGTCGCTATGGAACTTGCCGTCATGCAGGTTTCGGGCTTGGTTTTGAGCGCCTTGTTATGTACCTTACAGGTGTTTCAAATATTAGGGATGTGCTTCCGCATCCTAGAACTGTTGGTAGTGCTGATTTTTAATAAAAAACAAGAGAGAATGTGCGGTAACGCATGTTCTCTCTTTCATTATTCAATATCAATAGGGATTTTTGCTTTGGCGAAAAGCACGGGAGAACGGGAGAATTTTCGTTGCGACGAAAAGAAAACGCCCCTCAGGAAAAAAAACGCGCTCCGCTGGGGTAACTTTTTTTTCAAGAAAAAAGTCACCAAAAACTTGTCGGGGAAACACCCCCGAACGGTGGGAACGGTTTAGGGTGCGGAATATACAAAAACAATTAACTGGCAAGCCCCGAAGTAGGAGCAATCGCACCAAAAGAGAAGAAAAGTCACGGCTGTCGCCTGCTCAAAGCCCGTTGACTACCCACTGGCAAAAACTGCGAGTAGGAGGGTCTATTTAAATCTGCTAGATACGAACCGTTGTGCAAACTTGGTATCTTACAGGCTTAAATAGACCCTCCTACTATATTTCTTTTCAAGTGAGTAGCCAACGGGACACCCG
>CAYJOS010000161.1:0-4303 GCA_964371875.1 uncultured Oscillospiraceae bacterium | reverse complement strand
ACAAAGAACATTAAACTCGCCACTTATGCTTCAAGATGTATAGAAAATGAAATTTTAATGCACCTTAGAAAAGTAAGCTCACAGAGGACTGAAGTTTCCTTTGACGAACCGTTAAACACTGACTGGGACGGCAACGAGCTCTTACTTTCGGACATTTTGGGAACTGATGAAGACGAAGTTTACAGGCCTTTAGAGGATGATGTTGACAAAAAATTACTTATGGACGCAGTTGGAAGGCTGTCTGATAGGGAACAGTCAATAATTTACATGCGCTTTGGGCTAAATGGCTACAATGAGTATACGCAAAAAGAGGTTGCCGATATGCTTGGAATTTCGCAATCATACATAAGCAGGTTGGAAAAAAGAATTATTTCAAGACTGAGAAGGGATTTGTCACGTCACTTCTAAAACTTGACATTTTCACACTAGTGCGATATACTCTTATGTAAACTAATTACTTAAAAAGTGAGGGGTTCATATGAGTATAATACCAAAAATAACTTGCAAAAAGTGTAAGCGAGAATATTCAGGTTTAAATAAAAAATGCCCACACTGTCATGCGGTAAGGCAAACGGCTTCTCCCAAAGCTGCTCCAACCAGTGACAGGGCACAAAATAGAAAAATGACAGACGAAAATGCAAAATGGCAATTCGGTTTTGGAGTTACTATTGTTTCTGCCGTTATGCTTTCGGTCATAGTTTTGATAACTTCAAATGTAGGTGAGGGTGGAGAAAACGCCGACGAGCTTGTTGACCCACTTGCCTCAGCGCCACCGATTACGATAACACCGCCACCAGTAGCCACACCAACTCCAACTCCTGTCACACCTCCTGACTCAATTGACATTTACTACCTAACAGAGCCATCAGAAGGCTTCACAATGGCTGTTGGCGATGCACCTTTACAACTCAGTGCCCAGTATTTTCCACTGACTATAAACGCAACTATAGAGTGGATAAGCTCAGACACAAACGTTTTCACAGTCGATAGCACAGGCGCAGTAACCGCAGTTGGTCCAGGTTCGGCAACTCTTACCGTTAACTGTGCAGGTGTTACAGATACAATTCCTGTATTTGTAAAAGCTGTTACGACTTAATATAGGTAATGAAGTTGGAGAAAAAACCATTTAGTTTATTTTTATTATTTAAGTCAACTCTAATGTTAAGTGCTTTCACCTTCGGCGGTGGATATGTTATAGTTCCGCTGATGAAAAAGAGGTTTTGCGAAGAACTCGGTTGGCTACCTGAAGATGAAATTTTGGATTTAGTGGCAATCGGTCAAGCCTCACCGGGGGCAATTGCCATCAACACAGCTGTGCTTATAGGGCATAGATTTCGAGGTGTTTTAGGGGCGATTGTCGGAGCTTTAGGAACAGTTATCCCACCACTGGTCATTTTATCAGCAGTATTTTATGTATATGACGCTGTGAACGAAAACAGCTATGTAGCCTCATTTATGAAGGGTATGCAATCGGGCATTGCCGCTGTTATTATAGACGCAGTTTGGAACATGGCAAAGGGATATTTCAAGCCCGTAAAAATTCCTTCAATTGTAATAATGACTGTCGCATTTTGCCTTGCTTGGTTTGTCGGGGTTAATGTGGCATACATTGCGATAACGGCAGGAGCTTTCGGCGCAATTGCCACTGTTATACGCAAGGACAGAGGAGGTAAAACTGTATGATTTACCTTGAGCTGTTTTTAAGTTTTGCCTATGTCGGAATTTTCACGCTCGGAGGGGGATATGCTTCCTTGCCTTTTATAGAGTCGCAAGTTGTACATAAGCACGGCTGGCTTACCATGGCAGAATTTACGGATTTGATTACCATTTCACAAATCACACCAGGGCCGATTATCATAAATGCCGCAACTTTTGTCGGTACAAAGGTTGCAGGATTGGGCGGAGCAATCATTGCGACAATCGGCTTTGTAACACCGCCTTTTATTGTGGTTAGTATTTTCTTTTTCATTTACAGAAAATACAAAAACTTGTCGCTAATGCAAGGCGCTATGGGTGCTTTAAGACCAACAGTTGTGGCATTAATTGCCTCGGCAGGGCTTGGAATTTTCATAACTGCAATTTGGGGTGAACTTAGCCCAACGCTTGAAAATGCTAACCTTGCATCAATTTTACTGGTTGTTTTGGCATTTATTGCACTGAAAAAGTTCAAAATGAACCAAATTTCGGTTATATTTAGTGCAGGGCTTTTGTTTCTTATAATTGACATTATTACTGCGTAGCAGTTCATTTTTGTGCAAAAAGGGCGAAAAGCTCGAGAGAACGAGAGAATTTTCGCTTTGCTCGTAGGGAATGGTCTTGACCATTCCGAAAGATTTTCGTTGCGACGAAAATTCTCTCAGTCTTTTCGCCGAAGCGAAAATCTTTCAATGTGAGGAAGTCGAGCCCCCTCGAGCACCCCCGTATTGAAAAAAATTATAAAAAAATGTAAAATTTATGTTGACAAAACATCAAATGTGTAGTATACTAAGTTTCGTTGTTAAGCAACAAAACACGGACGATTGGCGCAGCTGGTAGCGCATCCGCTTGACGTGCGGGAGGTCACAAGTTCGAGTCTTGTATCGTCCACCATAAAAAAGTAGCAAACGAAATTCGTTTGCTACTTTTTTTATAATGAAATATAATTGAGTGGGGGAGAGCGAAGTTATGCACAATCTATGAATAAACCATCAAATCAATTCTCTATTTTTTCATAATAAACTTCTTCAACAAGCTCAACACGGCTTTTTCCAGCACTGATTTCCGTGATTTTCGCCGTAAAATCATCCGCAATTTCGATTGGTAAAGTGAGCGTTAGAGAGATTACATCACTATATTCGCTGTCATCTTGGGTCAAACCTCTTAAGGTTAATTCATGCAAAATTTTCCCTATAGTATTGTAATCTGTGTGGATTTTTACTAATTTACCAAGGCACATTCTAGCTGTTTTGCACTGGTTCAAGCCAGCTTTTGTCGCGTTAGTATACGCCCTAATCAGCCCACCTGTGCCAAGCAATGTACCGCCGTAATAGCGTGTCACAACGCAGGCGATGTTCACAATGTCACTGCCCATCAAAACCTCTAAAATCGGCTTTCCAGCAGTTCCACTTGGCTCTCCGTCGTCATTACTTCTGGTGAGTTCTTTTTTCGTCCCAACTACAAAAGCACTGCAATTATGAGTTGCATTATAGTGCTTCTTTTTTATGTCTTTTATAAAATTTACCGCTTCGTCTTCGTTCTCAACTTTTTTGATATGTGCAATAAATTTCGATTTTTTCTCCTCAATTTCGCCTATATGGACAGTTTCTTTATCGCCAAAAATTATCTTATACAAGTCTTCCATAATGAAATTTTACCTCTTTTCATAAATCAAAAATCCCACTAAGCTAAATTGCCAGTGGGATTTTTTCCTTATATCCCTTAAATATCTACAAAATCGAGTAGTATTTAGGCGAATTTTTTAGTTAATTGTTCTGGGGACATAGCTTGTGTGAAGAATGTGGTGAGCTTTGTGTCCGCCAGGCTCGCCAAGATATTCTTCGTACATTTTTATAACTGAGGGGGTCTCATGTGATTTACGGATAGGTTTATTAGCATCGTTTCTATACAAAACGCCAGCTCTTAAAGCTCTAACATCAACATTGTTTCTAACCTCAGCGCAAACTATAGGTTGTCCACCACCATTTACACAACCGCCTGGGCAAGCCATGATTTCAATGAAGTGGTAGTTTGCTTCGCCTGATTTAACTTTGTCTAGCAGTTCTCTTGCGTTTGCAAGTCCTGATACAACAGCAACTTTAACATCTAAGCCTGCAACATTATATGTTGCTTCTTTTATGCCTTGTGTGCCACGAACTTCGTTGAAGTCGAGGTGTGCAAGCTCTTGTCCGCTTAGTTTTTCAACCGCAGTACGAAGTGCAGCTTCCATAACACCACCAGTTGCACCGAAAATAACACCAGCACCAGTTGATTCACCCATAGGATTGTCGAAATCGCTATCAGGTAGAAGCGCGAAGTCAATACCACATTTTTTAATCAAATACGCTAGCTCACGAGTTGTGATTGAAATATCAACATCTTGAAGTCCATCAACAGCTGATTGGTCATCTCTATCAATTTCAAATTTCTTAGCTGTGCAAGGCATAACACTGACAGAAACAATGTTTTTGGGGTCTATACCTTTTTTCTCAGCAAAATAAGTTTTAGCAAGAGCACCAAACATTTGTTGTGGTGACTTACATGTGGATAGATTTGGAATCATGTCAGGGTAATAGTGTTCGCAGAACTTAACCCAACCTGGTGAACA
>CAYJOS010000160.1:0-4353 GCA_964371875.1 uncultured Oscillospiraceae bacterium | reverse complement strand
CCTTTGCATAGACTTTTATTGTAAAATTTCATAAATAATTTTTTGCAAGTTATAGTTAAAATATTTTAATCAATTACAAAAATGTTTGTCGAATTTCCTTATTTAACCATATTATTGCTAGCTAAACTAGTAAAGTCAAACAAAATTAAAAAATTAAGAGAATTTATTGCTTAAAATTATTGATTTTTTATAATAATGTGATAAAGTAAAGAGTATAGATTAATAGGAATAAAATAATTCAGCTAAAATTATCCGAATAGGATAATAAACTTGAGAAGCAATGGTTTCCGAGTGGGCTGATATATTACTACATTTTGCTTTAGCAATGTAGCGAAAGGAGCATTGATATGATAGATGAACAAATTTTAAGCGGACTTAGACGAATTGCAGATACCTTTGCTGCCCAACTTGGAAACGATTGTGAGGCACTTGTCTGCGATATAAGTGCTAAAAACCATGAGCAAATCGTTTATATCGTAAACGGTCATGTTACTGGAAGAAAAAATGGCGATGTTTTGCTTCCGCATGAGAGTTATAAGGACAATCAGTTTAACGATAAACTGGGCTTTGTTACCACGGCGGGAGATGGTAAAATTTTAAAATCGTCCACCATGTTTATAAGAAATTCCAGCGGAGCAGTCTGCGCCCTGTTGTGTGTAAACCATGATATTACAAGGCTTTCATTCTTGCTAAGCTCTGTAACAGACATCACAAAAGCGTCGTTCAAGCCAGAACCAAGCTCGCATTCAGTTCCATCAAATGTCAATGACTTACTTGATGATTTGATTAGACAGTCTGTGGAATTAATTGGAAAACCTGTTCCACTTATGACAAAAGATGACAAAATTAAGGCGATTAAGTTCCTTTCAAATTCGGGAGCTTTCTTAATCACACGCTCAGGCGACAAAGTTTCAAAGCATTTTGGAATTTCGAAATATACATTATACTCATATTTTGACGCAAAATCTGACGATTTAAGGGATAAAAGATAGACTTTAAAAGAGGTCGACAGGGAGGATTTTAGCATGATTGACTTACGTAAAAACAGCGATATTTTAAAGAAAAATATTGAAAAAGCGAGAGAGAACAAAGTTGTTATTCCAACTTTTGCACAAATGAAAAATCCTGATGAAATTCCTGAAAAAATTAAAGAAAGTTTGAAGGAAGTCGGGTTGTGGTGCGTAAATCCGATTAATCTTTTCCGCATAACATGGAAAAATGAGGCAAAAGAAAGTGGCGGATTATTTCAGAAAACACCCAATTATATAGAACTTCCACCAAAATTGACAGGTGTTCCTTGTCGAATTGTTGCTATGGTTGGAAAATGGTTTCCAACAGGTTGCCACAAAGTTGGTGCTTCTTTCGGTTGCCTTGTGCCACGACTTGTAACTGGTCAATTCGACTCAGAATACCATAAAGCTGTCTGGCCAAGCACGGGAAATTACTGCCGTGGAGGTGCGTTCAACTCGAAACTTTTGTCGGTGGACAGCGTTGCAATTTTGCCTGAGGGCATGAGCCGTGAGCGTTTTGATTGGCTTTCGACCATTGCGGGTGAAGTTATCAAAACTCCTGGTTCTGAGTCAAATGTTAAGGAAATTTTTGACAAAACAAACGAGCTTAAAAATGAAGATAATTGCATGATTTTTAACCAATTTGAGGAAATGGGAAATCATCTCTGGCATTATCAGGTAACTGGTTCGGCTCTTGAGAGCCTTTTTGAGTCGATTAAGCGTGATGGTGACAATTTTGCCGGTGCTTGTTTCACTTCTGGAAGTGCCGGAACTATCGGATCTGGCGATTATTTGAAGGAAAAATATAACGGATTAAAAATTGCGGTTGGCGAGGCTCTTCAATGCCCAACTATCCTAAATAATGGATTTGGTGAGCACAGAATTGAGGGAATTGGCGATAAACATATTCCATATATTCACAATGTAAAAAATACTGACCTTGCAATTGCCATCGACGACGAGGACTCACAATCCTTGCTCCGCTTGTTTAACGACGAAAAAGGCAAGGAATATTTGGAAAAAGAGCTAGGATTAGCACCAGATTTCATTGAAAAACTGTCGTGGATGGGAATTTCAGGAATTGCAAATGTACTTTGCTGTATAAAAATGGCAAAATATTATGAACTAACCGAAAAAGATGTAGTTGCAACAGTTTTGACTGACTATTCAGGCATGTACGAAAGCAGAATTGCAGAGCAAACCGCTGAAAAAGGCGAGTATTCCTATCAAAAAGCTATGCTCGACCACGCAGTTCACATGCTTGCACTAAAGACCGATTCTATGCTTGAACTGACTTACCCTGAGAGAAAACGCGTTCACAATTTAAAATATTACACTTGGGTTGAGCAACAAGGAAAAACTGTGGAAGAGCTAAATTCACTTTGGTACGACACTGACAATACTTGGAAAGCTGTGCATAATCAAGTTACAGAACTTGATTATTTGATAAACGAATTTAACGAAGCAACAGGTGTATTGAGGGTTTTATAATGAAAAATGTAATTTGTTGTAAATGCACTTTATGCGGAAAAGAAAATGAAGCCACACCGACAGTCGCAACTTGTGACTGTTCGGGCATTTTAGATGTAATTTATGATTACGATTATATCAAAACTATCCTAACAAGAGAATTTTTAACTTCTTGTCCTGAAGCCTCCATGTGGCGATACAGGGCTTTGTTGCCTGTTGAAAGTGACAGCCCGACTTCACCTCTAAGAGTGGGTTTTAGCCCCTTTTATAAGGGGGAAAAGCTAGGAAAAGAGCTAGGACTTACAAGTTTATATATCAAAGACGACGGGGTGAACCCAACTGCATCACTCAAAGATAGAGCCTCAGCAATTGCTGTAACCAAGGCAATTGAGGCAGGTTTCGACACAATTTCATGCTCTAGCACAGGTAATGCTGCATCCTCACTTGCAGGAAATGCAGCGGCGGCAGGGCTGAAAACTTACATCTTCGTACCCGAGCGTGCTCCTAAGGGAAAAGTTGCTCAACTTTTGGTTTTTGGGGCTAATGTAATCTCGGTACAAGGCGATTATGGACAAACTTTTGAATTATCCAAATCAGCGATAGAAAAATATGGATGGTATAATAGAAATGCAGCAATAAATCCATATTTAAGCGAGGGGAAAAAGACGGTTTCACTCGAAATTTGCGAACAAATGGAGTTCAAAGCACCCGATTTTGTCGCAGTTTCAGTCGGAGATGGTTGCACGATCGCAGGCGTTTGGAAAGGTTTCAAAGACATGTTTGCACTGGGGCTTATTGACAAATTGCCAAGGCTGATTTCTGTGCAAGCTGAGGGCTGTTGCCCTACAAACACCGCTTTTGAAACTGGAAAACCGCTCACTCCACAGGCTGAAAACACATTTGCTGACTCCATTGCAGTTGGAATTCCCAGAAATCCCCATAAGGCGTTGCTTGCTATAAAAGAGTCAAACGGATTGGCAATAAATGTGTCAGATACCGAAATTTTGGAAGCCATGTTCTTGCTTGGGCGAACACAAGGAGTTTTCGGCGAGCCGGCTGGTGTAACCGCAACCGCAGGGATAAAAAAGGCGGTTGACCGTGGCTTGATACCGAAAAATGCAAAAATTGTCAGCATCGTAACGGGAAATGGTTTGAAGGATACTGACAGCTCAGCGAAAATGGGATTGGTACCCGAAAAGTGCTCACCTGATATTAATGAGTTAACTTTTAAAATTGGAAAATAATTTCAATTGTTTCCGTATACTAACCCATACCCTCTGTGATAAAATGGAAATAACAGCGGAAATACTACTTTTTTCGCCTGAATTTTAATTTTATTTGGAGGATTATACAAATGAAAAAACTAAAATGTACAGACCGCCTACAATGCAAAACTTGCTATCAATGCATGAACTCATGCTCACTTGCGTTTTATAAGGAAGCTGATATCACAAAATCTTGCATCGTAATCGGTGAAAAAGCTGACCAAACTCCACTTGTTAACGTCTGCGTTCAATGCGGAAAATGTGCAAAAGTTTGCGAAGCTGGTGCTATCACACAAAACGCAAAAGGTGTTTACATGATCAATAAAAAGACATGTACAAAATGCGGAAAATGTGTTGACGAATGTCCATTTAATGTCATTGTTAGAGTTGGCGATGATGTTCCTACAAAATGTATTGCTTGCGGAATTTGTGTTAAAGAATGTCCAATGCAAATTCTTGAAATTGTAGAGAAATAAGCTATATTAATTATAAAATCCTGTGAATTTTTTTAATTCACAGGATTTTTCGTCATAAAAAAGAGATTTTTCGTTGCGACGAAAAGAACGGAGAATTTTTTGTTGCGACAAAAAAGAAAACGCGCTCCGCTG
>CAYJOS010000159.1:0-4608 GCA_964371875.1 uncultured Oscillospiraceae bacterium | reverse complement strand
TGATAAAATCTTTCAGCGAAATTATAAAATGGTGGTTTGAGGGTAAGAGAAAAATTCCCATAGAAGATATTGTAAATTACTATCTTATTTCCATAGAAAAATTTATATTAGATTTGTAACAAATCTAATATAAATTTGCCATTTTTTCGGTTGTCACGTCAGTGACGAGAAAAAGGCATAAAATAAATTGGCACGTCCGCCTCGCCACCTTGTGGCAACCGGCGGCGATGCCATATAAATAATCTGATTTTTCAGATTATTTATTGAAAGGAAAATTTATGCTAAACTCATTATTTAAAGACTTTGACAATATTATAATTTTTGATGTCGAAACCACTGGAATTGACTGCAAAAAAGACGAAATTATCGAATTTGGAGCAATTAGACTTCAAAATGACAATGGTGAAATTATAACAGATAGCAGCCTGAATATTCTAATCAAGCTCAGTGAGGGCAAAAAACTGCCCAGTTTCATTACTGACTTAACAGGCATAACTGCTAATGATTTAGAGCTTGATGGCATTTCTAAAAATGAAGCGGTTGAGAAAATTTCAAACATTTTGAACTGCTCAAAACCTTTAATTATTTGCTATAATGCCCAGTTTGACCTCTGCTTTTTATATTTTATTCTATCAAAATTTGGAAATCCTGCACTTTTGAAAAATGTAAAAATGCTTGATGCCTTGACAGTTTATAAAGACAGACGAGCCTATCCACACAAGCTCGACAATGCTGTTGCTGAATATAAAGTTGATACGCAAAATACCCACAGGGCAATTGACGACGCAACCGCTACTCTGCAAGTTTTGCTTGCAATGGAAAACGAAGAAAATGACTTGCATGAGTATATAAACTTGTTTGGTTTTAACCCAAAATATGGAGTTTCTGGGCCGAGGATTTCTTCTATTAAATATGTCGAACAACCATATAACTCAAAAGTAAAATTATACAAAAAATTACATAATTAACATTTAACTTGAAAAATAAAACATAATATGGTATAATTTTACATATTACAAATTACATATTGGAGGTTTATTATGCAATACACAGTTAAAGGCGATTCTCTTCCCGTTTTGATTTGCAAACTAAGCGCTGGCGAATCAATGATGAACGAAAGCGGTTCTATGAGTTGGATGACGCCCAACATGAAAATGGAAACTGTTGGTGGTGGCGCTAAAAAAATGCTCGGTAGATTATTTTCAGGCGAAAATATTTTCCAAAACCGCTACACTGCTGAGGGTGGCGAAGGCGAAATTGCGTTCGCTTCATCTTTCCCAGGCTCTATCGTCCCAATTGAAGTTACACCTGATAAACCCGTAATTTTGCAAAAATCTGCATTTCTAGCAGGCACAGAAGGCGTTGAGCTTTCAATTCATTTCAACAAAAAAATCGGATCAGGACTTTTTGGTGGTGAAGGTTTTATCATGCAAAAAGTTTCAGGTAGCGGTATGTGCTTTGCTGAAGTTGACGGTGCAGCTATTGAATATGAGCTCGCCGCTGGTCAATCAATGATAATCGACACAGGTTATCTTGTAATGATGGACAGCACTTGCACAATGGACATCGAATCTGTCAAAGGACTAAAAAATATGTTCTTCGGCGGAGAAGGAGTTTTCAACACTGTTGTAAAAGGGCCAGGTAAAATCATTTTGCAAAGTATGCCACTTTATAATGTCGCTATGGTTCTGCGTCCATATTTCCCAACTCCCAGCTCTAACGACTAATTAAGCTTATAGCAAGCATTTTTCTAGCCAAACTACATCTATCCATTTGTCGAATTTTCGCCCAGCATTGTGGAAAACACCAATTTCTGTAAATCCAAAATGTTCGTGAAGTTTAACACTTGGTTCGTTTGGCACTGATATGCAGGAGTAAACACTGCAAAAATTATTCGCTTTTAATTCATCAAGTAGGTTGGCAAGCAAAAGTTTGCCAACCCCTTTTTTTTGGAAATTTTCAGACACATAAATCGCAATTTCGACGCTATATTTATACGCCTCACGCTCCCTGTATTTAGTTGCGTAAGCATAGCCGACAAGTTCGTTGTCATTAGTGCAGACAAGATATGGGTAAGTTTTCGAGATGGTTTTTATTCTCTCTTCAAACTCTGTGATTGAGGGCACGGTTGTTTCAAAAGTCACGATGGTATCATTGATGTGTTTTGAATAAATATCCAGAATTTTTGAGGCATCATCTATTTTTACTTTGCGTATTGAAATGTTCATATAATTCTCCTGTTTACTGTTTTAATAAGATTTTAACACATAGTTAAATGAAATACAATTCATAAGTAGGATAGCTTTTGATATAATTTTGCATAAAAATACAAAAAAATTTTTTAGAAAAATAGTAATTAAGTTCACATTCATGAATAATTGCTAATATTTTAACAAAATTTTGTAAAATATGACATGTATGAATTATTGTATTCTAATATGAAATATGGTATAATTATAAAAATTAATTTTGCGTAAACTTTTTCATATTTAATATGAAAAATTCATTAAATAATTTTGGAATAAGAAAGGGAACTCACTATGACAACATTTAGCTACGTAATCCAAGACGAACAAGGAATCCACGCTCGCCCTGCAGGACTTTTAGTCAAAGAAATGCAAAAATTCTCATCAACAATCAAATTTGAAAAAGGCGAAAAAAAAGCTGACGGTAAAAAACTTTTTGCTATCATGGGCATGGCAGCAAAAAAAGGCGATGAACTCGTTGTTACAATCGAAGGCGACGACGAAAATGAAGCTCTTGAAGCTGTTAAAGAATTCCTAACAAATAACCTATAAGTCGAGGTAAAGCTATGATTAAACTACAAGGAACAGGCGTATCAAAAGGTATTGCAATCGGAAAAATCAGCTTCTGCGGTCAAAAAGCTCTAGAAGTTGAATTTAAAGAAGTTTCTGATACAAAAGCTGAAGTAGATCGTTTTGAAAGCGCAAGAACTCTTGCTATAACTCAACTTGGTCACCTTGCAGTTGAAACTGCTGCAAAATTGGGTAAAGAAAATTCACTTCTTTTCGAAATTCACCAAATGATGCTCGAAGATTTGGATTATCATGACACAATTGTCGACTATATTAAAGACAACAAATCTAACGCTGAATATGCAGTTAGCGAAGTTGCAAAACAATTTTCAGCTATGTTTGCTGAAATGGAAGACGAGTATATGAAAGCTCGTGCGGTTGACGTTTTCGACGTTTCTCGCCGTGTTATCGAAATTTTGCTTGACGTTGCTATGGATAAAAGCTCTTACACAGAGCCTACAATCTATGCTGGCGACGACTTCACACCAAGTGAAACTGCACAATTCGACCGTGAAAGAGTTCTAGGAATTGCAACTGTTATGGGTAGTAAAAACTCTCATACAGCAATTTTCTCAAGAACTTTGGGCATTCCTGCTGTTATCGGTTTGGGCGACAGTTTGCTTGAAGAATATGACGGAAAAACCATCATTTTGGACGGTGAAACAGGCGAAATTATCGTTGACCCAGACGAAGCTAGCCTAGCTGAAAAGATGAAAAAGAAAGAAGCTTTAGAAGGCGAACAATCAAGACTTTTAGAGTTTAGAGATAAAGCAACAGTCACAAAAGACGGCAGACATATGGGCGTTTATGCAAATATCGGCTGTGTCGCTGACGTTGATTCTGTTCTTGAAAACGGCGCTGAGGGTATCGGTCTTTTCAGAAGTGAATTCCTATATCTTGAAAGCACAGACTACCCAACTGAGCAAGAGCAATTTAAAGCTTACAGTGCAGTTGCAAAGAAAATGAACGGCAAACCTGTCATCATTCGTACACTTGATATCGGTGCGGACAAGCAAGCTTCATATTTCAATTTGCCTGTCGAAGAAAACCCTGCAATGGGACTTCGTGCGCTTAGAATTTGCCTAACAAAACCTGAGATTTTCAAAACTCAAATCAGAGCACTTCTAAGAGCTGCTTTCCACGGAAATATCCATATTATGCTACCAATGGTAACATCTGTATGGGAAGTTCAAAAAGCAAAAGAAATCATCGCTGAAGTTAAAAGCGAGCTTATCGCAGAAAAAGTTGTTTTCAAACCTGACGTTCCTGTCGGAATTATGATTGAAACTCCTGCTGCAGCTGTCATTTCTGACCTGCTTGCAAAAGAAGTTGACTTCTTCAGTGTTGGTACTAACGATTTGACACAATATACCATGGCTGTTGACCGTCAAAATGAGAGCATTGAGCAATTTTGCGACATTCATCACGATGCAATTTTGCGTCTTATTGAAATGGCTGCAAAAAATGCCCACGATAATGGTATCATGATTGGTATTTGCGGTGAACTTGGTGCAGATCTTGAACTTACTGAGTTCTTCTGTAAGATTGGTATTGATGAGCTTTCTGTTACTCCGACTTCTGTTTTGTCGGTTAGAGAGAAAATCAGTAAAATTTAATAATTTAACTATTAAGGGGCAGAGAAATCTGCTCCTTTTTGCTTTTGAAATTAAGTTTTTTGAGAATTAATCTTCGACTAATAGGACAAGGAGATTTTCGCTTCGGCGAAAAAGACGAGGGGAACGAGAGAACGGAGAATTTTTTGTTGCGACAAAAAAGAAAACGCGCTCCGCTG
>CAYJOS010000158.1:0-4924 GCA_964371875.1 uncultured Oscillospiraceae bacterium | reverse complement strand
CTTGTCGGGGAAACACCCCCGAACGGTGGGATGCGGTTAGGGTGCTGAGTATACAAGAGTAATTAACTGGCAAGCCCCGAAGCAGTTACCATCGCACTAAGTTAGAGCGTAGTCACGGCTGTCGCCTGCTAAAAGCCCGTTGACTACTCACCAGCAAAATCTGCGAGTAGGAGGGTCTATTCAGGTCTGTAAGATACGAAGCGTTGCTTTGGCTTGGTATCTTTAAGGCTTAAATAGACCCTCCTACTATATAATCTTTCTAGTGAGTAGCCAACGGGACACCCAAAGGGCGATTAGCCCTTGTTCGTTTTACTCTCTTTTCGTGCGATTGCTCCTGTTTCTGGGCTTGCCTTCTAATAAAGCCTGTATACTCAGCACCCTCTTTCGTCACTCGTGTTCGGAGACGAGACTCCGACGTTTTTTGGTGACTTTTTCACGTGAAAAAGTTACCCCAGCGGAGCGCGTTTCCTTTTCGTCGCAACGAAAATTCTCCCTCGGAGCGCGTTTCCTTTTCGTCGCAACGAAAATTCTTTCGTTCTCTCGCTCTTTTCGCCGAAACGAAAATCTTTCAGTTTGTCGAGAAAGTCCTTTGGGACTTTTCGAGCAAACTGCCATAGTAAAACAGGTGACTTAAAAAACCACCTGTCTATACAATATTTACATACTCTCGTCTAGGGCTCTCTCCCTGAAAAGCAGAGAAATACACCAAACCGCCGCAAGTCCTACCAATGTGTATACTATACGGCTGACCGTGGCTGTTTGTCCTCCGAAAATCCAGGCAACAAGGTCAAATTTAAAAATCCCTATGCTACCCCAGTTCAAGCCACCGACTATAGCAAAAATCAGCGCAATTCTGTCCATGAAAACACTCCTTTCTCTATTTTTCTGTGTTTATCATGTCCTAATTGCAAATTAATATTCTAATTTAAAATGTCAATTACTGCTTTCAAATTCTTTCAAATATTCACTGACTGAACGTGTCATTTCACGGCTGAAATCACTGTTAAACTTTCTTTTGCAAAATGCTTGCATATATTCTGAAAACTCTCGAATTTCAGTCTTTCCATCCAGTTTTTCACGAGTTTCGTAACATTTTTTCAATTCTTCATCAGATAAATGAGGATAAGAATTTTCGCCCACTACATATTTAATATCAAATCTTGTCGGCTTTTTTCTGCGTAGCTGTTGCTCTGTCGGATAGCCGAGAACAAGCATACAAACAGGAACTGCGTTTTTTGGTAAATTTAGTAAGGTTTTATGCTCCTCACAATTTTCCAAAATATCGCCTATGTAACAACTCCCAAGCCCCAAACTTTCGGCGGCAACCACCATATTTTGCGCCGCAATCGCCGTGTCGGTTATGGCAAGGAATAGGTCGCCGACGCCCAGTTTTCTAGGTTCTGAGCCTGTAATTTCAAAGCTTTTGTGCCACCTTGTGTGGTCGGCAACAAACACAAAAACCAATGGCGCTTTTGCGATAAAAGGCTGATTATCACAGGTCACTGCAAGCTTATTTTTCAACTCTTGGTCGGTTACGTTGATGATGCTGTAAAGGATTTGATTGCCTGCACTAGGTGCTTGTAGCGTTGCTTCCAGCAGTAGTTTTACGGTGTCATTATCAACTGTTTTGTCCTCGAAATCTCGCACGGATTTGCGGTCAAATAAAGATTTTATGATTTCGTTCATTTAATTTTCCTCTTTTCCATTTGTCTCTTTTACTATATAAATAGGTCGATTTTTTGATTCCAAATAGTTTTTTGAAAGATATTGCCCCAAAATTCCCGTACACAAAAGTTGAACTCCGCCAAGGAACATAATGATGCTCACAGTGGACGGCCAGCCGTCTACAGGGTCGCCCCAAATCAGCGCGCGTACAACTATAAAAACTATGAACACAAAGGAAAGTAGGCAAATAAATATGCCAAAAAATGAGGCAAACGCCAGCGGAACGACTGTAAATGACAAAATTCCCTCAATTGCATATTTAAATAATTTCCAAAACGACCACTTCGTTTCCCCTGCAACTCGCTCAATGTTTTCATATTCCAGCCATTTTGTGTCAAAACCCACAAAGCTGAAAATGCCTTTTGAATAACGATTATATTCCTTAATCTGTAAAACCGCATCCACAACTTGCCTAGTCATAAGCCGATAATCTCTTGCACCGTCCACCATTTCAATGTTGCTCATTTTGTTGATAATTTTGTAAAATGAACGTGCAAAAAAGCTCCTAATCGGCGGTTCGCCTTTTCGGCTTACACGTCTTGTTGCAACGCAATCATAGTTTTCTTCTAAAATTAATCGCAACATTTCTGGTAAAAGAGAGGGTGGGTCTTGCAAATCTGCGTCCATTAAAGTCACAAAATCGCCTTTTGCGTGCTGTAATCCTGCATAAATCGCCGCTTCTTTGCCGAAATTTCTGGAAAATGAAATGTATCGCACACGCTCATCTTGGCTAGCTAAATTTTTAATTATGGTCATGGTCAAGTCTTTTGACCCATCGTCGATAAACAAAAACTCAAAATCACAGTCTGAGGACATTTTTTGCGCTATGGTTTTTATTTCGTTGTAAAAATAAGGAAGCGATTGCTCCTCGTTATAACATGGTACTATTACGCTTAAAAGTTTTTTCATATCCACCACCTAGAAAAGTGATTATTATTTTTAACATATTTGAAGTATTATATTCATCACAAAATATGAATTTACAATTTGCATAAATTATAACACAGTTTTTGTCTATTTTCAATGTCGATTGTACTAAATATCCAAAATTTACATCTCAAATACTGCAAGTTTTTCACTATTAATAGGGTGAATTTTTTCCTAAAAATTAGTATAATATGAGTAGTGTAATTTGAAGAAATTCTTGCTTGTTTTTATGATTTAGAAACGAGAATTGCAAAATAAAATCGGAGGAATTGCTATGAAATATGTTATCGTAGGCGGAGTTGCAGGCGGTGCTTCAACAGCCGCAAGACTTAGAAGATTAGATGAAAAAGCGGAAATTATTATGTTTGAAAAAGGCCCTCACGTGTCTTTCTCAAACTGCTGTTTACCCTATCGTTTGAGCAATCAAATCAAATCTCACGACGGTTTAGTGCTTATGAATCCCACGGTTTTTCACAATCAATATAACATCACCGCAAGAGTTGAAAGCGAAGTTGTTGCTATCGACCGTGCGAATAAATCAGTTAAAGTCAGACAAGCCGACGGCACAGAATACTGCGAAAATTATGACAAATTAATCCTTGCCCCAGGTGCAAATGCTATTGTCCCAAAGCTTGAAGGTTGGGAAAATTCAAACACTTTTATAGTTAAAAATGTTGTTGACGTTTCAAAGCTTTATGACTATATAAATGGAAATAATAATGTCAAAAAAATCACAGTTGTCGGCGGTGGATTTATCGGTGTTGAAGTTGCTGAAAACCTTAAAGAAGCAGGTTTTGAAGTCACTTTAGTCGAGGCTGATAATCAAATTATGCGACCATTTGACTATGACATGGTTCAAATTTTGCACAAGGAATTGCACGACCACGGGGTTAAACTCATCCTTGGCAAAAAAGCGGTAAAATACGACAAAAACAAGCTAATTTTAGAGGATGAAACTGTTATTGAAGGCGACGCTGTCGTCATGGCTATAGGCGTGAAACCCGACACAGCTCTTGCGGCTTTGGCTGGAATTGAACTCACAAAAAGCGGTCACATAAAAGTCAATGCAAATTGGCAAGTTTTGGGCGACGATGACATTTATGCAGTTGGTGATGCGGTTGAAGTTACCAATGCGATTACACATAAAAACTTTGCACTACCTCTTGCAGGTCCCGCTCAAAAACAAGCTCGTCAAGCGGCTAATCACATTCACGGAATTGCTCCAGAAAGCCGTGGATTTATCGGCTCATCTTGCATAAAAGTATTTGACTATAACGCCGCCGCAACAGGTTTGAACGAACACGCTTGCAACGCAAATGGGCTTAATTACGACATAACTTTTATAATTCCACAAGACAAAGTCGGAATTATGCCAAATGCTACGCCATTTTTCTTCAAACTGATTTACGAAGTGCCAACAGGCAGAGTTTTGGGCGCTCAAGCTATCTCAAAGGGCGACGCTTCAAAACGTGTTGATATAATCGCAACTGCAATCAAATTCAACGCTACATTAAACGATATCGCCGACCTTGAACTTTGCTATGCTCCTCCGATGTCAACCGCAAAAGACCCGACAAATATGGCGGCACTTGTTTCTCTCAACTTACTTGGAAATAAATTTAAGCAAGTGCGTGTGAGCGAAGTTCGTGGACTTGTCGAAAGCGGTGCATATATTGTCGACGTTCGTGAGCCACGTGAATATGAAAAATCACACCTAAAAGGGGCTGTTAACGTTCCTCTAAGCCAATTACGTGACAGAATGAGCGAAATTCCAAAAGACAAGCCTGTTTATCTTCATTGCCGTTCTTCACAAAGAAGCTATAACGCTTGCCTTGCTTTGCAGGGAAATGGCTATAAAAATGTTTATAATATTTCGGGTAGTTACCTTGGGATTTCTTTCTATGAATACTTTAACGATGTGACTTTAGGGCGTGAAAAAATTGTCACAGAGTATAATTTCAACTAAATTATAGGGAATTTTAGTTGCGACGAAAAAAAGCAATCCTTGACTGACGACTGATGAGTTCCCATTGGATAATCATTCGAATAACTATATAATTGAAGGGTCTAGTTAAGCCTGTAAAATACGAACTCTGCAAAACGGTTCGTATATTAAAGGTTTAAATAGACCCTCATACTATTCTGAAAAATATTGACATTAAGTACCTAGTTATGATAAAATGACAAATAATTGAATACTCATGAGGCATGCAGTTACTGCATTTAATAGTAAAGTGGGTGAAAATCCTACACAGAAAAACTGCTGTAATGG
>CAYJOS010000157.1:0-4942 GCA_964371875.1 uncultured Oscillospiraceae bacterium | reverse complement strand
CTGAGGTTTTCGGCAGGCTAAACGCCTGTATGAGCGTAAATTACTAGCTAGCAAATCCACGAGTAGGAGGGTCTATTTAAAACTGTTAGATACGAAGCGTTGTGCAAACTTGGTATCCTACAGGTTTAAATAGACCCTCCTACTATATTATTTTGCAAGTGAGTAGCCAACGGGAAGAAATCAGGCGACAGCCGTGACTACGCTCTAACTTAGTGCGATGGTAACTAGTTCAGGGCTTGCCAGTTAATTCAGCCTGTATACTCAGCACCCGCTTTCGTCACTCGTGTTCGGAGACGAGACTCCGACGTTTTTTGGTGACTTTTTCACGTGAAAAAGTTACCCCAGCGGAGCGCGTTCTCTCGTTCTCTCGTTCTCTCGTGCTTTTCGCCGAAGCGAAAACTCTCTCGTTCTCTTTGTCGATGCAAAACTCCCCCTCGGAGAGCATTCTTTTCGTCGCAACGAAAACTTACCCCTTGACAAAAAGGTCATAGTATGGTATATTAAATCGATAATTAGTTCATTGCAACTAACTTACTATGCGCTAATAACAAAGGAGAGCAAATATGAGCAAAAACAATCTGACAACTGCTAAAGTCGGAGAGACATGTGTCATTTCGGCGATAAGCACAAATGACGAAGAAATGAAACGCTTTTTATTCTCTCTCGGTTGCTTTGAAGGCGAAATGGTAACTGTCATTTCTGTTCTGGCTGAAAATTATGTCATTGCAGTTAAAGACGGACGCTATGGTATTGACAAAGAACTCGCTGAGGCTATTTTAATATAATATAGTCAAGGCTTTTCTTTTTGTCTAAAAGTTAGTTGGAACTAAGAAATTCATTACATTTTGGAGGAAAAAGGATGAAAATTGCGTTAGCCGGTAACCCTAACAGTGGTAAAACGACTTTATACAATGCCATTACAGGCAAGCAAGAAAAAGTCGGTAACTGGGCAGGTGTTACTGTTGAAAAGAGAGAAGCTCCCATAAAAAATTCCCTGTTCGCAGGCGGAGAGATTATGGCTGTCGACCTCCCAGGTGCATATTCAATGTCACCGTTCACATCTGAAGAGAGTATCACAAGGGCTTATGTTAAAGACGAAAACCCTGATGTTATCATCAACATTGTCGATGCTACAAACCTAAGCCGTAGCTTGTTTTTCACAACACAGCTAATGGAGCTTAACATTCCTGTTGTTATCGCCCTAAACAAAGCCGATATCAACAAGAAAAAATCAATCAACATTGATACTAAAAAACTATCTGAAAAAATGGGCTGTCCAGTTGTTGAAACAACTTCAATCGCAACTAAGGACAACGGACTTGAAGAACTTATCAAAACTGCAATTTCTCTTCAAGGACAAGGTCAAAAAGCTCCATATTCTGACAATGCTAACCAAAGCGACGAAAAAGCTGTTTCAGAGTCTGACAAAAAAAGATTTAACTTTGTTTCAACTGTTGTATCAGCTGCTGAAAAACGTAAAACAAGCAGCCATGCTCAAACAACACAAGATAAAGTTGACCGTGTTCTAGCTCACAAATTCTGGGGTATCCCAATTTTCGCTGCTGTTATGTGGGTAGTTTTCACACTATCTCAAACATATGTAGGACCTCCAATTGCTGACCTTTTGGTTGGTTACATAGAAGGATTTATGGAAGTTGTCGGCGGTGCTATGGGCGAAGATGCTTCACCGGTTCTATCTGCTCTACTAGTTGACGGTATCATCGGCGGTGTCGGTGCGGTTGTCGGATTTTTGCCACTTATCATGGTTCTATTCTTCATGCTTGCACTACTAGAAGACTGCGGTTACATGGCTCGTGTTGCGGTTGTCATGGATAGATACCTAAAACCAGTTGGACTTTCAGGTAAATCAATCATTCCTATGGTTGTTGGTACAGCATGTGCAATCCCTGGTGTTATGGCTTCTCGTACTATCCAAAACGAAAGACAAAGAAGAACAACAGCTATGCTAACTCCATTTATGCCTTGCGGAGCAAAACTTCCTGTTATTGCTCTTTTCGCTGGTGTATTCTTTGATGGTGCTAGCTGGGTTAACACACTTATGTATTTCAGCGGAATTTTGCTAATCATTCTTTGCGCATTTATCATCGTAAGAATTACAGGTGAAAAACACGCTCGTTCTTTCTTCATCATTGAACTACCTGAATACAAATTCCCAAGCATTAAACGTGCGGCACTTGTTATGCTACAACGTGGTAAATCTTTCGTTGTTAAAGCTGCAACAATTATCCTAATTTGTAATGCGGCTGTTCAAATGATGCAAACTTTCGATTTCAGCTTCAATGTCGTTGAAGAGGGAATGGAACACACTAGCATTCTTGCAGGAATTGCAAATCCATTTGCACTCCTATTTATCCCACTCGGCTTTGGCGCATGGCAACTTGCAGCGGCGGCTGTTACAGGCTTCATCGCTAAAGAAAACGTTGTTGGAACACTTGCAGTTGTTTTCGGTATCACAAACTTCATCGACACAGACGCTCTAGAGCTTGTTGACGGTGCAGTTACTGTTGCTGAAACAATGGGAATTACATCAATTGCAGCTTTAGCTTACTTGATGTTCAACCTTTTCACACCACCTTGCTTTGCAGCTATCGGTGCTATGAACTCTGAAATGCAAAGTAAAAAATGGCTTTGGGCTGGTATCGGTCTTCAATTTGGTATTGGTTATGTGGTTGCATACCTTGTATACCAAATCGGAACACTTGCTACAACAGGTGCAGTTGGCGAAGGATTTGTCGGCGGATTAATTGCTGTTGTTGCTATGTTTGCACTTGTTGTTGTCCTTGTTAAAAAAGGTAACGCAAAAGCTGATGCTAAGTATAAGGCTGCAAAAAAAGTAGCTTAATATGACTAATATAATTATTGTTTTAGTTGTAGTTGTTATCTTAGGGCTTGCAATTTCTTACATAATTCGTGAGAAAAAAAGCGGTTCTAAGTGCGTAGGTTGCCCTCATGGGAAGTCTTGTAATACTAAAAAAGACAATTCTTGTGGTTGTGACGAATAATATAAAAGAGATGTGAAAAAAATTCACATCTCTTTTTTGCTTAATAAACAGAAGAAACGACCAATTCCGACAGTCGGAAAATTGCCTAAATTTAGGTAAAGTTTTATTTTTTTGTCGTTGGACAAATTTATGCAAGCATAAAGTAAAGGGAAGGGAGGCTTTCTTATGCTTGCAAGTGCTTTTATGGTTTTACTCAGCACAAGTTTTTTAATGCTCCGTATGGGAACGTCGACAGGCGCTTTTCCCAGTCCTTTGGATGCAGAAAGTGAAAAAATTTATGTAGAAAAATGGCTGGAAACAGGTGATATTACAGCCCGAAACAAGCTAATTGAGCACAATTTACGTCTGGTTGCTCACATCGTGAAAAAATATTATACTCAGGTGAGTGACCAAGAGGATTTAATCTCTATCGGTACAATCGGGCTTATCAAAGGTGTTACCACATACAAGCCCGACAAAGGTGTAAGGCTTGCTACTTACGCCTCACGCTGTGTCGAAAACGAGGTTTTGATGCACTTTAGAGGGTTGAAAAAAAGTGCAGGGGATGTTTCGCTTTCTGACTCGCTTGATATGGACGGCGATGGAAACAGCCTATCATTTATGGATATAATTTCCGAGGACAGCGACATGCTTGAAAATATCACCCGTGAAGATACCTGTGTTCAATTGCGGATGTATGTTGACAAGGTTTTAACAAGGCGTGAAGCGGATATTATAAGGCTTCGTTATGGTTTAAATGGTAATGTGCCAAAAACCCAGAGGGAAACAGCTGACATTTGTGGGATTAGTCGTTCTTATGTTAGTAGGATAGAGAAAAAGGCGCTAGAGAAGCTTCGAGCGGTGCTCGACACATAGATCTAAATTAATTTCAAAAAATGGAAAGTTGATACATGTAAATATACTCGAAAAATTTGTTTATACTAAATTGGGAACTTTTTTGTATCACGCCCGTCTAAAGAGATATAAACCCCAATTTTAACCAATGATAGGAGAAACAAAATGAAAAAAATTACAGCCACATTATTAATTCTTGCAATGATGACAACGGCTTTTGCCGCTTGCTCTAATGATGAAACAGAAGAAAGCACAGCGCCAACTGTTGCACCTGAGGAATCAGTTGAACCAACTCTCGACCCAGATCTTGACCCAAATGTCAGCTTGGGTGACCCTGAAGATGTAACACCTGAAGTTGACGTTGACGAAACTCCTGAAGAGGAAATGGCAGACCCTAAAACCGAGTTTGACGCTGATTTATCACAAAAATACTACGATGCAGTTGACGCATCAAGAACTGAAGACCAAAAACAAGGCACAGATCTTTTAACTTCAACTGACCCAACAGCATTTCCCGACTATGACCTAGTCATGAGCGTTATGGGCTTTTCCTCACACGATGTTGAAGCGTATGCAATCGGCATGACCTTCATGAACGTCCACGCATACTGCGTTGCAGCAGTAAAACCTGTTGAAGGCAGTGAACAAAAAATTCTTGACGGTTTTGAAGCTTATAGACAAGATCAATATGACAACTTCACAAACTATCTAGCAGACCAACAAGCGATTGCTGAAAATGCAATTATCGAAACTCTTGATGATGGCACTATCCTTTTTGTTATGGCAGAAAATCAACAAGAAGTTTTTGACGGAATTGCAGCAAGTTTAGCACAATAGAATATATAGAAAAAATATGGGGGGGAATTTGAGGGTTTAAATCGGTGATTTGAACGGTGTTGCATAGAAAATGCCCTTGGTATATTTCAAGCACCAAGGCTTTATATAAAAAAGCCTACTCAAATTAATTAGGAGCTGTCGTAGTGCGACAGCTCCTTCAATTTGTCGGAGAGTTTTCGTTGCGACGAAAAGGAACGCTCTCCGAGGGCTCACTTTTTCTCGTGAAAAAGTAAGCAAAACACGTCGGG
>CAYJOS010000156.1:0-5008 GCA_964371875.1 uncultured Oscillospiraceae bacterium | reverse complement strand
ATAGCCTGCTTTATTAAATTCTAAAGCCAAAGCCTTGCCAAAACCTGAGCTTGCACCTGTTATTACAACTAATTTTTTCATTTTTTCTCCTTATTGTTGACATTTTTATTATTACAGTATAAAATACTATAAAAGATATTTTTATTATATTATAAAATTAGTCAGCACGTCAATAAGGCACATTATTTTCGCTTAGAGAAAGAAAGGTAACTAATGGATAAAATTATTGTAAATTCTGAAATTGAAATCACCCTTAAAATGATTGGTGGAAAAAGCAAGCCTTTGATTTTATATATGCTTATCGAAGATGGAACTATGCGGTTTAAGGATTTGATGAATGCGGTCACGCAAGTTTCTCAAAAAACTTTGACAAATCAGCTAAGAGAGCTTGAAGCCGACGGCTTGATTATAAGAAAAGCTTTCAGCGAAATTCCTCCCCGTGTGGAATATTCTGTAACAGAAAAAGGAAAAACGCTCTTTCCAATCCTTGAAATGATGTGTGAGTGGGGCGAAAAAAACAAAGATGATAGATTTGAAATAATCAATCCTCAATGTTTGTAAGGAAAATTTGGTAAAACCGCAATAGTTCTCCATGATTTTGACCTATAATTCCTCAAAAACATATCCATTTCCGTAATCAGAACGTATAGTATATCCCGAATTTGTAAGTTTTTTTCGCAATCTATACACGCTATTCGCAAGTGTTTTGTTGTCAACTCCTGTAAAATATCCCCATATTTTGCCGTAAATATCATCGTAAGCAAGAACAATATTTTCGTTTTCAACAAAAAGTTTGAGTAGTGAAAAATGCTTTAAGCTCAGTTGCAAATCAACGCCGTCAACCGTTGCATTTGAGGTGTTTATATTCAAAACGAGCTTGCCTTTTTCAATTATCACATGAGAATTACCACGCTTTAAAAGGCGATTAATTCGTGCAAATAAAACATCAAAGGAATATGGTTTTGACAAATAATCATCACAGCCAAACTCAAAACCTTTCACTATGGATTTGTCTTGACTAAACCCGCTCAAAATCAAAACAGGCACAACAGAATGCTCTCGCAAATTTGCAAGATAATTCAGTCCGCTGCCGTCGGGCATTCCTATATCGAGTACAATTAAATCTACATTTTCGCTCTGAAAAATCTTAGCTGCATCAAACAATGTGAGTGCAGTTATAACACGAAAACCCTTTGCTTCAAGCAGGGCTTTATTAAAATTTTGAACGTCGGCATTATCCTCTACTAACAATAAAGTTTTCGTCATTTTTAATGCCCCTCCTCCTGTCCACTATAGTGCGGTAATTTGAATAAAACGCTTGTCCCTTGTGCGTTGCTTTCGATTGAAAATTCTCCCCCGTGTGCGTCAATAACAGTTTTGCAAATGTGCAAACCAAGACCGTTGCCACCCTCCGAGTTTGTAACCCCACGCTTTGTAATATTTGGCAAAATTTGATTGTCAATCCCTGTTCCATTATCCCGTATTAACACAGAAATATCCGAAACTCCACTCCAAACCCTGCACAGAATAGTGGTGCATTTCGAGTGCTCTATGGCATTTTTCATAATGTTTCCAATTACCGTCGCAATGCTGTTATATTCAGCGTAAATCGACGGCATTTCTTGCGCTATATCATATACTATGTGTATTCCATTTTGTTTGGCTATGAGTGAAAATGGTTGCATTACCGAGGAAATCAAATCAGGCAAATGAAATTTTTGCCTGTTTTCTGTTGTCATCATGGCTTCCATGTCAATCATTCCGCCAATCATT
This sequence comes from uncultured Oscillospiraceae bacterium, assembly GCA_964371875.1. Taxonomy (GTDB): domain Bacteria; phylum Bacillota; class Clostridia; order Oscillospirales; family Oscillospiraceae; genus Heteroscillospira. The sequence continues at coordinate 3,235 of CAYJOS010000156.1, read as the reverse complement.
TTACCAAGTTTATCAGCCTCATTTTTGACTGTTGAAATTGCTTTTGCAAGCGTGTCATCGCCTACGTCCCCCTTAGCAATTTGCAGTTCTATAAAGTCGCTTCCTGTTGAAATAACGGTGAGCGGTGTTTTCATTTCATGGCTGATATCTTGTAAAAATTCGCTCTTCATTTTTCCTAATTGCTCAAGTCCGTTTGCATACAAACGTGCTTCCATTTCGGCAATTTTCGCATCTTCTACTAGTTTCATATTTGCTAAAAAAACTGCAAAAGTCATAGTGATTGAGTAAAATAAAATTGCAATTTCGGCTGTCGAGCTGTTTATATCCGTGAACACCGCCGTGTAATATAGTGAGTCGAAAATTGCGGCAAACAGCAAAACTAGCATGGAAATTGTCGATATAATATGTTCAAGCGCTATGGGCATTTTCTCTTTTTTTATCTTATAAAAATGTCTGCAAATACCCACTATTAGATAGACAAGCACCGTTGTGTAAGAAACTGTAAGCGGAATTAAAAGGTTTGATACAAGGAAGGTGCTTCCGAAGATAGAGAGCAGAGATAGTATTCCAAAAACCACTCTTCCTAGACATATCACCCGCTTGTCGAAAATATTTTCAAACTGAAGATTTAGCATTTCAAGTAATAGCAAAGAACTGAGTGCAACAGTGAAATACTCGGCTTTTATTGCAAGTTCCCAAGGAAAAGATGGGAGCAGTTCATAGATGATTTTACTCCCTACCATGCTTAATCTTACCGCAAAAACAAGGCACAAAATTGAGAACATAAGGTTGATTTTCCTGTTTCCAAACACACAGGATAAAAGTAGATGAATTACAAAAAGCAAAATGAGCATACCCACAACGATGGCTTCTGTGATAGCAACTATGTCCACAAACCACGTTAAAAGCTCAGGACTTCCTACAAAAATCCAGCTGTACTCAGAGCCTTCTCTGTGTACAAAATTTCCCCCTTGGATTATAAATTGCAGTTGATTATCGAGAGCTTTTAAATTTACCGATAATTCGCCATATGCTGGAACAAAGTCATCGGCATTTTCTGAAGGTATGCCCATTTGCCAGACGAAATCTCCATTGACAAAATATTTTCGGGCATAGTCACCACGCCCATGAAGATGATAGGTTTCGCTATCAGGCATGAGTAGGGTTAACCTTGCTGTTCTGCCCTCGTTTGCGTCTAGCGGATTTCCTATTTCGATTAAATGAGCGTAATCGTCAAAATTTTCAGGTGTCAACATCATATTCGGTATATGTTCAACATCGCCTTTTAAGCGAACGACAGTGGTTTCAAAGTCGATTTCACGCAAATCCCAAACACCATTTTGCGAGCTAATTTCGGTGTAATTGACTTGATTATAACGATAAACCGCCGTGTTATGCCATAGTGAATAGCAAAATATAAACGTTCCGAGCACGATGAGAATAAATAGTAGCGCTTTTTTATTTTTCATAAATCCATTATACTTTATGTAATGTTTTATTTCAAGCGGATGCGAAAAATCACATCCGCTTTACTTATTTTTTATAGAACTAGGAGCATATACCTTTTGAGAATTGCCGAAACTTCTCCACGAGTAGCGTCACCCAGTGGGTTGACATTTCCGCCGTCATCTCCGTTTAAGATTTGAAGCTCAACTGCCCAGTCTATAGCTTGGCTTGAATATTCCGAAATGCTAGCACTATCGACAAATTTTGCACTTGCATCTGTTGCCCCAATTGGTGAGCCTGAAATTCTCCAAAGCATGGTTATAAGCATTTCACGGCTGACTTTTTCGTCTGGGTCGCTACCGTCGGAAATTCCTTGTTCTCTTGCCCAATCTCTTCCTTTGGAATACCAATTTTCGCCACCATCTGTGTCCACATTTTCAAGTCTTGCCAATACTGTCCACATCATAGAGCGTGACATGTCAAGCTCTGCGTCGAACTGATTTGGTGCTGTTCCTTGGAAAAGTGCATGAGAGGTAACAAAATCAATATCGCTGTTTGCCCAGTGACCTTCAATGTCGCCAAATTCTTGGGCGTTGTCATCAATAAGCACGCTGGAAGGCCCGACAAGATGAACTGCCATTGAACCGTCTTGTGAAATTGATTTTGGAATAACACCGAAAGTTCCGTCGGCAAAAACTTGCTTTGCAACTGTTGTATTTGTGCCGTTTTCAAATGGGAAAGCAACCGAAACTCCACCTGGAATTTCACGAATTGCGTTTCCTCCAACCGAAACAGAAAGGTCGAAAATTGCCGTTCCGTCTTCATTGTTTTCTAGTGCAGCGTATACTGTTACATCTCCGCCGAGTGAAGCTAGTGTGCCAAAAGCGTTGTTTGGTATGCCGATTGAAGCGGCTGGTGTGTTGATTTGAATTTCACCGAAAGAAGCACCCTCTGTGAATAGTTCCACAGGTATCCTTGTAATTGGAGTGGGGCTGTCGAGGATGATTTTTTCTTCGTCCTCACGCTCTGCCTCTCGAATTATGGTGATAATTTCTGTTATGGTGATTACCGTAATTTCTTCGTCTGGGTCAGGGTCTGGGATTATTGGATCAGGTTTTGGGTTTGGATTAGGATTAGGGTCTGGGGTAGGTGTTGTTTTAACTGTCCAATTTGCTGTGACTGTAACATCTTTGCTCGGCATTGAGAACAATGCATTTTCGTCGTCAGCGCCGATTATTGTAACGCCGTCATCGCTTGTCCAACCAGCGAAGTCATAACCGTCCCTTGTGCCCGCTTTTAGTGTGACTGCAAGCCCTTGGTCATATTTTCCTGCACCTGAAATTGGGTCATAACTTCCGACAACAGTGACTGTGTATGCTCCGTTTGCTGTACTTTGCCAACTAGCAAGCAAGCTGACATTATTCGACGGCATGTTGAAGCTGAATTTTTCGCTTGTTTTTTGTGCGTTTGTTAAAGTTATTCCTTCTGCAATCCATTCAACGAATTCATATCCGCTCAAACTTCCTGCATCAACTGTTACGCTCTTTCCGACTGCGTAAGTTCCCTCGCCACTGTCGGCAACGCCGTTACTGCCGTTTACTGTTACGGCAAATTTACTGCTACTTTCCCAGTTTGCACTTAGGTTTACGTTATGAGCTGGCATAGTAAAGCTTACAGTTGTTGCAGTTGGATTTGAAAGGGCAATATTTGATGACCATCCTGTGAAACTATAACCAGATGGAATATTTCCAACGCTTACAGTGACAGGTTTACCAACTTCATAACTACC
>CAYJOS010000155.1:0-5047 GCA_964371875.1 uncultured Oscillospiraceae bacterium | reverse complement strand
CCTGATGTTTTTTGGTGACTTTTTCACACGAAAAAGTTACCCCAGCGGAGCGCGTCTCCTTTTCGTCGCAACGAAAATTCTCCGTTCTCTTCGTTCTTTTCGCCGAACCGAAATCCTCCTTTTATATGAAAAAATCCGCTCAACCGAGCGGATTTTTTATTTATATTTACTTTTTACCTAGCCGCCAATCTCTTTGCCATCCATTCTGCGTTTACACACTTTCTGGTAGCTTCTTCCTTGGAAATTTTGCCAGAATTGACCAATTTTAAAATATATTGATCCATCAAGCACATTCCCTCTTCAGCAGATTGGGAAATAATGTTATCCAATTGGTGTGCTCTCGACTCACGAATGATGTTTCTAATCGCACTGTTTGAGTTCATAACTTCAAAAGCAGGGATTAGAGAACCGTCAGTTGCACGCATCAATTGTTGTGAAACTATGCCCTCAACAACCATCGCAAGCTGTGTGCGGATTTGTTGTTGTTGTTCAGGTGGGAAAGTATCGATAATACGGTCAACTGTGTTGGAAACTCCCAGTGTATGTAAGGTAGAAATTACCAAATGCCCGGTTTCAGCCGCTGTAACAGCCGCCTTGATGGTTTCGGGGTCACGCATTTCTCCCAGCAAAATAATGTCAGGAGCTTCACGCAGAGCCGCTCTGAGCGCTGTGTCGTATGAGGCTGTATCAGTTGATATTTCACGCTGAGTAACAACACTTTTTTTGTGGTGATGAAGGTACTCAATAGGGTCTTCGATTGTGATAACATGCTTGTTTAAATTTGAATTTATATGGTCGATAATACATGCAAGTGTTGTCGATTTACCACTACCAGCAGGGCCGGTTACAAGCAGTAGACCACGTGAGCGCTTAGCAAAATTCATGACAGTATCAGGAACACCAAGCTTATCTTTGTCTGGAAGATTGAACGAAACAATACGAATAATCAGCCCAAAACTGCCACGCTGACGCAGTGCATTAACACGAAAACGACAAAGTCCTCTAACAGCAAAGGAAAAGTCGTCGTCGCCTGTTTCGATTAGGCGGGTCATATCACGGTCACGGGCTAATTTATAAATCTCAGTCGTGATTTTTTCGGTATCATCAATGCTGCAATCTGCGCCAATTCTTTCAATAACACCATTAATTTTGTATGCAACGGGCATACCTGCAACAATCAAAATATCCGATGCATCTTTCTCAACCGATGTGGTTAAAATTGTGTTTAACTCCAAGTTTACATACCTCGCTTTTGAACATTCTTATGGGGTTGCTCCAAATACTTCTCCGCCCATTGGCTCTTCGCCTAGAACGAAAATATCATTAAATCCGTCAAAATCTTCTAGGAAAATAGGCAAAGTTCTCCAACTGAGAATTTCGGTTTCGCCATCTGCATTTTTAACAAAATGTAGGGATAATTTTTGTCTTTCGCTGTATTCAATCTCGGTGAAAAGCTCTGTTTCATCGCTTTGAGCAAAGTCACTATAAATGTCATAAGCTTCACTATCAACAGTGTAATATGCCTTAATCGTGTCTGCATTTCTTGTGCTGAGTTCAAGGTCTGCTTGTGCGGAAACTAGTGTTAAAACCGCAAAAACCGACAAACTTAGCACCAAAAGGACGTTAATTATTGAAATAACGCCAACACCAACAGGCGATGAATTATTCTTTTTCAAGTGCGTGTACCCCCTCTAAAGAATATATCATATCGTCTTCAAAATAGATTTCAATATTAACTGCTTCGCCGTTTTCGCTCACACTTACATCAAGTCCTGTGGCTTCATCAGTGTATGAATTTTGGCTCAAATTTCCACTTCTCCAAGTTTCAGCAGCGGTTTGAGCGACATAAACAGCGTCAGTAAGTCTGCTACTTTCTTGCGAAAGATTTCGAGCATAAAAAATCAAGCTCACGCAGACAACTGCACACAATAGAAATAAAAATAAGTTTAAAATAAGCTCAAGAAGAACCAAGTTTGTTCTGGAAGCACCATCTTTTATAGGATTAATTTTCATTCTGCGCCCTCCTCTGAAACTCCGTTTTTAGGTGCAACAGAAGTTTCATAAACTGTTCCGCCGAGTGAAGTGACCTTAATTTTTAAAAGTTCACCGTTTTCAACTTCCAAATCCATAGAAGAAAGGTCGACAATTTCATTGCCTCCGTCAGGGTCAATTTCAATGTCGTTAGAAATATAAAGTTCGCAAAGTTTACCTTCATAGGTGTATAAAATGGTAACATATCCCATTTCGTGCATAAAAAGAGCATCTCCATCGCCAAAAGTTCCGACAGAAATTCCGTCAACTATGTCTGCTCTCCAAATTTGGTTTACTATGTAAGATAAAGTTGTTCTATGTTCAAAATTTTCATCTGAATTATTGACTGCCTCAGCATAAACATTGCTTCCGAGTAAAGTTACGCCAACCGCAAATATGAAAAACAGCGCACATAAAAGTAAAACTGTAACAACTTTAAATACACGTCCTTGCCCCGATTGCTCGTGCATAATGTATCCTCCTTAATTGTCGCTGTTGACAAAGTCGCCTTGATTTTGCAAACGCTTAGTTTGTCAACATCTCCTTAATTTGACAGTGGCAATACTGTAATATCAGGTAAAAGGTTTGATGCGATATATTGATAGTCAACCATATAGCGATCTCTATCAATTAAAATTCCATAATTTTCTTCAATATAGCTGATATTTTCAGGATAAAAGCCCTCAATTGCATAGCATTGCACAGTTGCCCTAACTATACTTTGTTCAAACAACACAAGATTTTCTTTTTCCGAGCGTTCGCTTAAATTGTTTGAAGCAACAATAAGAACAGTGGGAAGCAATATAAATGTCAATGCTACAGGCAAAAACCTTTTTAAAAATCCTTGTTTTTTTGTTTTCATAGGCTATTAGCCTCCGATTGATGACAGCACGCCAATTAGTGGAAGCATAACTGACATCAAAACAACGCCGACAACTACGCAAAGCACAACAACAAGTCCGTATTCAAAACGACCTAATAGTTGTCCTAAGTTTTCGTCAGATTCTTCTTGTAATCTTGATGCAAGTTCTTCCATAGCCGCCTCAGGAACACCAGCACGGAAACCTGCTGACATAATTCCTGTTTGTGAGCGTGAGAAAACACCTGTTTCAGCTGCTGCATCGGGAAGTCTTGTTCCTGTTTCTGTCAAATCACGGCATTTTTTAAACTCTTCAATTAAAGCTGATTCACTAAGCAAATCAACCGCTTTGTCCATGGACTCATCAACTGTAAGTCCGCTGGCAAGCATCATCGCCATAGCCGAAGCAAAGTGGCTTCTGTCTATGAGTTTACCTGTTTTGGTTTTTGAAATAATATTTGTGTAAGCATTGTCACGCATTGTGAAGTATAAAACACCGCCCATAACCACGAGCAAAACCACAACAACCGCAACAATTACGTTGCCGGAAGAGCCAATTCCAATCATCGCCTCTGCCATTGGAGAAAGCGATAGACCAAGTTGACCTAAAACTTGCCCAAAAACAGGCAAAACTTGTGAAACTAAAACTAGGAAAATGATTGCAACCAAAACTGACATGGTTGCAGGGTAAGAAACCGCTTTTCTGATTGCACGAGTTGTGTCTGAGCGACGCTCATAGTATCCAGATAATGCTTCTAAAACTTTGTCAAGTTTACCTGAAAGTTGTCCGATTTCAATCATTCTGAGCATATAACTTGGAAAAAGTTCAGTTTTTTCAAGTGATTTTGATAGCGAAAATCCTTCAGAAAGGCTATCATGGACATTTCTTAAGAGGTTTTTTGTGCCTGTGTCGGTTGCATCTTCAAGAAGTAATCCAACACCTTCCTCAGAGCCTATACCTGCACGCATCATAAGACCCAGTTGGTAGCAAAATGTAGAAAGTTCATCGTATGAGAGCTTGCTTGCTCCCTCAGCTTTACCGCTCATATGCCATCTCCATTCATTTTTTAAATTTAGATTATATATACACATTTACCAATGCATATAACAAAAATTAGTAAGGATTAGCTAAATAAGACTATCAAAAATAGAAATTTCATTTTAAACAAGCTTATTTAGCCAATAGCTCAAAACAAATCGGTAGCCGCCTGTCGCCACATAGTGGCGATGGCGGCAATGCCGAATTATTTAATTAGTGAGAGTATTTTGTGACGTAGTTTGAAGCTGTTGTTGTGTAGGTGTAAGCATATTCGCTGTGTCCACCTGTTTCGATGAATGTTGGATCCATCAAAGTCCAGTTGATTCCGTCAAATTTAATGACATTGTCAACCCAGCCTGTGCCTTGGATATAGCAACTAATCCATGCGTGGTAAACTTCACCAGCATAGCCGATTTCAAGCTTTGTTGGTACGCCTTGTGAACGAAGCATAGCACTCATAACAGAGGCATAGTCGAAGCAAATACCCTTTTGTGAAGCTAGAACATTGTCAACAGTTGGAACATATCCGCTTTGAACTGTTGCAGCTAGATTATAGTCGTAGCTGAAATTATTTGTGATAAAATCGAACACAATTTCGATTTTTTGAATATCAGTCGAGCCTGCGGGAATTAACGCCGCGGCTTTCGCTACAGTGGCTGAGTTGGCATTGTAGTTTACTTGCTGATTTGGATACAAAAATGGTAGATAATCGTTTCTAAGTGTCATTGTAACACTTGTTGAGTATGCAGTTGCATATTTTCCTGAAGCAGGATTTTGCTCATAAACTGCAATTTTGTAAGTTCCGTTTCCTTGTGTTAGATTGAAAGTTTCTGCATTTCCTGCATTGTTCAAATCATAGGTATACGTTGCTCCGCCTTCCTTGATGATTTGCACCTTAATTCTAACATTGCTTCCCCCTGTGTACTTGACGCTGATATAACCTTCGCTAAGGTTAGATGCATCAATAGACGCTTTAGAATTTTGGTAAACTTTAACGCCGCTTTGTGTTGCGACTGTAGTAGTTACCGTAGCATCAGCAGTTGGCGATAGAAACGCACCAATTAGCGCTGTAAAAGCAAACGCAAATGCCAAAATTCCTGTCCTTTTTAGTAGTTTTC
>CAYJOS010000154.1:2209-5048 GCA_964371875.1 uncultured Oscillospiraceae bacterium | reverse complement strand
TCACACTCCCACTCCTTCCGAAAATCAGCTAATTTACTTTTGTCTACAGTCTAAGACTTAAATTCTATAAACGGAATTTAAGTCTTTTTCATATTAAAAGTTTTACTGGAATAGGACTGCGAGACAATAGTGCAAAACAGGTTAACTTAATAAATGTTGTAGCCAAGAGGCAAATTATAAAGAAAAAATCCTACTAATTTGAAAAAATTAGTAGGATTTTTATTAATTCGAAAATTAGATACGTTCTTTAACCTTTGCTCTCTTACCAACACGATCACGTAGGTAATAAAGCTTAGCACGACGTACTTTACCGCGTCTAACAGTTTCAACAGAAACGATAGTTGGGCTGTGTACAGGGAAAACTTTTTCACAACCGATACCGTTAGAAATACGTCTAACTGTGATTGTTTGGTTAATTCCACCATGTTTTCTAGCAATAATTGTGCCTTCAAACGCTTGGTTTCTAACACGGTTTCCTTCTTGAACACGGACAATAACACGAACTGTATCACCGACGTTCATTGTTGGTAGTTCAGCTTTCATGTATTGGCTAGTAAGTGTTTTGATTAGATCCATAATATTTTCCTCCTCTCAGGACAGACGTTCGTGACTAGATTTTACAGTCAGAGGACCGCCCTCGTTAACAGGTGAGAACAACAAATATTCTCACAACGCATAGAATTATAACATAGTATTTATAAAATTGCAAGCGTTTTTATCTAAAAATTTTCATATTTTCTTCAAAAACTTCAATTCTTTCAAATTTTGCGAAATCCGGGGCAATTTCGGGCAGTTTTTGCTTCACTGCGTCAGCAATTAACATGGGGCTTACTGTCGGATTTTGCGCTGAAACTATGGCTTTAACCAAAACGCACTTCTCCCCTGCTTCAAAGCTGATTTCTTTTATGCCCTCGGTTAAATTGAAGTCACCTATGCCACGCTTGGTCTTTTTGGTGATGATAATTTCTGACGAAAATAACTCATTTAACTTCGATATTACCTCTGTTATGTCAGCGTTGTCATACTCCAAAACACCCTCGGCGGACAGCCATTTTAGCTCTTTGCCCTTCACTTCCCACTCATAGGCTTCGAGTGCGACTATGCCCTCGGGGAGAGCGGCGTTTAGTCTTTCGGGGATGGTTTTGATGTCAACTTCCTCACGGAGTTTAAATTCCATTATTTCACATCTGCTTGACATTCCGACCGACAAAGGCAATATAACCGCAAGTTGTGCATGAGGATTAAAGCCCTCGCTGTATTTTAATGGCAAATCCGCACGCTGAAAAACTCTCTGCATAGTTCTTATTAAATCTAGGTGGGAAATATAAATCGCCCTACCCTTTTTTTCAAAGCGTAATCTAAGTTTATCCATCACATCTACCCCCATTTATAAGTGTGTTTGCCCCACAATTTGTGCAAGAAACACGGCAGTCTGGGGTGATTTCTGCTTTTTTACTTTGGTCATATTGATATAATAAGTGCTCTTTTGAAACACCCATGTCAATATGTTCCCAAGGCATAATTTCGTCTTCAGAACGCAAACGATTTGCATAAAAACTTGGGTCAACTCCACATTTTTCGAAGGCATTTTTCCAGTAACCGAGCTTGAAGCACTCGCCCCAAGACTGTCTTGCAGCGCCTTGCTTCCAAACTTCTTCCAAAACCGCTCCAATGCGTCTATCTCCTCTTGACAAAACAGCTTCGACAACACTGGTTTCTGGGTCATGCCAATTATAGGTAATCGCCTTCGCTGTCATGTTTTCACGCAAAAGTTTTACACGGCGGAGATATTCCTCTTGCGTCACCTGTTGCTCCCACTGGAAGGGGCGGTGTGGTTTTGGTACAAAACAAGCCGTTGAAACTGTGATACGAACACCACGGTTTTTGTTTTTTGCATATTTTTTCCAAGTTGATAGAACTTTCATGGAAAGTTCTGCAATTGCAACAACATCCTCGTCGGTTTCCGTTGGAAGTCCCAGCATGAAATAGAGCTTAACTCCGTTCCAACCGCCCTCGAAGGCAACCTGACATGAATTTAACAAATCTTCTTCTTTGACATTTTTATTGATAGCATCACGCAGTCTTTGTGAGCCAGCTTCAGGAGCAAATGTAAGTCCGCTTTTACGCACTTTTTGAACCTTGTGCATGATGTCCATGGAAAAATTATCAGCACGAAGTGAGGGTAGTGAAAGGCTTACAAATCGACCTTCACACCAGTCTAAAAGACCGTCACATAGCTCTGGCAATTGCTTGAAATCGCTTGAACTAAGTGAAGCCATGCCGATTTCTTGATAGCCTGTATTTTTCAGACTTTCAACACCTTGTTCTACAAGTTTTTCGGCACTTCTAGCCCTAACAGGTCTGTAAACATAGCCGGCTTGGCAAAATCTGCAACCTCTGATACAACCTCTGAAAAGTTCGATAACTACCCTATCATGGACAATTTCGGTCGATGGAACTATAGGTTTTGTTGGAAAATAGCTGTTTTCAAAATCTAAAACAATTCTCTTTTTGACTTTTTCAGGCGCTCCATCTTTAGCTACTACAGCTTGAATTGTACCGTCAACATTGTAGCTCACATCGTATAAAGAAGGCACATAAACGCCCTCAATTTGTGATGCTTTTTTCAAAAAATCAGCTTTTGACAGACCCTCTTTTTGAGCTGCCTTATATAATTGTAGCACTTCTGAGTTGACTTCTTCACCCTCGCCGATGACAAATAAATCCATAAAATCGCTCATGGGTTCGGGGTTAGAACCACTTGTTCCGCCAGCCATAACGAGAGGAGTTAGCTCTGTTCTGTCGGCACTTTTTAAGGGTATTCCGCTCAAATCGAGCA
>CAYJOS010000154.1:0-2199 GCA_964371875.1 uncultured Oscillospiraceae bacterium | reverse complement strand
GGGTATGCCATTTCGTAGCCTATAGAAAATGCAATTACGTCAAATTCCGACAGACTATCCCCACTTTCGAGCGCCCAAAGTTTGATTTTTTCACGGCGCATTTCCTCTTCCATGTCAGACCAAGGGGCGAAAACCCTCTCACACCAGAAATCGGGAATTTCATTTAACACACCGTATAGAATTTTCATGCCTAAATTCGACATTCCAATTTCATACATATCAGGAAAACATAGGGCAACACGCAAATTTACATTTGCATTGTCCTTAATAATTTCGTTGAACTCACCACCTGTGTAGCGTGCAGGTTTTTGCACTCGTGGCAATATTCGTTCTAATTTTTTATCCATATAGCACTTCCGTTTTTTATATTTAGTGCTAATATTCTATACCATTTTTGTGTTTTTTACAAGAGTATAAATTATAAGTAGTGCAGAAACATTTAAAAGTGCCATTCCAAATCCAGTTATTGTAAGATAAATTCCAAAAATAAGCAAAATTGTGCAAATTATTCTATCTGAAATGTCAAATATATTTTTCACAGATAAAATTCGCATAATTCCATTTAAAACTCTGCCCCCGTCGAGTATTGAAACTGGGAGCAGATTGAAAACGCTCAGGGCAAAACTTAGCCACGCTGAAAGTTCAAGCCCTGCTTGTCTTGCGATGAAAAACCAGATAAATCCAAAAACTGGGCCTGCAAGTGCTGTTATAATTTCTTCTATTGGTGATAAAAATTTGTCATAGTCAATTTGAAATCCGCTTACTGTAATTTTGATTAGTTCAACTTTTGATCCAATGAATTTAAGTGCCACAACATGTCCGAATTCATGCACACAAACCGCAGAAATTAAGCTTATAAACTCCTCATTACTCGTTACAAAAAATGTAATTGACCACAAAAGCAAGCCCCAAGGGCTGATATAAAGTTTCAGCATAAAAACATCGCAGGGTCTATTTGTTCTCCGTTTTCTATCACTTCAAAGTGTAAATGCGCGCCTGTGACAAGCCCTGTTGCACCAACGTTTGCGATATGCTCACCCATGCTTACTGTTTGTCCTACAGTTGCAAAAAGTTCTGAACAATGGGCGTATAAAGTTGAATAACTTTCGTTATGTTCAATTATAATATAGTATCCATAACTGTCGGAATATTCGGAAAGTGTGACAATTCCGTCCGCAAAAGCATTAATCGGTGCACCGTGGACAGCATTTATATCCATTCCATAGTGAAAGCGTTCATCGCCGTAAACAGGGTGAATTCTGCTTCCAAAATGCGAACTGACTTCAACAGTCAAGGGTTCTGCGTACTCAAAAGGCAAAAGTCCAACTTCACTTTCCTCTATAATTTCGGGAGTTGGAATTGGTGTAGCTGTGGGCGTTGGAACAGGTGTTTGAATTGGTAAAGGAGTTGGAATTATTGTCGGTATAGGTGTTGAATTAAAAATTGTAGCGTCTGGAATTGGTATCGGCGAGGGCATGTCGGCTTCTCCCCTGTCGTCTGATAGTTTCCACAAATAGGAATATTCGTTTGCAAATGAATTTAATTGTGATATTGTCGCTGTGTAGTCTATATTTCTGTCTATTTGAGTATTAACATCGTCTTTCACTTCTGTGATAAAGTCAGGGGCGATTATTTTCGCAACAGTTAGTCCGAGGAAAATTGCAGCGGAAATGTATAGTTTTGTTTCATTCATAAATGTACCTCCACAAGAAGTATATGTAAGTACATTAAAAAATATGAGTGGACTTTTAGGGTTTTGCTTTGGTGAAAAGAACGAGATAATTTTCGTTGCGACGAAAATTACGCCCTACAGGGGAGAGATTTTCGCTTCGACGAAAAGAAACGAAAGAATTTTTGTTGCGACAAAAAGGAAACGCACTTCGTTGGGAGTGACTTTTTTTTCAAGAAAAAAGTCACCAAAAACTTGTCGGGGAAACACCCCCGAACGGTGGGAACGGTTAATATGCTGAATATACAATAATAATCAGATGGCATAATTTAGAGTAGTTGCTATCGCATCAAAAGAGCAGAAAAGTCACGGCTGTCGCCTGCTTAAAGCCCGTTGGCTACTCACCAGCAAAATCTGCGAGTAGGAGGGTCTATTCAGGTCTGCTAGATGCGAAGCGTTGCTTAGAGTTCGCATTTTACAGGCTTAAATAGACCCTCCTACTATTTTATTTTGCAAGTGAGTAGCCAACG
>CAYJOS010000153.1:0-5064 GCA_964371875.1 uncultured Oscillospiraceae bacterium | reverse complement strand
TGATGTTTTTTGGTGACTTTTTCACATGAAAAAGTTACCCCAGCGGAGCGCGTTTTCTTTTTTGTCGCAACGAAAATTCTCCCTCGGAGAGCGTTCTCCTCGTTCTCTCGTTCTTTTCGTCGCAACGAAAATCCCCCTCGGAGAGCATTTCGCCTCAGCGAAAAATCTAATCATAACCCCTACAAATCCAACGATATATTTTGAACACCATTTTGTTCAAATTCGGAAATATATTCCTGCATACGAAGCGAAAGCTCTGTCAAATCATCTTGATTTAACTGCTCACTAACCATATCACGTCTGGCAAGTTCTTCTGCGAGAATGTCGAAAAAAATCGAGTCTTCATAATCTGCAATCGCATCATGTATGCCTCCGTCCTCATAAGAGCGTGACGGCGTGATGTGCTTGTTTTTTATTTGAATTAAACTTTTAAGGTCTGCACTATTGCAATTTGAAAAAATCTTCTTTTGCAGTTCATCATATTCGACAAACCTGTCGTCCCCTCTTGCGGAATTTAAAACCCAGTTCCCGATATATACCATGTCCAGAAGATATCGAAATTCTTTTTTGCTCAATTCTATGTTCAAAATCGGTGCCCCCTCTCATTTGAGTAAGTATTTATAATCATTATATTATGGTTACATGTAAAAAGTGAATGTTTTTGTTCATGTCCGCTATTATACCAAAGCAAAAAGAAAAATTCTAGACTAAATTTGCTATTGTAATAAATTTAATTTTATCGTATTATTATATAATAGTGTTTTAATAGAATTCTAATTGCTTTAAAGCGTGAAAAGGAATGTCATTTTTATATGCAAGATTTAACTATCGGAGTGTTTGACTCCGGACTTGGCGGTCTCACCGCTATGAGTGCTTTAACTAAACTTTTCCCTCACACCGATATTATTTATTTCGGTGACACAGGTCATATGCCTTACGGCGGAAGAAGCCGTGAACAGCTTACCTATATGGCAAGGAAAAATGTTGCCTTTCTTGAAAGCTTAGGCGCAAAGACCATACTTGCCGCTTGCGGAACGGTTTCGTCTGTTGCACTTCATGTTGTTTCTGAGGAAACTAAAACTCCGCTTTTCGGAACAGCTATTCCAACGGCTCTAAATGCTGTTAAAAAAACCACAAACAAAACCATAGGCTTTATCGCAACTGAGGCAACTGTAAAAAGCGGTCACACTAAGGGACTTATAAAAAATCTTATGCCCGACGTGTGCGTAATAGACAGGGGATGTCCAAAATTTGTTCCACTTGTTGAAAGCGGAAACTGTTCTCCGGACAGCGAAGAGGTCATGGAGGCAGTTCAAGAGTATTTAGCCGAAATTAAGGAAGCAAAAGCCGATGTTTTGATTTTAGGCTGTACGCACTATCCTATGCTGTCTGACGCTATTTCGAAATATATGGGTGATGATGTTTTACTTATGAGTTGCGGTGGAGAGGCGGCGATTGCCCTTGCTGAACAGCTCACGGCTGACGGTTATGTTCCCGACACTAGCCGAAAAGGTAAGCGTACATATTATACTAGCGGAAGCGCTGAAACTTTTAAAAATTTAGGCTCAAGATTTATGGGTGAGGAATTAGACGGCGAAGTTATTGAAATACCGCCGTATGAACTTATAGAGGTGTAAAGGTTTATAATGAAAAATGTAATTATCACAATCAAAGGCGTTCAAAACTATCACGACTCAGGCGATGATGTTATTGAACTTGTAACCGATGGCGAATATAGCTATGGCAAAAAGGGTGCTATGTTTACCTATGAAGAAAGTCCTATTACTGGGCTTGACGGCACAAAAACCACGTTTATCATTCGTGACGACTCTGTCACCATGAAACGAAGCGGAACTTTAACAACTAATATGATTTTTGAAGAGGGTAAAAAACATCATTTCCTATACGAAATGCCTTTCGGAGCTACGAGCATGGCAATAGATACGCAAATGATTAGGTCTGAATTGAGCGAAGCTGGTGGCGAACTTGAAATTTATTATACCACAGACATAGACCACAGCCCTGTCGGAAAAAATCAATTTTTTATAAACATTAGAGAGCAAAACGCAAAAGGAGAAACTAAATGGCAAATTTGATTGAATGTGCAAAATGTCAAATAGACGAATTAATTCAGTCTGCACTTAAAAAGGCAATAGCAAACGAAAAACTACCCGAGGGAACACTCTCAGGCAGTGTTGACATACCAAAGGACACAAAAAACGGCGACTATGCCGCAAACCACGCAATGACTGGTGCTAAGGCTTTTAAGCTTGCACCAAGAAAAATTGCGGAAACTATCTGCGAAGAAATGGCACTTGAAGGTAGTTATTTTGAAAGTGTCGAAATTGCAGGCCCTGGATTTTTAAATTTCAGACTTGGACAAAAGTGGTTTTCAGACGTGCTTTTTGCTATTGACGCTGAAGGCGAAAACTATGGTAAAAGCGATGTCGGCAAAAACGAAAAAGTCATGATTGAGTTTGTATCTGCAAACCCAACAGGTCCTATGACTATCGGAAATGCCCGTGGTGGTGTTTTGGGCGATGCTCTGGCTTCTGTCATGAATATGGCTGGATATAATGTTGAGCGTGAATTTTACGTCAACGACGCAGGAAATCAAGTTGACCTTTTCGGCAAAAGTATCGAAGCAAGATATCTGCAAATTTGCCTTGGCGAAGATGCGGTAGCATTCCCCGAGGACGGCTATCACGGTGATGATATCAAGGCTTTAGCGAAAATGATTTTCGACCAAGACGGCGATAAATATGTAAATATTTCTGAAATTGACCGCAGAAAAGCCTTTGTCGAATTTGGTCTACCACACAATATTGCCCTCATGAAAAAACATTTAGAGCGTTATAGAATTAACTTCAACACTTGGTTTTTAGAAAGCAGTATTCACGCCAGCGGTTATGTCGAAGACACCGTAAACGAGCTTACAAAAGGTGGTCTTACCTACGAAAAAGACGGCGCTTTGTGGCTGAAAAACACAGAACTCGGTGCGGATAAAGACGAAGTTTTGAAACGTGCTAACGGTTTTTACACATATTATGCAGTCGATATTGCTTACCACAGAAACAAATTTGTGGTCAGAAATTTCGAAAGAGTTATAGACGTAATGGGCGCAGACCACCACGGTCATGCAATTCGTTTCGGCAACTCTATGAAGGCAGAATGCTTAGGTCTAGCCGACAAAAAACTTGACTTTTTGATTATGCAAATGGTCAGACTTGTCCGTGGTGACGAAGTTGTTAAAGTTTCAAAAAGAACAGGTAAAGCCTTGACTTTAAACGATTTATTGGACGAAATTGGCGTTGACGCTTGCAGATTTTTCTTCAATGCAAAACCCGATACCCACCTAGAATTTGACCTTGATTTAGCGGTTAGACAAGACAGCGAAAACCCAGTTTACTATGTCCAATATGCCCACGCAAGAATTTGCACCATGATTGCAAATCTAGTCGCAGAAGGAATGAAAATGCCAAAGGCTTCTGAAACTGATTTTGCAAAACTCAGCGAAGAGCAAGAGCTGGACTTAATAAAACAACTTTCAGCTTTCCCAGAGGAAATCGCATTAGCGGCAAAAAACTATGACCCTAGCCGTATCAACAGATATGTCACAGAGCTTGCGGCAAAATTCCACAGGTTTTACAACGCTTGCCGTATCAAAGATGCAGAAGCGGATATCGCCGAAGCAAGACTTAAACTTTGCGACAGCGTGAGAGTTGTTATAGCAACGGCACTTAAACTTGTAGGAGTTAGCGCACCCGAAAAAATGTAATTAAATTGAAAAGGGGAATTGATTATTATGTTTGATTTTTCAAAACCAACTATCCTCGACGGAGCAACAGGAACGGAACTTGTAAAACGTGGCTTGCCTAATGGAGTTTGTGCGGAAGTCTGGAATATCGAAAACCCCGAAGCGATTAAAGACATCAAAACAGGCTATATAAACGCAGGTTCAATGTGCATTTATGCACCAACTTTTGGAGCGAATAGAGTTAAGCTGAAAAAATTTGGTGTTACAAAATCAATTGACGAAGTTTGTGGAACTTTGGTAAAAAATGCAAAAGAACTCATTCCTGACGGCATGATGATTGGCGGAGATATGGCACCTTGCGGCTTGACACTTTTGCCCTACGGCGAAGCAACTCCCGATGAGCTAATTGAAGTTTATAAGGAACAAGCCGAGGCTTTGGAAAAAGCTGGAGTTGACTTTTTTGTAATCGAAACTCAAATGTCAATTGCCGACACAAAATGTGCAGTTACCGCTGTTCAAAGCGTTAGCAAAAAGCCAATTTTAGTAAGTTTTGCGACAAATCCAGTCGGCAGAACTGTCATGGGCGACGACCTTGTTTCTGCGCTTTTGACATTCCAAGAAATGGGAGTTTCTGTTTTTGGAATTAACTGCATAAGCGACATGGAAATGGCTAGGGATATCATCGCTAAATTGTATAAATATGCAAAAATACCCCTACTCATAAAACCAAACGCAGGTATGCCCGACATGTCAAGCGGCACAGCGGTTTATAACATGGGTGCTGAGGAATTTGCAAAGGCAGCTGTCACTTTTGTCGAAGCTGGGGCAAGCCTTTTGGGTGGCTGTTGCGGAACTCATGCAGAGCATATCAAGGCAGTTAGTGAAGCGGTTAAAGGCATGAAAACACTAGCTCCAAACCCTGAAATTTTGGAATGTTGCGCTTGTCCGTCGAAAGTTGTCGATGTAACTGAGAACACAGTTTTTGTCGAAAAACCAATAGACGACGACCTTGAAGAACATGCAGAAGACGCTGAAGAAATCGGTCAAGTTATGAAGCTTCATGTTAAAAATGAGGATGATTTGGACATTATTGACGACTGTCAGTATGCAATAAATCTTCCGCTTTGTGTTACTTTTGAGAGTGAAGATTTGAAGGCGAAGTTTGAAAAAATTTATAATGGTAAAGCGTATTATATGAAATAATTCAGTGGCGAGGGGTACGTGAGTGTTTTTGCTTCGGCAAAAAGAACGGAGAATTTTCGCTTCGGCGAAAAGGAACGAGGGGAACGCTCTCCGAGGGCTCACTT
>CAYJOS010000152.1:3576-5246 GCA_964371875.1 uncultured Oscillospiraceae bacterium | reverse complement strand
TCCATTGATGCGCCATAATACATTACAAAATGTTGGAAAAATAGGTAAGTTGCAAGTGTTGGGACAAAACCTAACGAAGAGAAAACATTACCATATAAATGTTCCGCCGCAAAGGTGAACACTATGCTGAAAATTAACTGTTTAGCGTAAATATGACTGTTTCCATCAACGCCTGTACCCATATAGCGAGAGCCTTTTTTCTCTAGATGCGCTCCTAATAGTGCGAAAATGAACATAGCTAGAGTTGCTATTGGTGTGAATAGAAATGTGAAGTTTGATATATCTAGCAATAGATATTCAAGGTGTGTCATAAAATTTCCATTTATGTAGCTTGCGTTAATTTCGTTTATGCCATTAATAATAGCGTTGCCTTCAACGAGCGGAGTGATTGCCACAAGCGCATAGTATATAGCAAATGCAGTCGCTAGTGCAATCATCAAAGGCGCAATAATATCTTTACGTGAAATTTGAACCGAGTTCATAAAAATTCTCCTTATTCTAATATTGCTGCCAGTCAAAAAACTGACAGCAATAATTTTGCATATTTTAAATTAGATATCTAAAGCTTTGTAATAAGCATCAGATGTTGCATCTGCAACACGTCCTGGTTTAATACTGTCGCCGATATTGTAAACAAGTGGAGCAGCTCCAACAAATTCCTCAGAAGAATTTGAACGCATACCAGCTGCAATCAAAATTGTATCAGCTGGGATGGTGATGTCTCCATTCGCAGAACTGCAAACCAAGCCTTCGTCAGTAACAGCTTTTGCAGTTGTGTTTGTGTGGATTGTGATATTGCTTGTTCTTAAGTAGATGTCCATAGCACCTTTGTGCATCCAGTATGAGTCTGCTGCGAATGTATCATTCATTTCGACTAGTGTTACTTTTTTGCCTAGACCATCAAGATAAATACCACATTCAGAGCCAACAAGACCAGCACCCAAGATAACAACATGTTCGCCAACTTGTGGTGGATTTTGGTGTAGAGCATCTAGTGTCACAACTTTTTTGTTGTCAATACCATCGATTTTAGGAATGATTTGAGAAGCACCAATAGCTGAAATAATAACGTCAGCATTGAGTTTCTCCGCTGCTTCACCAGTTAGAGCAGTGTTTAGGTGAACTTCAATTCCAGCCTTCTCAATACGCTTTTCCATGACTTTTACATAGTTAAACATATTAGCTTTGAATGGAATGTGTTGTTCTGAAAGAAGTTGTCCACCGAGGTGAGCGCCTTTTTCGTAAAGAGCAACTTCGTGTCCTCTTTCTTTTGCAGTTAAAGCAGCTTGCATACCACCAGGGCCACCGCCAACTACTACAACTTTCTTAGGAGTTGTTGCAGGGCGAGCAAATTTATTTTCAAATTCATTTCCGACAACGGGGTTAAATGCGCAAGAATAAGTTCTGTTATCAAGGTAGTTATAGAAGCAAGTGAAGCAACGGCAGCAACGAACTATGTCGTCTTTTTTGCCTGAAAATGCTTTTTCGGGAAGTGCTGGGTCGCAGATTGATTGACGTGCAATTTCGACAATATCAACTTTTCCAGAAGCGACAAGTTCTTCCATCATGTCAACATCTGTAAGTCCGCCTAAAGTGGCAACAGGTGATTTAACGTGTTTCTTAACTTCTTCTGCAAGGTGAGTGTTGCAACCTTCTTTGACAAACATTGA
>CAYJOS010000152.1:0-3476 GCA_964371875.1 uncultured Oscillospiraceae bacterium | reverse complement strand
GTTTCTTAACTTCTTCTGCAAGGTGAGTGTTGCAACCTTCTTTGACAAACATTGATGGGTGAGTTAAAACAAAAACGTCGGGGTTTTCGTGAACACCAGCTGAAACATGGATGATGTCAACATATTCGTCAATCATTTTCGCAATTTGAATACCTTCTTCAATTCCGTAGCCAGTTTCTGAGTATTCAGCACCACTCATGCGGAATTCGATTGGATATTTAGGGCCAACTTTTTCACGAATTTTTTGTAGAGTTAAGATAGTGAAACGCATACGGTTTTCAAGTGAACCGCCCCATTTGTCAGTTCTTTTGTTCATGTCAGAAGAAATGAATTGGTGCAGTAACCAGCCATGTCCACCATGGATTAGTATCATATCAATGTCAGCTTTTTTACATAGTAGAGCCGCATCAGCGAAAGCTTCAGCAGTTTTTTCGATGTCAGCATCAGTCATTTGACGTATTTGAACACCTTGTGAGTTGACTTCATCATTAGGACCCATAGCGCCGCTTTCGGCGTTGGCATGACCACGAGCATTTGCATATCTTCCGCCGTGTGTTAGTTCCATAACAGCTTTAGCATTTTTTCTGTGAATAGCTTTTGCATATTCTTTAAGTGAAGGAAGTGACATTGCATCATAAAGAACAACTTCCTTTGTATGTGTTCTGCCGTTAGCTTCAACAACACCAAGACCAATACAAGTACTTGCAACACCACCGCTGACACGATATTCGTGGAATGCGATGTCTTCTTTTCTCATGCAAGCTTCGATGTCCATCTCAGGGTTTGACATAGGCGCACCGAAAATTCTGTTTTTGAATGTTACACCATTGATAGTGATTGGCTTCGCCAGAGCGGGGTAAAATTTGTTTTCCATGATAGTTCCTCCACTTGTTTATTTTTTAACAATAACAAAAGTATACACCAAAACAAACTGTTGCAAAAGCAGAAAAAATGTTGTATAATTACAACTAAAAAGTTGTGTATATTTCAAATAGATTGAGAGTGTTAATTTTATGACATTTAGACAAATGGAGATATTTATTGCCGTCTGTGAGAACAAAAGCATAAGCAAAACTTCCGAAATTTTCTATATTTCACAGCAAGGGATTTCAAAAACCATTCGTGAACTTGAAGAAGAATTATCGTGCAAATTGCTTGTAAGGTCAAAAAACGGCGTCTCCCCTACCGAATACGGAAGCTATTTTTTAAATGAATGTTCGTCTTTTATTGATAGAAAAAATTACCTCACATCCCACATTTTAGAGATGAGTGAAAGCTACTGCGAAACAATTAATCTAGGCATGGCTTTTGGTGCAATCGCCGTTATATCTTACAGACTTTTGAGCGAGTTTGAGCAGAAGCACCCACATATTAAAATAGAATACAGCGACCACACCGACATGCAACTTGAAAGAATGCTTCTTAACGATGAGTATAATTTTTGCGTGACAACAGGGATTTTTGACAGTGATAGTTTAAGTTATGAAAAAGTTTTTTCAGAAGGTGTTTACTTATATATTCCTAAAACACATGAGCTATACAGGAAAGAAATTATAACAATGAGCGATTTGGAATTTTGCGGTTTTGCCATGTTCACAACTCAATTTCATATAAGGCATAATTTTGAAATTGCTTGTAAGAATGCTGGATTTATTCCTAAAGTTGAGATAAGTTCTAATGATTTCAACTCTTTAAAGGAAACGGCGAAAGAGAATAACTTGCTATTTCTTGGGCCGTACCATACAAAAAATTTAGATGATGTCGGTTGTCGATACTGTCCCTTCCCTGACGAAAACTTGAAATGGGAGATTTTTTTCACGAGAAAAAGAACAAAGAAGTTAAGTGAAAATACAGAAATTTTCTATCAACATTTAAGAAGCTTTATTAGCTCAAAATAGAGCAAAGGGGATTATTGTGTGAACTTAAGAAAAATGCTTTTCCCATATGGTGGTTTTAGAGCAATTTTTGGGAGAAAAATGGCGAAAAAACAGATGACACGCTAAAAAATTAGAAATCAAGGCTTGGATTTCAATATGAAGTCCAAGCCTTTTTATAAATCAAAACCGAAAGGAAAATCTATTTTATAACTGTTACTTTTCCCAAATAGCTTTATCCCCTCTTCTGTGATAATATCTTGTTATAAAAACGCAGGTGGTTGAAAATGAATATCCTTGAAGAATTATTTTACTGTAGCCTAAATCAGAGCCACTTTGACTTTTCGTCAGAGTGGCTTTTTAAGTTCAGAAAAAGAAAAACTCATCAACTCAAACCAGTTGTAAGGTAAATCTAGCGTCGCAATTCACGACGGCAGACATAATTTATAGATGGTGGATATCCTTGTTAAAAAATGCAATGTCCAGAAGCGTACAAGTGGTAAAGGTTTTGAGATTGAGGGACAAAAATATTCACTAAGCACTGAGCGGTTCACTCTCCGACCACTATATAGAACAGCATAAGTCTAATGATTATACAGACATGTTCTATAATTAAAATTCTTAGAAATAGTAATGACACCGAGTTGCAAAATAAGTGCGAGTTCAAAATCAGAGCATACTCCAAGGGATTAGTGCCACCATCGGGTACCGTTCATGTCCGTTCATGGCACGTTGAGTGTACAACTCTGATGATGTATTGTGGTGACGAGGCTAAAAACTAAGTTTAAACCACAATATATGGTGGTTTTGGAGCGATTTTTGAGCGAAAAACAGGCGAAAAAACGTCATTTTTGCCCCCTAAAAAAGCGTCAAAAAACAGATGACATAGGGTGTTTTGTGCTATGTAAATAGATGACACGTTAAAAAGTGAAAAATCAAGGCTTGGATTTCAATACGAAGTCCAAGCCTTTTTTATATCAAAATTGAAAAGAAAATCTATTTTATAATTGTTACATTTCCCAAATAGCTTTATTTCATCTTCTGTGATAATGTCTTGCTACAAAACGCAGGAGGTTGAAAATGAATATCCTTGAAGAATTATTTTATAGTAATCTAAATCCGAGCAATTCTAATTTTAAAAACAACTACGAATTAAAAAAAGCAATTGAAACCGTTTTAAAAAATGAGGAACTACTTACCCAACTACTCGAGGGAAAAGAGAAAAATTTATTCCTAGACTACACAAATGCACACTCGTCAATCAATGGTGAAACTGCCGTTGAGAATTTTGTAGCAGGTCTAAAACTCGGCGCAAAAATAATACAGGAGCTAAATAATTAGAGAAAATTTTTCCGAAATCAGCCACTTTGACTTTTTGTCAGAGTGGCTTTTTTAGTTCAGAAAAAGAAAATTTCATCTACGCAAATTTGTTGAATTGAGTCGTTGTACAACGCATTTTTGTCAAGAGCAATATTGCAGAGGGCAAAGCTACAGCAACGATAAATCAGTGCAACAAATGTGGTTTTAGGACAATATTCAAGCCGAGTGTTTCGCAGAATTTCATCTGTGAAGCATTCGGCTTTTTTATTTGACGATGATACC
>CAYJOS010000151.1:0-5261 GCA_964371875.1 uncultured Oscillospiraceae bacterium | reverse complement strand
AAAAGCCCGTTGGCTACCCACCAGCAAAATCTGCGAGTAGGAGGGTCTATTTAAAACTGTTAGATACGAACGTTGCATAAACTTCGTATCTTTAAGGCTTAAATAGACCCTCCTACTATTTTATTTTGCTAGTGGGTAGTCAACGGGAGAAAATCAGGCGACAGCCGTAAACTCAGCATTTTTTTCGTGCGATTGCTCCTATTTCGGGGCTTGCTTGCTAATTCAGCCTGTATACTCAGCACCCGCTTTCGTCACTCGTGTTCGGAGACGAGACTCCGACGTTTTTTGGTGACTTTTTCACGTGAAAAAGTTACCCCAGCGGAGCGCGTTTCCTTTTCGTCGCAACGAAAATTTTCTCGTGCTTTTCGCCGAAGCGAAAATTCTTTCCCCCAGAAGGGTGTATCTTTTCGCCGAAGCGAAAATTCTTTCCCACCCAGAAGGGTGTATCTTTTCGCCGAAGCAAAAATTCTTTCCCCTCATTATATTTCACATTATTAAATCCTTACGAATGAAACAAAGCATCAGTCTCATATGTCGGTTCACATGTCAAATCAATTCTAAGCTTACGAAGCACCGAACTATCGACACTCGAAACTATAACCGAACTATGCGCCTGACAGCCCATAAGTTTTGGCAAGCACGATAGCGCAAGTGCCGCATTATTGTCATTCGCTGCACTGATTGACAGAGCAATTAGCGCTTCATCAGTGTGAAGTCTGGGGTTTTTATTTCCTAAAAATCCAACTTTCAATTTTTGAACTGGTTCAATTATAGATGAAGAAATTAGATGTATTTCGTCGTCAATTCCAGCTATTGCCTTAAGTGCATTCAAAAGCATAGCACTGGTCGCACCAAGGAAATCTTTGGTTTTACCAGTAATCATTCTGCCGTCAGAAAGTTCAATCGCCGCTGCGGGAGCTTCGGTTTTTTCCGCAACTTCCATGGCAGTTGTGACAACATTTCTGTCAGAAATTGACGCAGCACATTGGCTCATCAAATTTTCAAGTCGTGATATTTCATTATTTTGCGAAATTCCACGACATTTGTTGCAAAGTGCATTAAAATAACGTCGAATAATTTCCTGTTTTGCCGCCTCTGATACTACTATATTATCATAAATGCAGTGCCCTGCCATATTAACCCCCATGTCCGTCGGCGACTTGTAAGGCGATTCGCCGTATATACGTTTAAAAACCGTGTTCAGTACAGGGAAAATCTCAATATCTCTATTATAATTTATAGTTGCTTCATTGTATGCTTCCAAGTGGAAGGGATCTATCATGTTTATGTCGTGCAAATCCGCCGTTGCCGCTTCATAGGCAAGGTTTACTGTGTGTTTTAAAGGCAAATTCCAAACTGGGAAAGTTTCAAACTTTGCGTATCCAGCGTTAAGACCTCTTTTATGCTCATGATATAACTGACTGAGGCAAGTAGCCATTTTTCCGCTACCTGGCCCAGGAGCGGTCACGACAACTAGCGAGCGACTTGTTTCTATATAATCATTTTTTCCAAATCCGTCAGAGCTGACAATTTTTTCAACATTCGTCGGATAACCATCTATTGTATAGTGAGTGAAAACTCTAACTCCGAGGACTGATAACCTCTCTCTAAATGCAGTTGTTGCAGGTTTTCCATCGTCTTGAGCGATGACAACACTGCCAACATAAAGCCCTTTATTTCTAAATGCGTCTATGAGTCGTAAAACTTCTGAATCGTAAGTAATTCCAAGGTCAAAGCGTTTTTTTCCTTCGTCAATCGCCGAAGCGTTGATTACGATTACAATTTCTGCCTGCTCTCTAAGTTCCAAGAGCATTTGAAGTTTACTGTCGGGCAAAAATCCTGGTAATACCCTTGATGCGTGGTGGTCGTCAAAAAGTTTTCCACCAAATTCTAAATATAGTTTTCCACCAAATTCCGCAATTCGTTTCTTAATTTGTTCTGACTGCATTTTTATGTATTTGTCGTTATCAAATCCTTTGCAATTCAATTTTATCACCTCATGTATTTCTTTAATAATAAATATAATTATAACATTTTTTAGCAATAATTGCAATAATTTTGTAAAAAACTTGTTAATTTTTACATTTTCGATAACTATATCTATTTCAAATTTTTTTATTATTGTATAACTGGAATGTAACTTGATTTATTATCCGATTTATACAAAATTTATGCATTAAAAAACCGACGGCAAACACCATCGGTTTATTTTTTGATGACAAATTTTGCACAAGCGCCATCAATATATAGAGGAGGTTTTTTTGTAGATGCACAAGGAGGGCAGTTATGCGCATCTACAAACCTGTCATGAATATTGTGCCTTGAAAACAAAAAATCTGTATGCCAACAGCACACAGACAAAAAGTCTACGTCCCGGTCGAGGCAGGCGCAGAGCACCGTTTAGCGTTTCTGACTTATCTCCTCAAAGGAGCATCACAGTGACCGACTCGCTGGGATTTTCACCCAATTCCGCTTTAGCAACAGTGCCTTCAATATTCTGATGTTATAATATCACAAAGCTTTCCGAATGTAAATAGCAAATTTCTATTTTGTTATTTTATACATATTTTAAGTTTTTCTTTTTGCAATTTCCATAATTTCTGAATATTTACCAGTCACATGTCCAAACTTTTCTTTTTGATGTGGCAGGCAACATTTAGAGCAATCTTTGATTCCCTTTTTGGTGTAATTAAAGTTACCACCGCAATTTTCACCCAGTGCATAAAGAGGACAATAGCAAAAAAGACAATTAAATTTTTCAACATCTTCCATTTTATGACATGGAAAATATTCACACTCTTTATTTTGGAAAAAGGAATAGTTTTTTCCGACCCAGTGCGGAATTTCGGGAATTTTGCTGTAACTCACTTTTTCACCGTCAAAATCTAAGGCATAACCCTCGCCAGGTTCAACATGCCAGTCGAACATGTTTTTGTTCTCTTCAGGGAAAAGATACATCATTATACATGTAATAGTCCCGCCGTGGCAGAAAATTGCACTGTCCTCACAGCAAGATTTTACTGATTCAAAACCACGAACAATTCTATGATAAAAATCATGTGTACCCTCACCATTTGGAGTGCATCTATCCTCGCCGAATTTGTCAATCCAAGCTATATATCTAGGGTCTTCGCACAAATCGTCGTGGGACTTCATTTCAAAATCACCAAAGCAAATTTCACGCAAATCCTCGTTTATGCAATAGTCGCATTCTCCATAAAGTGCGTTCAAAGTTTGTATAGTACGCTTCATTCCCGTGACATAAACCTTAAGATTTTCAATAGGTGGATAACCGCCTAAGTCCTTTTTCTCTTTCAAATTTTTAATGCCATTTTCGGTCACAGAAAGGTCAGTACTACCATAATAAAGCCTATTTTCTGTGCCTTCAGTGTCGCCGTGGCGAATTAGATATATTTTCATTTTCCATGCTCCTTATATAAATGCAAATGCCAAAACTGCAAAAATTTCTCCGACTGTAATCGAATATCCTGAAATGTCACCGCTCATTCCTGCAAGCTGTTTATACCCTCTAAAGCAGGCGATAGACCAGCCGATTAATGCAGAAATCGCACAGATAAATGCTCCAATTCCGTTGAACGCCGAAACAGCAATTGCAAGCCCTAAAATCACCGCTGGGAAAGCAATGCAAAAGGTTTTTTTCTCTAAATCAGCATATTTGCTGTGACCTATCATTTTAAGGGTTTGGACAGCAATGGACGAGCAAGAACGAGTTATAACAGGCACTAAAGCCAAGGCAATATAGTTTGACAAATCTGCCTCATAAAATGCACCAAAACTTAAAATTGTGATAATAACAAGGCTTATGACCGCAAAAGCACCAGTCAAAGGGTCTTTTAAAATTCTTTGTCGTTCTTTCAAATCACGTCGAGATAAAACAGCGTCACAAGTATCCATAAAACCGTCGAGGTGTATGTAACCACTGAGCACCCAAGGGGCAGCAGTTAAAACCGCCGCAACTAACATTCTGGGCAGTTCAAAATAATCAAAAACTGCTGCAAGTAATGCCCAAAAACAGCCGATTACCAAGCCGACTAAAGGCAGAACAGCAGTCATCATAGGTCTTAATTTTTCATCCCAAACAAAAATGGGACATGGGATGGCACAAAAGGTCGAAAAACTCATTATAAATGCATAAAGTAGCTTCATTAAAATTATCCATCTTTCTTTCACAATAGGATGATTTTATCACAAATTGTAGAATATAGCAAATGTAAAATAGTTGATTTTGATTACAAAATATGCCATAATATGCAAAAGGGGGTGATTTTATGGAAATAACTTTCAGTAAAAAACAGTACATAAAGTTGCTAATTTTGGCGATTTTGCTGATGATAGCCTTTGTTTATATGTTTTTCAGGCTTAATGATTTGGAAAAATACAAGGATTTTGTCGAAAAAGAAAATCGAAGTGATATTGTTAGTGTTTCAAATCAAGCGGGACTTATAGAAGCTTCTTTTTCAAGAATTGATTTTGAAAATCCCACTGATTATGAATTTAGAATAATCGTAGCCTATTTGTCAAGTACGTCATCAACCTTAGCTGAACTTCAGTCTAGGGCTGTCCGAATTAATGAGGATTATTTTAAAACGGTGGATCATTCTATAGTAGAAGAGTTTATATTCAACTTTTATGTACCGTCTTATAACTATATTCAAACAGAAATTATTGACACAGATCTCTCTGATTTTGTTACAATTCCATCTGAATTAGCAGTCGAGCTTGAATTAAGCGAGAAAAATATAGAAGCTTTGGAGCTAATTCGAAAAATGAATAAACTTGTAATAGATGAACTTTCTACATTAGATTTCGACGTGTGGGCTTATACTGAAGAAGAAAGTATAGCTGTAGCTACTTCCCTCGGAGAGTTGTTTGATAAATTAATAACAGAAGAATATGGAATAAATACTACAGAATTTTATTCGTCGGATTATTTTAATGTTTTTGAAGAATTGAATTTATATGATGAATAAAATTTCAAATTTGTAGATTAGTGGGGTTTTCGCTTCGGCGAAAAGACGAGAGAATTTTCGTTGCGACGAAAAGCACGAGAGCATTTTTGCTTCGGCAAAAAGAAACGAGGAGGACGCTCTCCGAGGGCTCACTTTTTCTCGTGAAAAAGTAAGCAAAACACGTCGGGGACTCGCCCCCGAACGGCGAGATGCGGTTAGGGTGCTGAATATACAATAATAATTAGCTTGCGTTAGTTAAACAGGAGCAATCGCACCAAGATAAAGCGTAAC
>CAYJOS010000150.1:0-5314 GCA_964371875.1 uncultured Oscillospiraceae bacterium | reverse complement strand
GATATGAGCTTGACGACGATGATGTTATATATTACAGCTTAAATTCTGATGATGAGATTGAGCAAATGATAATTGAAGACACTACAGGTGACCTCCAAAAATACGGCATAGTCACAGACATTACAAGCATTGCAATTCCAAACTCAATGAGTTCTCAAAATGTTTATCAATATGTTTTAGAGGGAAAACCCAATGTTTTAAATGCTCAAAGCACTGTATATCCAACCGACGAGGGTGGCGCACAGTTTATATATGAAAATGGCGCAATTAGCTCTATAAAAAGCCTTAAAGAAACCAATCTTAAAAGCATAAACAACTTGAGCGCAACATCTTCCGACGGTGAATTTTTGCTTGCGGACAATGTTCAAGTTTATGAGAAAATAGGCGACATATACCACCTTGTTTCAAAGGAGAGTGTGTCGGACACATCAAAATATGACTTAACCGCTTATTACGACAATTTTGGCTATTCCGCAGGCGAGCAAATTAGAATTATAATCGCAGAAAAAAAGTAAAAATCAGAACGGAGTTTTTATAAAATGAACAGGAAATATCTTTCACTATTATTAATCGCAACACTTTCTATGGGTCTTTTAACAGGCTGTATGGAGGCTGAATCTTCCAATGAAAATTTGCCTATAACAGTCCAAACAACAACAGCAAGCACAGGAGAATTTTCGCTTTACGGCACATATTTGGCGACAATTGAACCTTATAATCAAACCGCTGTTATGCCAATGTTGCAAGGCGAGGTTTCCGAAATTTCTGTTGCTATCGGCGAACAGGTTAAGGAGGGCGATGTGCTTATGACGGTTGATACCGAAAACGCACAAGACCAATACGAAACTGCAACCGATGCGGTTAATCGTGCTAGTGAAAGCTATGGTAATATTTATGAAAGCACAGTTGTAAAAGCTCCTATTAGTGGATATGTACGTGATATAGACACCGAACTTTTGGCAACAGTTGCACCCACAAGTCAGCTTGCTTATGTTTCTAACGACAATGAAATGGAAATAAAAATTCCATTTTTGACAAATGATATAGCTAATATTTCAATAGGCGAAACTGCATTAGTAAGCCTTTCCGACACAGGCGAAGTTTTAAATGGTATGGTTAAAGAAATTTCAGGTGCTCCTGAATTTATATATGGGAACATTCAAGTAAATTATGTCACAATTTCTGTACAAAACCCAGGTGGCGTTCAAGCAGGCAGAGAGGCAACAGCAACCATCGGCGCTTTTGCTTGCAGTGATGTAGGCAAATTTGAAAGCTCGGGAAGCTCACCTGTTATCTCAGGACTTTCTGGAACTGTTGAGGAAATTTTTGTCCAAAACGGCGACTATGTAACAGTTGGTCAGCCTATGTTTAGGGTATTAAATCCATCAATAAAAACTCAGCTTACCAACGCTGGAAACAGCATTTCAGATGCTCAAGATAGGCAAGAAGACGCTTCGGAATACCTTAGCGACCACGCAGTAAAAGCGCCTATTTCAGGCACTGTTTCGTCTATCGCAGTTGAAGAATTTGACATGATAAGCACAAATTCTGTCGTCATGGAAATTGTCAGCGAGGACTCAAATTATGTCACTTTTTCTGTTTCTGAAAAGACAATCCCTCATATAAAAGTTGGCGAAACTTTCACCGTCGAAGTATCAGGAAATGAGCTAAACGGCACAGTTACAGAGGTTTCGACTGTGGCAAACTCAAAAACAGGATTGTTCACAGTCAAGGGACAAATTGAGCAAAATGGCGTTAAGCTTTACAGCGGAACAACCGCAGAAGTTACAATTGCAAATTTCACTGATGAAAATGCACTTGTAATCCCATTTGATGCAGTGCAATACCAAGGCGAGGAAGCCTATGTCTATATCTATAATGATGGAGTTGCAGAAAAAAGAATTATCGAAGTTTCAAACTTCGATAATGATGAAATTATAGTAACTGATGGCATAGAAAAAAATGAAAAAATCATCACAACATGGTCATCAGGACTGAGGGCTAATGCACTGGTAACGGAGGAAAACTCAGATGTTTCTAACTAAACTTGCTATCAAAAGACCTGTTTCGACACTTCTTTTGATTTTTACGCTAATAGTGTTCGGAATAAGCTCAATTTTTGATTTTAAGCTCGCTCAAATGCCAACAATTGAAATGCCGACTTACATAGTTATAACTTCATATCCAGGCGCAGACCCTGAGCTAATCGACAGCACAATTTCAACCGAAATCGAGGCAATAGGCGCTACACTCACAGGCTTTACTGAGAGCGTAACAATTTCTCAAGAGGGCTTATCCAGTGTTGTTTTTAGTTTTGACTACGATGTTGATTCAAACCAAACTTATATGGATATCAAAACAGCTTTGGACGGAGTTCAATTGCCTGAAGATGCCTCTGACCCGAGAATTATGGAAATTTCTCTCGGGCAAGGCGCAATGATGCGTATGTCACTATCGGGTCCTGAGGGCGAGGATATTCTAGGCTTTGCAAATGACGTTCTCGTACCCGAAATCGACGCACTTTTAGGTGTTGCAGAAGTTAATGTCCGTGGTGGTGAAGAGGAATATATAAGCGTTACTGTTGACCCTGCAAAAATGGAACAATACGGAATTTCACTTCAAAATATATCAAGCTCCATCGCTTCATATAACTACGAAATCCCTATAGGCGAAATTGAAAATGGTAGCCAAAGTATCAACGTATCCTCTGGTTCTGAGCTTGAAAATCTATCTGAATTAGAAAACGTGACAATCGCAACTCCCACAGGTGGAATGATAAAACTTTCTGACGTGGCAAGCATAACTCAGTCGGTTCAATCTGCTGACTCAATCAGCCGTAATGACGGACTTTCTGATATAAGCGTTTCTATAACAGCAAATACAGATGCAAATATCCCAGAACTTTCAGAAGATATTATGTCTGAAATTGAAAAAATCTCAGCCGATTATCCCGAGATTGAAATAGAAATCACACGAAACGAAAGCGAAAATATCATGAGCTCGCTGAGTTCAGTTGCTTCAACTCTTGTTTTAGCAGTTGTTTTATGTATGGTGGTGCTCTTTGTTTTCCTTGGAAATTTAAAGGCTAGTTTAATCATTGGTAGCTCAATTCCCTTGTCACTGGTCATTACTTTGATTTGCATGAGTTTCTTGAATTTCGAGCTTAACATGGTTACAACAACTGCTTTGATTATCGCTATCGGAATGATGGTTGATAACTCTATTGTTGTGTTAGAGAGCATTTTCAAGGCAAAAGAAAGCACAGATAGCTTTAAAGACGCAGCTATCGAAGGCTTTAAAACGGTTGGTGCTTCTGTTGTTGCTTCGACAATAACAACAATAGTTGTTTATGTTCCAATGGCACTACTTGGAGGTATGTCTGGTCAATTATTCGTGCAACTTAGCATGGTAATCGTTTTTGCGATGACGGCTTCGTTAATTTCTGCCATGGTTTTCATTCCATTATTTTATCATTTGATAAAGCCAATAGAAAAACCTTCACCTATTGCAAAATTTATGGAAAAGCTTGAAAATGGATATGACAGAAGCATACGCCATGTTATAAACAAGAAAAAAGCTGTTATTTCTTTCTCTATTTTACTATTAATCGGTTCGTTTTCACTTCTTCTATTCATCCCCCTAGAGCTTATTCCCCAGACAGATAGTGGAGCTATCGCCATCACAGCGGAATTTAGGTCGGGAACTCTTTTAGAATCAATAGATGAGCAGATTTCAGAGCTAGAACAAACCATGCTCGACGACGAAACTTTAACAAATGTCACACTTTCCATAGAGGGGAATACAGCCACTTTAGAAGCTGAAGTTGCTGATAATACACCAACTTTGGAAGTAGTTGACGAATACTTAATCCACACAAGAAGTATGTCAAACATGACAGTCACTGTTGAACAAAGTGGCAGTATGATGGGTTCAGTTGGCGAAACCACTTTGGGTACTGTAGTTTCAGGTTATGACTACGACGCTGTTAAGGAAGCTGCAAATGAAATTACAAATCAATTGTATCAAATCCCCGAAGTTTTGAATGTCTCATCATCAGTTGGTAGTTTGGGCGAAAGCAAAGCTGTTATTGATATAAACCCAGACAAAGCCTTGAAATATGGGCTAACCTCTGCTCAAATTTCTTCAGTTTTAAGACAATCAGTGACAGGAATTGACGTTATTGATATGAATATTGATGAGGATGAATTTGCAGTAATGATAGAATATCCTGAGGGCAAATACGATGATTTCAACTCATTTATGGAAATTCCAATCACAACTTCACAGGGAGTCATTCAGTTAAACCAAGTTGCAGAGCTTAAGTTTACAGATAACCTTCAAGCTGTAAGACGAACAAACGGAATTTACACAATAGAGCTCACAGCATTGACAACAGATGAGCACAAAAACACTGTCGACAAAGCAATAAAGGAAATCGAAGACACTGCAAGTTTTGGTGGCGGAGTTGAAGTCGGAAACGGTCCAGGCTCTAACATGCAAACCGAGGAGCTCACAGCGCTTGCAGGTGCAATCGCAACAGCGACTTTCCTAGTTTTTATTGTCATGGCTATGCAGTTTGAATCTGTGAGATTTTCTTTCATGGTTATGACAAGTATAGTTTTCTGCTTTATCGGCTCTTTCGGTTTGTTATTTTTAACAGGTCAAAGTTTGAGCATGATAGGCATGATGGGCATACTTATGCTTGTAGGAATTGCGGTTAATAACGGCATTTTGTTTGTCGATACTGCAAACAGTTTAAGGAAAGAAATGGATGTCAAAGAAGCACTTATACAAAGCGGAAAGCTTCGTATGCGTCCAATTTTGATGACAACCATGACAACAACTTTATCAATGGTTCCTGTTGCACTCGGCATAGGAGAAGGCTCTGAAATGCTTCAAAGCATGGGTGTTATTATCATCGGTGGACTGACTGCTTCAACAATTTTGGTGCTGTTTTTGATGCCTACATTTTATCTTCTGATTGATAAAAAGCGAAAAGTAAACAAATAGTGTTGCCTTGTAAATACCCCATTCAACAGACAATTTTTGAGTTGTTTATTCGGCAAAACGGATATAGAGAGGTGGAAAAATTCCACCTCTCACAGCTCGAAGACAAAAAGGCTTGTTTTCCACCTCGACAGTGAACTTGGCAAAATGATTGGTGGAATGATTGACATGGAAGCCATGATGACAACAGAAAGCAGGCAAAAATTTCATTTACCTAATTTGATTTCCTCTTATTTAATAAACGTATGGAAATTTCAGTAAAAATTTTGTTACAATCGCCCACGAGTGTTTTGTTTTGTGTTATTAT
>CAYJOS010000149.1:0-5318 GCA_964371875.1 uncultured Oscillospiraceae bacterium | reverse complement strand
ACCGTTCGGGGGTGTTTCCCCGACAAGTTTTTGGTGACTTTTTTCTTGAAAAAAAGTCACTCCCAACGAAGTGCGTTTTCTTTTTCGCCGAAACGAAATTCTCCCCTCAGTACACCCCTTCTTGTCGAAGTAAAATCCATCTTTGTTAATTTTTGTTGAACAAATTGTTATACTATGTTATAATAACTATGAATAGATTAATATGGAGAAATATGCAAAAATGGATAATATTACGATTATTCTTCCCTCTTTAGACCCTGACGAAAAAATGCCAATAGTTGTCAGGAAACTTTTAGAGGTCGGATTTAATGATATAGTCGTCGTCAATGACGGCACAGCAAAAGAGGGCGTCGCCCCATTTGAAGAGGTTGCACAGCTTGACGGCTGTCACCTACTAACCCATGAAGTGAACATGGGTAAAGGTCAAGCCTTGAAAACCGCATTTGACTTTGTCTTAAAAAACAGGCCAAATTGCGTCGGCGTTGTCACTGTTGACGGCGACGGTCAGCACTTAACTGAAGATATTTACGCCTGTTCTAAGGCTCTTTTAGAAAATAATGACAATGTTGTTCTCGGTGTGCGTGATTTTGACGCACCGCATGTTCCGTGGAGGAGCAAGTTTGGAAACACTGTTACGGTTAAGATTTTTGAAGCACTTTGCGGTATGAAAGTTTCAGATACTCAAACAGGCTTGCGTGGAATTCCGACCAAAATTCTCCCCAGTTTTTTAGAGGTAGAAGGTCAGCGTTTTGAGTATGAAACCAACATGCTTTTGCATATAAAAAGGGAAAAAATCAAGATAAAAGAAGTTAAAATCCAAACAGTTTATCTGGACGAAAACAAAACTTCTCACTTCAATCCTATAAAGGACTCTATAAGAATTTACGGTGCAATTTTCAGATTTGCACTAAGCTCTCTCAGCTCTTCAGCATTGGATATCGGATTGTTCACCGTGCTCAATTTGGTTTTGAGTGCGGGTTTGTCACGCTCGACAAGGCTTTTGCTTGCAACGGGAATTGCCCGTGTTTGCTCTGCAATTTTTAATTATACATTAAATAAAAAGGCAGTTTTCAAGTCAAAAGCTTCCGTCAGTAGCAGTGGATTAAAATATTTTCTGCTGTGCATAGTGCAAGGCTCACTGTCCTACGGTTTGGTTTTTGCGCTGTCATATTTGTTCACTGCAAATGCGTTTTGGGAAACTGTTATTAAGCTTTTGGTTGACAGCTTTTTGTTCTTCGTCAGCTTTAAAATACAAAGAGATTGGGTATTCATAGAAAAGAGAAAGAGAGGAAAATAATAAATGGAAAAATGGGAAAAGGATGTAAATTCATCAGGCGGAGATGATAGCTTCGACATTGATGATATTTTAGCGGAAGTGTTAGGCGATGATAATTTCGACACAACGAAATTTAATTATGAAGAAGCTCCAATGACTGCTTATGAGGACTATACCCCTCAAACTGCTACTGCGGTCATAGAGCCAAAAGTTGAAGTTCGTGCCGAGCCACGACGCACAATTGAAGACATAAAACCATCGAGAGTTCGCATTGAAGCTCAGGAATTATATAGACCAAATATTGAAATTCACGAGCCTGATATGCTCAGACCTCAAAGAGAAAAAGCCAAAAAGCCCATAGGTCAAAGAGGTGGTTTTAGGGCTTTTGTGAGCATTTTTACTGTACTTGTGCTATTAATCGGGGCGATTTTGGGTGCATGTACTGTTCTTGCATATGGCCCATCAAAAACCGCAAGGGACATTTTTGTCGCCTCGGTTCTTGAAACCAGTGCGGCGAAATTTTTAGCACACATTTACTTTGACCAAACAGAAATTGATGCAATTTTAGCAGAAAACAGCGTGAGTGAAGTCACGGCTGTCACCGATACCAGCCTTGTAAACTTTGAAGAGCCTGAAGTTGGTGAAGAAGTTGTTCCTATCAAGATTGAAGATGTAACAGGTGGTTCTTTTAAGGGAACTATGATGATGATTTCTGACCCTTCTCGTGTTTTTGTCGGCACTTCGGCTGACACCTACACTGGCGCAAATGGTTTAACTGTGCTTGAAATCATTGAACGTTATGGAGCTGTCGCCGGAATAAACGGCGGTGGTTTTGAAGACGTGGGCGGAGTTGGAAACGGCGGTACTCCACTCGGTATTGTTATCAGCGAAGGCGAGCTAAAATACGGTAGCCTTTATGGTACATATGAAGTTATTGGAATTGACAACGAAAATAAACTCATAGTTGGTACAATGACAGGCCAACAAGCAATTGACATGAACATCAGAGATGCCTTAACTTTTGGCCCTGCTTTGATAGTAAACGGTGAAATTTCTGAAATGAGCGGTAGCGGTAGTGGGCTAAACCCCAGAAGTGCTATTGGTCAAACTGCAGACGGAACAATTTTGCTTTTGACTTGCGACGGCAGACAAACCAGCAGTCTTGGAGCAACTCTTAGCGACGTTACCGATGTGATGATTTCTTACGGTGCTGTAAATGCCGCAAACCTCGACGGCGGTTCATCATCTCTTATGTATCACGAAGGCGAAATGCTAAACGCACTCTCCTCCGTTTATGGACCAAGAAATATACCCACTGCATTTGTCGTGGCAGAGGAGGCGAACTGATGAGTAGATATGTTGAAACTAGAAAAAAAGGTGTTTTTTGGAAAGTTTATACCTTCCTTTTAATTGCGTCAATAATAGCAATAGGTTATGGAATGTTTTACCTTTGGGGACTCATGGAGGAATATGAGGCAAGCACACCAGAGTATGCCCTAGCAGAAATTCCTGCTATTTATTCAATTGAAAACTTTGAAAATTTGGACATGGCTTCTGCCATAAGTTCAAATACATATGAAAATATTCAAATCCGCAAGTCTTTATACCAAGAAAAGCTAAATTTTGGCGAAATTTCTTATGCAAGACTGGTGGGTGGTGACACGGAAAACAGCCGTACATATGTAGTCCGTGCTGGTGAAGAAAATCTTGGTGAAATCCAACTTGTTTTTGAAGAAGGTGGAAATTTTGGTTCTTGGAATGTTCAAGGCGAAAAAATCTACCTCACTCAATGGGGTGAAGTTCATTTTATTGCACCTTCAACTGCGACAATTTTGATTAACGGGGTTTCAATAATCCCCGAAAATTTGACAGTTGAAAACATCAAATATCCCAATTTGAAAAACCTGCACGAAACTATAGAGCAACCCACAAGAGTTCAATACAGCGTTTATGGTTTCTACTCAGAGCCTGTGATTGAAATTTTTGACGCAGAGGGAAATCCTTTGGAATTTAGTGTTTCCGACACCCTTGCAGAGCAGATGACAGCCCCCGACAACAGACCTGTGGACATTAAACTAACCGAGGACTATACTATTAAATATTATGCTTCGGACATTTCTGCGAAAAGTGTCGAAAATGACGAACTTGAAGAAATGATTTGGAAAGATGCACTGAATTATTCTCAATTTGTCACAGCGGACAAGACATTCAATGACATAGCAAGCAGATTTATAGTCGGCACAGAAATTTATGACGACCTAATTTATTTAGACACTCAATTCAACGACGGTCACATTTCGGCAGAGATGAAAGACGAAGTTTTGTCTAACATGCTTTTCTACAATGACAATTTATTTTCTGTTGAGCTAGACTATCTTTACGAGCTTGAAATGTACCAAAGTGAACCTCGTGAACAGCAAGTTAGTATCAGACTTATATACACAAAAGAGGGAGATACTTGGAAAATATGCGACTTACAAATAAAATAATCGGCTTCATTTTTGCCTTTCTCATTCTCAGCCTAAGTTCACAAAACGCTTTTGCAGACTTTGCAGACGCTGACGTAACGGACATCAACGGTGCAGCTTATAGCGCTTTGACTGATGATAATATCAACACTGTAAAGTGGCTAAATTATGGCGATACAGTAAAGGTAAAATCTGATGATGAAATCACAGGAATTTACTTAAAATGGCAGACTTATCCAAAAGATGGCATAAAAATTTCAGGCAGTTCTGAGGAAATATCGCATAACAGTGGTTATTTCCAAGATTATATAGACCTCAGCGAAAAATCTGGCACTGAATTTTCAATTGTTGTGCAAAACGATTGTATATTAATGGATGTTTACGCTGTGACAGGCACTGAAATCCCTGAAACTGTTCATGTTTGGAAAGAGCCACACGAAAAAGCGGACATTTTAGTCCTCCCCACTCACGGAGATGATGAGCACCTATTTTTCGG
The DNA here is from genome assembly GCA_964371875.1 of uncultured Oscillospiraceae bacterium. Taxonomy (GTDB): domain Bacteria; phylum Bacillota; class Clostridia; order Oscillospirales; family Oscillospiraceae; genus Heteroscillospira. The sequence goes on along the minus strand of CAYJOS010000149.1, from coordinate 1,078 downwards.
TGGAGTTATGCCGACTTATACTGAGCGTGGCGACGTGAAAATTCAAGTCGCTTACATGGTTGACCACTCGGACAATCCGATTAGAAGGCAGGAACTTTTAAACGGACTTTGGGTGGCTGGGATTAGAAATTATCCTGTAATTCCAGACTTTTTTGACTATGCCAGCAGAAGCCTTGAACATGCAAAAACAGTTTATTCCGAAACTGAAATTTTGGATTATGCACTTGGCTTAATCGACGAATTTCAACCACAAGTTATAGTCGGGCACGACCTAAACGGCGAATATGGACACGGTGGTCACATGCTTTTTGCTGATGTTTTAACACAAGCGGTGGAGCAAACGGGCGAAAATCCGAAGAAATTATATTTACATTTATATGAAGAAAATGAAATCATTATGGAGGTAGACACTCCACTTGAAAGTTTTGGCGGAAAAACTGCCTTTGAGGTTGCTGTTGATGCATTTGCAGAGCACAAATCTCAAGTTGCAGACTTTTCCGTACAGGCATCAGGACCATATGATCTGAGAAAATTCGGATTATACTACAGCACAGTCGGTTCAGACACTGGAAATGACATGATGGAAAACATTGTAAGCTACGAAGAGCTCGACCGAATTGAAGCCGAAAAAATCGCCCTCGCCGAAGCGGAGGCCGAAGCTATAAAAGTTGCTGAACTTGAAGCACAAGCCGAAGCAGATAAAAACACTGCTGAAATTGCCGAAATCAACGAATTTGCAGAAGCTGAAGAGGCTGAACTGCTCACAATTGAGGAAGAAAATTCCACACGGCTTTATATATTGATTGCAGTATCCATTTTGTTCGTTTTGATGTGCATCATTCAAATTGTGTATCGTTCAAAACGTAAATAAAAAATTCCTTGTAAATTCGACTTTTTTTGCGAAACTTATTGAATAATTTAGTTAAAAATGGTAATATAGAAGACAGGTAGTAAGATTTAGATTAGGAGGATATTTTTATGAAGTCCATCAAAGCAAAAATTTTAACCCTTTCACTGTCATTGCTTATTGTCAGCATTGTAATCCTTACAAGTAGCTCTACCATCGGTAACTCAAACA
>CAYJOS010000148.1:0-5318 GCA_964371875.1 uncultured Oscillospiraceae bacterium | reverse complement strand
ACGTGTTTTGCTTACTTTTTCACGAGAAAAAGTGAGCCGTCGGAGACCGTTCTCCCCGTTTCTTTTCGTCGCAACGAAAACTCTCTCGTTCTTTTCGCCGAAGCGAAAATCCCCCTCGGAGAGTATCTCCGTTCTTTTCGCCGAAGCAAAAAATCTCTCGTCCTTTTCGCCGAGCTAAATACTTTAATAATTCAAAAACATTTTTTATTGACAAACAACCGTACTAATAGTATAATACAGTTATAAAAGTGTATTACATATATAGTACGGTTGGGAGGAGATATATTTGATAAATTTTGATAGTTTTACAAAAGAAGATGGAAGCCCAATTTACCTACAAATCATAATTTTCATAAAGCGCTTAATAATCAGCGGACTTGCCGTAACAGGCGACGAACTCCCATCACGGCGAGTGCTGTCGGCAAGACTTGGCGTGAACCCAAACACCATACAAAAAGCGTATAAATTACTGGAAGACGAGTGTATAATTTGCTCTCAAACAGGTGCAAAAAGTTACATTTCCGCCGACGAAAAAACCAGAGCAAAAATACGAAATGAGTTACTGGAAAACGACGCAAAAGTAACTGTCAATGCCATGAAACAGATGGGATTATCAAAAGAGGAAGCCATAGAACTCATAGAAAAATATTGGAATTGAGGTGCAAAAAATGAGAAAACATTTATCCGTTTTTATGCTGATGGCACAGCATAGTTTTTATAAAATACTAGCAATTTTAATACTGTCAGCCGTGTTACAACTTGGTTTTTCATACTATTTAATCACTGAAAAGATAGTCCAAATCCAAATGATTGAAGTAATTGCGCAAAAATTACCACTATTTTTTCAAGTATCATTCATATTAATTTTCGCACTTTTGCTAACTACAACAGCAGAACAAAAAGGCAAGGAAAGATATACTCTAATGCGACTTGCAATTAGCGAAAAAAAGGTTTTTTTCTGGCAATCATTGTACAATTTTTTCGCATTTTCACTGCTGTATTTAGTGCAAATTTTAGTTGCGATCGGCGTATCATTCATGTTCGTAAACATCGCCCCAGCCGAGTATGTGAGCGAACAAACTATCTTCCTAGCCTTTTATAGAAGCGACTTTTTCAACGCACTTTTACCCACAGTTGAGGATATAATTTTTGTGAGAAATGTTGCTTCAATCCTTGCTTTTTCAATGATTTCTGCATTTGTGCCCATGAGAGGAAAGAGGGCTTTGAAGACGTTTTTAATTGCATTTTCTGGCTTTTTTACTTATTGGGGTTTTCTAAATATTCACAGTTTTGAAGTGATATATATTCACACATTTTTAGTTGTTCCATGTATGATAGGTGTGATTTTATATCAGGTTTTGACCAAGGAGGTTTGCGATGAACTTACTTAAAAAATACACTCCTTTGGGCTTAGAACTAGGAGTAACTTCAAAAATATTTGCTTTTTTATTTGTTGTTGCTATACTGTTTTCGCTAGTATTTTTCACAGATTTTTATAATCACCGAAGGGAATTATTTGAAAATCCAATGTCAGAAATAGTGACTCCTGGGGCGATTATGCCCGACTTTATAACAGTGCTTGGGGGGTGTTTGCTTTGCTTTTGGCTGGTCGTTGCCTTTGCGATTGTCTTTGCTGTCACGAACTATATTTACCACCATTCAGGCACAAATTCCTACTATTTAATGCGTAGATTACCAAGCAAATTTGAATACCACAAACGCTGTTTAACACTACCGATTTTGATAATAATTTTAACAGCATTTATCGCATTTTTACTACTACTATTTTACTACAACCACTACATGCAAAACACGCCCGAGCAGTGCATAGCGCCCAATCAGTGGGAAAAAATTTGGAGGTTTATATAATGATAAAATTAAACAACTTTTCAAAATCTTACGGTTCGAAAAAGGTGATTTCTAACTTAAATATTGAACTACCCAAAGGCGAAATTATCGGGCTTTTTGGTGAAAACGGTGCAGGAAAAACCACGCTTATGAAGTCGATTTTGGGCTATATTCCTTACAAAGGTGATATCACTTTGGAAGGTGAAAAGATTACAACGAAGAACATTTCGCGCATTTCTTTTGCAACTGCAGAGCACACATTTTTTCAAAATTTAGACGCAAAACAGCACAGAAACTTCTATTTTGAGCATTTTCCGAACTTTTCGGATAAGCGTTTTAACGGTCTAATGGAATTTTTTTCGCTACCTATGAATAAGAAACTAAAGTCATTTTCACTAGGTCAAAAGAACCAATTTGAGGTTATAATGGCGCTGTCTCAAGGTGCAGAATATGTACTGATGGATGAGCCCTTCGCGGGAAATGATATATTCAATCGTGAGGATTTTTACAAGGTGCTTTCGGGGATTTTAACTGAGAATGAAACCGTAATTTTGTCCACACATTTGATAGAAGAAGTGGCTGATTTTATCGGCAGAGCCATCTTACTCCATAAGGGTGAAATTGTAGGCGATGTTTTGGTTTCCGAGCTTGAAGAGCAGGGAATTGATCTTGTGACTTACCTGAAAAACACCTATAATTACAGGGAGGACAGGGTGAGTCGTGCGCTTGAAAATCTAACCGATGAGGAGGTCTGAGCCATGAGAAAAACTTCAATTTTACTGCTAAGTTTAGTTGTGATTTTCTTTGTTGCAGTTGTCGTTTTTAAGATAAATATTGACGCAACTGTCGATGATGTAGTCTACACTCATGAAACGCTTTATGGCGACATTTCCCGTGCTGAGGGCGTTCAAATTACGAATATAAACCAGCTTGATAGAAGACTTGTGTGGCGAAGTGAACTTTTGCCCGACGGCAGTTCTGAAACTGAATTTGAGTATTATAGAGATGGTCACAGTTTTGACAATGGTGGTTTTTACCCATACGGAATTATGTTTAATAATTACAACATAGATGTCTGGAACGGTCCTGACGACTGGACAGACCCCACTTATGAAGCTGAGGGTTTAGAGCGAGCTTTTCAAGAGCTTTTTTGGGAAGCTCCAAATGGTGGAGAGCTTGAAAAAACCATTTTTTTAAAGGATTATATAGACTATTACCCCATGGTCGTGGAGTTTGCTTTCAACCAAACCCACTTATACGAACAAGATTATTTTTACAGTCATTATGACGAAAATGTAGATAAACTTATTCAAATCGCCCTAGAAATAAACAAAAAATTCAAAATTCCTGTATTGGAACACGAAACAATTGACATAAATGTTCGCAAAAACTCAGAAGGACAATCGACAGGCGGTGGCTACAGCACAGGCGAGGATACCTACCAGCCCTTCACTTTAAATGCACTTTCTGACGACGCTTGCTACTTCACTTTTGAAGCCAAAACCAACAGGGGAACTTTGGTTGACACGAGCGAACTTGAACTGGGATATGGAATTTATCGCCTGCCCATCACAACACTTGAAAACGGTGAAACTGAAATTCATGCCGAAAAACTTGAAATGATTTTTCCGCTCGACCCCACAACTGAAATAGAATGGTTTGAATTAAGCCCTGATAATTCTAAACTTTATTTGTCAAGATTTGTAGAAGATATGTACACAATCACTGTAATAGACACCGAAACCTCCGAAGTTTTGCAAACTTTAGAGGTAGCATCAGTAGAAGGAGATGGCGAAAATAATTATAGGTATGTTCGGCAGATTGATGGCGAGGGATTTTTCGCTTTGAGTTTTAGCAATGATAAAATAGCGGTCGTGACTATTGGTGAAAATCAGTTACTAAATTTGGAGTTTATTGTCGAAAAACAAGACGAATTTGCAAATATTGTGTCTACATTCAGCAAAGTTGCTTTTGATGGTGAAAGGCTTGCTTTGGTGGGAAATATTTCTTATGTTTATGATTATGTTGGTGAATGTGATGTGTATTTGGCAATTTATGAAAAAGAAGGTTTGACATATTTCGGCAAATACGCAAACAGCCTTAGCGGAAAAGTTGAACATTACGATTTTTACGATGAGCTCTATATTCCGTTTCCCGAGGGGGCGAGTGACGAGGCTTATGAAGTTCGATTTAATTAAAAAATACAGCAAAGTTTCATAATACGGATGAAAATTTCATAATTTGCAAATTATATTCAGAGGATAAAAACTTGTTTCATTTTGTTATAATGTGAAGATGTACTGTTGCAATTGCATATGCTAAATGGTAAAATTATTGAAATTTTTAAGTACTTTAGCATTAAATGAACGGAGCATACATATGGACATAATTCTCTTCTGCATAGTAATGTTTTTGTCGCATTTTGTGCATGGAATAACAGGTTTTGCCGGAGCACTTTTGGCAATGCCGCCCAGTCTTTATTTGGTTGGATATGAAATTGCAAAACCAAGTGCGACCTTAGTTGGCTGGATTGGCGGTGTTTTTATTGCACTAAAAGAGCGAAAAAGCATAGCTTGGAGAGAAGTTGTGCCTGTGCTTGTATGGGTGTTTCTGGGAATAATTGTTACTTTTTTTATACGTGACACTGGGGTTGGGCAAAGTAATATTCCGTATTACTGTTTCGGGATTTTTCTGATTTGCTATGGAATTTATTGCCTGAAAAAGATGTTTACAAAAGAGGAAAATAAGGCTAAAAAACCTATGAAAAAATGGGTTTCGATTTTAACTCTGTTCAGTGCAGGAATTATTCACGGACTTTTTGTCTGTGGTGGCCCACTTTTGACGGCTTATCTTGTCTATAAACTTGATGACAAAAACGCATTCCGTGCAACGGTTTCTGTAATTTGGGTTGCGCTTAATATTTTGATTATGGTTGATGATGCAATCACAGGTTATTGGACGAGAGATTTGATATTTATGCAACTTTATCTAGTGCCGATTTGCTTTGGTGCTATGGCATTGGGTGCGGCGGTGTATAAATATGTAAATCAAAGGAAATTCCTATGTATAGTGTATAGTTTGTTTATAATTTCGGGTATATCACTGTTGTTTAGATGAGATTTTTGCTTTGGCAAAAAGAACGCTCTCCGAGGGGGAGTTTTCGCTTTGGCAAAAAGGAACGAGGAGAACGCCCTTCGGGGGAAAAATTTTCGTTGCGACGAAAAGAAACGGAGATACGCTCTCCGAGGGCATACTTTTTTTAGTGAGAAAAAAAGTATGGAAAAAACTCATCGGGGAAACACCCCCGAACGGTGGGATGCGGTTAGGGTGCTGAATATACAAGAATAATCAACAAGCAAACCCCGAAGTAGTTGCCATCGCACCAAAAGAGAAATAATCCACGGCTGTCACCTGCAAAAAGCCCGTTGGCTACCCACTGGCAAAATCTGCGAGTAGGAGGGTCTATTTAA
>CAYJOS010000147.1:0-5382 GCA_964371875.1 uncultured Oscillospiraceae bacterium | reverse complement strand
GCTTTCCATTGAACAAACAGGCATGTACACTTCTTATGACGAGTTTGTAAACGAAACTATTACAGAGTTTAGTTCTTCTTTCGATGCTTCAACACTAAACCCAATTAAAGCAGATGTTTATATCAATGACGGACTAATCCGTGGTGTTGACATCACAGTTTCTGACGAAGTTGAAGAAGCTACATCAACTATCCGTTTCGGCGCTGAAGATGTTATTGACCACATTGAATTTGCACTAACTGTACCAACAGGCGAAGCGATAAACTTTGTAATGAGCGGTGATCACAGCTACGAAGAAACTTTCACAACTGAAGGTACTATGACAATTGCTCAAGCTGATATGCCTGCAATTGACGTTACTTTCGACATGAGCTGGGACACAAAAGCTGGTGACTACACAATGAATATTGGCGCTGGTCAAGGTGGCATGGAAGTTGGCACAATCAGCTCAACAGGTAACTATGTTATCGCTGATGATAGCTCAAACCTAACAATCGACGATGTAACTTTCAATATCCAAGGAATGGCATTTAGCTTCACAGGTGCATATAGCATAACTGCGTCTGAAGGCGTTGAGCTTGACACAGCTAACGCTATCAACATGAACGACATGACACAAGACGAAATGTACGAAGCGTCTATGGAAGTTCAAAATAACGCTATGATGTTGGTTCAACAAATGGCAGCTGAAGTTCCAACTATCATGGCTCTACTCGGCGGCGTAATGTAAAATGAAAACTATTATCAGACTTACAAAAATTAAGCTGATAATGCTCAGACGGCGGCTTTGCTTACTTTTAGCAATGGCCGCCGCCTTTGCCATGCTCTCAATTTTAATTGTTGAGGGAATTTCAAGCCTTACAATGCGTGACAGCGGAATTGCAGAAATAAGCATCGCCGTCGTCGGACACAACGACGAAAACGAAACTTTGGTCTCCCTCGCAAGCTCTATGACGGACATTGATGAATACTCGAATTTTGTCGCATTAGACTATGAAGAAGCCATGATTGCACTTGAAAAAGGCGAAGTTTTTGCGGTTATTGAATTACCCGAAAATGTTTTAAATAGTATACTTTCAGGGGAAAATAGTCCAATTTACCTGCATTTAAGTTCAGCAAAACCCACAGAAAGTCTAATCACTTTATACGCTGGCGAGTGTGCAACAGACATGCTTTCGGCGGCGCAAGGTGCAATTTACGCAGTTTTGGATAAGCTCAAAGAGGAAGGTTTATATAATGAAAGTTCCGTTGTGGACGTCAATTTTGACTTCATAACTTTCGCTTTGGGTAGGGCGACTATGTACGAGGAAGAAATTGTAAGTGTAGCTGGAACCGTTTCAATTTCTGAGCATTATATGCAAGTTGTGTTGATTTTTGTGCTACTCATGAGCACTGCAATCCTCTACCCTGCCCTGTCCTCACAGCAAAATGCGTGGCAAACCCGACTACTTTCTATAGGTTTGAGTAAAAAAATCCCTACGATTGCAAATTTGTTAACAACACTTATTGTCATTCTTCCAATATGTGCCATTGTGTATGTTTTGAGTGGAGAATTTTCGACTTTAGGCGTGATTTATACAGCACTTTTCGTATCAGGATTTGCAGTTTTGCTGTGCAGTATTTGCAGTTCTGAAAGTGTCGCTTCCTCGACAGTTTTCGCAATTTCAGGTGCTATGCTTTTCCTCTCAGGGGGCATTATCCCACCGATTTTGATGCCATCTGCACTAGAACCGATTACAGCTTTCATTCCCACAACTTGGATAATAAATTCCCTCAGAGGTGAGCATTCGCTTGCGATTTTGGTGCTAGGAATTGCCATGATTGGCTTTTCATTTGTGAAGAAAAGTTCTACATTAATAAAAGGAGGGATTTCATGAAATTCTTTCTTTGTGCATTAAAAACCGAGTTTAACACCTATTTAAAGGACAAAAAGTTTCTTATTTTAATGTGTTTAATTCCGCTTTTCTCCTTCATAGCCTCAACATTTGTGTCTGCTGAAGAAACACTCCCGGCCCTGCCCGTCGGCATCGCCATACCCGAGGGTAGCGAGAGTGGTGAAGAGCTTTTTTCCTTGTTAAATCGTGAAATTGGGGTCATAGAATTTATAAAAACCGACAGCGACACTTTGCGAAAAAATGTTGCACTCGGCACTTGGGAATGTGGCTTTATTTTGGATGAAGATTTCGACGAGAGGATTTCCAGAGGAAGCACTTCCGACATTTTCACCATGGTCATAAACGAGGGTAGCACGCTTCATTCTTTGGTTTCCGAAGCACTTTCCTCCGCCATGCTCACCATGCTCGCCCCCGATATCGGCTCACGATATTTAAACAGTGTCGGGGCGGAAGAACCCGAGGGTGGCTACATTTTGGAGAGTGAATTTGCGCTCGAAATCATACCGATTTCAGAAACAGAAATCCAGCCTGAACAGATAGCAAAATCTGTAAACCAAACCGCAATAGGCGGACTTTCCGCCGTGGTTATGACAGTAATTGCCATCTCTCTCGGCAACAAACTTGCAGGACGAAGAGAGGACAGCTATCATATGCGAGTTTCGGCGATTATTGGCGAATTTGCTGTGATTTCGCCTACACTCTTGGTAGAATTTATGTTATTTTCTGCGATTTCATGGGCGACACTTCTGATTTTAGGTGCAAATATTGGTATTGAAATTTTCATTTTCTGCCTAAGTTTAACAGCAATGAGCTTTCTAATTTCAGCTTTTCCCCACGGTACAATGTCGGTAATTTTGCCATTTTTACCACCGTTTTTATTGGTTTTAAGCCCTGTGTTTTTCGATGTTACAACATTTTTCCCACAGCTTAAGCCGATTACCACGCTAATTCCCATCACACATTTCTTAAATATCAGCAAGGGTATAGAAAGTGGCTATTTGGGACTTATCGCACTAATTTTGGTGTATATAATAATTGGAATTTTCCTTTATAAACGAAAAAAATCGACTGCAAAATAATTGCAGTCGATTCAGCTCGAAGACAAAAAGGCTTGCGAGCCTTTTTGTCCCCAAGCTTCGCTCCATCGCCTTGCGATGGCATTTTGTAAATTCTTTATTTTATCATAGAATTTTGTATGAAATTTACAAAATATGCGTCTGCGGACGCAGGTTATTTCAACGCGAAGGCGAACCCTGATGGTTCGCCCTCACACTCCCACTCCTTCCGAAAATCAGCTAATTTACTTTTGTCTACAGTCTAAATCGACTGCAAAATAATTGCAGTCGATTTTTCATATTAAGTTAGAGCAGTGGCGAAACTAGTCGTAATATGGCTAATATGAATAGTTTTACTGACCCGAAACGACCTTTTCTCTCATAATTCTCCACTGTAATTTCACGGCAAACTTTGAGAGTTTCCAAAAAATCCTCTTTGATTTCCTTAACAATCGACGAGCCATGAAACCAAGCACCACACTCATAATGCAGAGCTAAACTGCGATAATCGAGGTTAATTGTGCCCACAACTGCGGTTGTGTCATCAGAAATAAACATTTTCGAGTGGACAAATCCGGGGGTGTATTCGTAAATTCTAACGCCTGACTTCACCAGCGTTTCATAGTAAGATTTAGCCAAATGGTGGACAAATTTTTTGTCGGGAATTCCAGGCAAAAGTAGCCTAACATCAGTGCCTGACTTCGCCGCAATCACCAAAGCTGTCAGCATTTCACTGCTGATAATCAGGTACGGCGAGGTGATGTAAACATAATTTTCAGCCTGATTTAAAATGCTCATATAAAGGCACTCGCCGACTTGGTCATCGTCTAACGGTTCGTCATAAAATGGCTGAACAAAGCCATCGGTTTCATAGGATTTTGTCGGCATAAAGTCGGAATATCTATCATCTTCACCTGTAATTGCGTCCCAAAGTGACAGGAACATAAGTGTCAAACTGTAGACCGCATCGCCTTTCAGCATAACCGCCGTGTCCTTCCAGTGACCGTGCTTCACTGTAGCATTGATGTACTCATCCGCAAGGTTAATTCCGCCTGTGAAACCAACATTTCCATCAATAACACAAATTTTTCTGTGATCTCTATGGTTAAAACTGGAATTAAACATATGCGTAAATTTATTGAAAACCCTGCATTTTATACCCTTTTGTTGAAGAATTTTAGGGTAATTTGCTGGCAATGTTAAAATACAACCTAGGTCGTCATACATAATTCTAACGTCAACACCCTCGCTTGCTTTTCGTCCCAAAATTTCGACAATAGGGTTCCACATTTCGCCTTGTTCGATTATAAAATACTCCATGAAAATAAATTTTTCTGCTTTTTCAAGTTCCACAAGCATGGAAGCGAGCATCTCCTCGCCCAATTCGAAGTATTGGGTTTGTGTGTTTTTGAAAAGCGGAGATTTTGCAGTTTTTTCGAGGTATTTCGCCTGTTTCGCCCTTTGTGGGTCAACTTTTTCAAGCTCTGAAATATAGCTCGGAACAGTCTCCATTGCCTGTGCATATTCCTCAGAAATATTTCTGTGAAATTGCATTTTTTTGTTGTTTAGCGCATATCCACTGAAGGTAAAATATATCAATCCACCCAAAAGTGGCATGGCTAAAAACAGAATAATCCATAAGATTTTCTGCTCATATTTTGCATCTCTTGTTAAAATAAAAACTGCACATAATACGCTCAGAAATGTCAAAAATCCATAAAAATACCCTGAATAGTCATCAGCTATGACGGCAATAGCGACCACTAACCCAAACTGGAGCAAAATAGTAAATATTATGGCAAAAACTCGTCCAAGAACCGTCCCTAAATATTTTTTCACAAAAACACTCCTCTCTTAATATCTATATTAAACCATTTTTCCACTTTGGTCAATAAAAACACTGCGCTAGAGAGAATTTCGCATCGGCGAAAAGCACTAGAGAACGAAAGAGTTTTCGTTGCGACGAAAAGAAGCGAAGAAAACGCGCTCCGCTGGGGTAACTTTTTCGCGTGAAAAAGTCACCAAAAAACGTCGGAGTCTCGTCTCCGAACACGAGTGACGAAAGCGGGTGCGGAATATACAGGCTGAATTAGCAAGCAAGCCTTGTAGTAGTTACCATCGCACGAAAAGAGAGCGTAGTCACGGCTGTCGCCTGCTCAAAGCCCGTTGGCTACTCACCAGCAAATCCACGAGTAGGAGGGTCTATTTAGCTCTGTAAGATACTAACGTTGCAAAAACTTGGTATCTAACAGGCTTAAATAGACCCTCCTACTATATTTCTTTTCAAGTGAGTAGCCAACGGGGCACCCGAAGGGCGATTAGCCCTTGTTCGTTTTGCTTTCTTTTCGTGCGATTGCTCCTGTTTCGGAGCTTGCATTCTAATTATTCTTGTATATTCAGCACCCTAACCGCATCTCGCCGTTCGGGGGCGA
>CAYJOS010000146.1:4083-5535 GCA_964371875.1 uncultured Oscillospiraceae bacterium | reverse complement strand
AAAAAAAGTTACCCCAGCGGAGCGCGTTTCCTTTTCGTCGCAACGAAAATTCTCTGTTCTCCTCGTGTTTTTCGCCGAAGCGAAAAATCCTCTAGCCATTTTTTATATCTTGAAATGGGCTGAACTTAATTTCAGTCTACGTTTTATTTTGTGTAAGAAGGTTTGCACATTGTGAAAATAAGTTTTAAATAACAGCTCCTTTAATTGCATAATGAAATTATTTTTATTTCATATTGATTTTTATGTCAATAAAGTATATTATGTATATATGAAAATATAAGGAGAATAAGTATGAATAATTTTAACTTTTCATTAAAACAAAATATCGTTTTCGGTGAGGGCTCAGTTGAACAACTTCCCGAATTGATGTCAAATATTGGTGCAAAATCTGCAATGATTATAACAGACGCCTCACTTGTGAAACTTGGATTTGTGGAAATTGCCGCAAAATCACTAGAAAAAGCCAATATAAACTACACAATTTTTTCAGAAATAGAGCCAAATCCATCTATAGAAACAGTTACAAAAGCAGCCGAGGCGATTAAGGAAAGTGGCGCTAAAGCTGTCATTGCATTTGGTGGCGGTTCACCTATGGATGTTGCAAAAGCTGCCTCTGTAGTTGCGACTTTCGGTGGAAAAGTTGCCGATTATGCTGGAGCTGGCAATGTTCCTGGAAAAATCATGCCTATAATTGCTATTCCAACAACAGCAGGTACAGGAAGCGAATCTACTGCTACTGCTGTCATCACAGACCACAAACAAAATTTGAAATTCCCAATAAATAGCCCTGAAATTATTGCTGAATACGCTGTTTTAGACCCAAATTTCATACTAACACTTCCAAAACAAATAGCAGCACCAACAGGAGTTGATGCTATTGTACATGCTTTAGAGGCGTATATTTCAAACGATGCTGACCCATTTTCAGACAGTATGGCAGAGAAAGCATTAGACCTACTTGGCAAGAATATCAGAGCATTTGTTGCAGATAGAAAAAATGTCGAAGCAGCATCTGGTATGTTAATTGGAAGTAACTTTGCGGGTATTGCATTTGCAAAGGCAAAGCTTGGAAATATCCATGCCATGGCACATCCACTGGGTGGTTTCTTTGATATAGCGCATGGTGTCGCTAATGCAGTTTTGCTGCCGCATGTTATGAAATTTAACCTTGATTATGTCGAAATTGAAAGATTAGAAAGAATTTATAGATATATCACAAGAGATTTCACAGAAACTTTTGAGAAAGAAATGCTTGTAGACGCACTTTTTGCTTTGTGTGAAGAGCTTGAAATTCCTAAAACTCTAACTGAGCTTAAAGTTACAAGAGAGTCTATACCTGCAATGTCAATAGACGCTATGAAAAGTGCCAACGTAAAGGCAAATCCACGCCCAACTACTGTCGAAGATATTGAAAAATTATTTGAAATTTTGTCGCGAAGAACAATCTCTTAA
>CAYJOS010000146.1:0-4073 GCA_964371875.1 uncultured Oscillospiraceae bacterium | reverse complement strand
TGAAAATATATTATTTCTCATAGTTGTTGTTATTTCTAATACAATTCAAGCAACAACAGGTTTTGCCGGAACAATGCTTGCAATGCCTTTCTCGATGATATTAATCGGAATTGATGAAGCAAAAGCGGTTTTAAATGCGATAGCAATTGTAATCAGCCTTTTAGTGGTGATTAAAAATCCTCAGCATGTTGACAAAAAAGAAACACTAAAAATGACCGTATTTATGCTAATTGGTATGGCGATTGGAATTTATTTACTGGGAATTTTGCCAACAGAAAATCTTATCTATGCATATGGCGTGCTGATTATTGCAATTGCGCTAAAAAAATTACTGGTAAAAAAAGAAGTGAAATTGCCTGTGATTATGATGTATTTTGTCATAATTGCAGCAGGAATTATTCACGGAATGTTTGTGACAGGTGGAACTCTTTTGGTAATTTATGCAGTATATGCACTGAAAGATAAGCATGAATTTAGAACTACATTAGCAGTTTTGTGGATAATTTTAAATAGTATTTTATTAGCTGGGCATATTCAAAGTGGAGTTTTCACAACGGAAATTACAATTTTGACCATTGGTTCTATACCAATAGCACTTTTTAGTGTATATATGTCAAATAAAATTCTAAATAATATCAACCAAGAATTGTTTTTGAAAATTACCTATGTTTTGCTGCTGATATCAGGCTGTATGCTATTAATTTAATAATAAAAACGGTGTTGTCACAAAGCGACAACACCGTTTTTTATTCTATTTGTAATGTGTAAATCTTAGGAAGTACATTGCGTGGTATCATTAGAGTTTAACAGTAAATTTCCAAAATCTACAAAGGGCATAGGTCTTGCGCAAACATAGCCTTGGATATAATCGCTACCACAATTTACGAGGAATTTAAACAATTCCTTGTCTTCTACACCTTCCATTATGACTTTCATATCAGTCGATTTTACAGCTTCCAAAAATGTTTTAAAAAACTCACGTCGTGAACTGTCGGCAGTGAAGTTTAAAACCAAGCTACGGTCAAACTTAACGATGCCAATTGGCATATCAAAAAACATACTAAGACTTGAATATTCAACACCGAAATCGTCAAGCTCGAATTCAAAACCCTGTTCTACTAGTTCGCTGACAATTGCTTTTGTGGTTTCTATGTCAGATGATAATGTGCGTTCCGTAAGTTCGATTTTTATTTGCTCGCTTGTTAGGTTGTAGCGACTAAGCACATCGGTTAATTCGTTCACAGTGTTGCGAGATAAGAATTTTGCATATGGGAAGTTGACAGAGATGGATTTAAGAGGTAGTTTGTCACCGTGTTTGTCCAAAAGTTTACGAAAATCGGCACATACCATTTCGAGCATTATGTTTGTGATTTTTAAAACTTGTCCGGTTTCTTCAGCTATGGGTATAAATTCTGCGGGGCTAATAAATTCACCATCTTCAGTGTTAAGACGAACTAGAGCTTCAGCGGTGGTGAATTTGTTCTCTGACACATCAAAAATTGCCTGATAGTGAGGAGTAAAACCATTGCTTTCAATTGCATGATTGAGCCTTTCAATGATATCATATCTACGTTTCATGTCGTCGCAAACTTTGATGTCATAGAAATATGACCTGCTACCTTGTGACTGTTTGAGCATAGAAACGGAATAATCCATAGAGGAAATTATCGTTTTTGCATCAAGTCCGAAAGCGGGGAAGTCGACCCTTGCGGCTATCATATCAAGTTTAAAACTATCACGATTGATTTCGTATTGTTTTGCTAAAGATTCTTTTAAATCAGGGTCTAAAGTCGAGGTATCTTCTATAAGTAGAGCAAACTCGTCGCCTGTATATCTGTAAAGAGCTTTTTTGGGAAGGGATTTTCTCAGTCTAAAAGACACAGTTTCGAGCAAGGCGTCGCCGATTTCCAAACCAAGTCGCTCGTTTATTCCTCTAAAATTACGTAAGCTAATAACATATAAAGAAAAATTCCTCTTAGATTGGCATAGGCGATTTAGTCGAATTGTAAGTGCTTGTCGGTTGAAAAGTTCTGTGAGCTCATCAGTTGATTTTGCAATGTTTTGGATATACAAATGTATGACCATGATGCCGACTGCACTTGCAAGTCCTGACATTTGTAGGGTTGGTATAAAAAGTTGTATACAAAAAACCAAAGCAGTAACAACGAGATTTAAAATAATTATAAGCAAACTATTTCGTCTTGGTGAGTGTCTGTTTTTAAAAATAAACCATATTGTAATTGCAAAATAAATAATTACTATGGCATATGTAATGCGGTACAGAGGCTCAGGAATTATGCCCATTTCTTCGTTATAGCTAAAAATTACATTAGTAAATGGATTGCTAATAACAATAACACAGTATCCAAGATATGGAACAATTCCCCAAGTGTGTTGCTTTATAAGATGTGAACTATTCGTTTTTGTATATACTAAAGAAATTGCATAATATAGAACAGCAATTGCAGCGGTTGGCATTGCGATATAAAACAAATATCTGAAGATAACAACTAATTCGATGGCGAAAACATCCAAATACCCCTGAGAGTATACTGCAAGAATAGTGCAAATTGAGGTGAAAAATGCACTTGAATATAGCCAACGAAAAATTCTGTGTCTAGTTGTTATCAAGGTCTGGTCAAGAAAAAGTCCGATTATTGAAACAAAAAGTATGAGAAATGCAGCAAACTCAGCTGCCATATTATAAATCATTGGCACCTCCCAAAATGTATAAAAATAAAAAGTAATACATTAAAATGATACCACATTTTGAACACTTTTGCAAACCAAAAAATGGAAAAATAACAAAAAAATCCACTAAAAAGTTTGAGTTAAAACTTTTTAGTGGATATTTTCTTATTGACAGCAGAAGTGTTTTATAAGTTTATAATAAATTTCGCTGCATTGCTCAATTTCGATTACATTAACCTGCTCAACGGGTGTATGTGCAAATCGAAGTTCGCCAGGTCCGAGGTAAATTGTTGGAATATCATACATGTTGATATATCCACCTTCGCCCCAACCGCCCCAGAAAACGAGGTCTTTTTCTTCACCTATATAGTCGGTAAGAATTTTTCTGATAGCCTTGAAATCTTCGGTTTCGGTTGAAGTGTAAAGCGAGTTCCAGTTACCCAAAACAGTGGTTTTTGCATTGAATTTTGGGTTATTTGCCTTGCATTTTTCGATAATATCGTCAACTTCATTTTTAGAAGCTTCGACATCTTGGCCTGGAAGATATCTCTTGTCAATCGTGATTTTTGCGTATGGTGGAACAACATTTGGGCTAGAACCACCCTCGATTACACCAACAGAAATGGTTTGCACTCCGAACTGTTCATGACGGCTTTCGTTGTAAGTAGCAGTCAATTCTGGGATGTGTGACATAAATTCCGACGCCATATAAATCGCATTGTCGCCCAGAGTTGGGTCGCTGGAGTGGGCACTTTTTCCAAAAAATTCGACTTGCAACCAAGTTTCACCTTTGTGTGCATTGCAGATTTGAAGTGTTGAAGGCTCGGGAATAATTGTGTAGTCAACTTTGGGGATTAAGCCTTCTTTGAGAATTTTTTTGATGTTTTCGCCTGCGTATTCCTCGTCAGATGTGAACACGAAATAGATATCGCCTTTTTGCTGCGTTCTGTCTTTTTCAAGCTCTTTTGAGCACGAAATAAAGGCTGAAAGCATAGCGGCGCAACCGCTTTTCATGTCGCAAGTTCCTCTGCCGTGCATGATGCCGTCTTTGATTATTGGGTTGAATGGGTCGTCCATTCCCTCGGGTGAAACCACGTCCAAATGCCCTTCGAGTAGCAGTTTGAACTCTGGGTTTTCGCAGAGGATTTTTGCGATTAGAAAAGGCTCGTTTGTGTCCATGTCGTAAATTTCGACATTTGCAATAGTTTCCTTTTCGATTATACTTTTGGCAAGGTTTATGATTTCAACTTTGCCAGCTGTTTCATAGGAATTAATTCTAACAAAATCTTGAGTGTATAAAACAGCTTGTTCTTTCATATTTTCCATGAAATTTTCCTCTCTTATGACAAACGGCTATCTTTTGATTCTTAAACAAATTAAAT
>CAYJOS010000145.1:0-5565 GCA_964371875.1 uncultured Oscillospiraceae bacterium | reverse complement strand
ATTGTATATTCCGCACCCGCTTTCGTCACTCGTGGTTCGGAGACGAGACTCCGACGTGTTTTGGTTACTTTTTCACGAGAAAAAGTGACCCCAGCGGAGCGCGCTTTCCTTTTTGTCGCAACAAAAATTCTCTCGTTCTTTTCGTCGTAACGAAAATTCTTTCCCCGAAGGGCGTGCTTTTAGCCAAAGCAAAATCTTCTTTAGATAGAAAAAAGAGCACTTTTCAGCGCTCTTTTTCATTATATAACTTGACAATTAGTCTTTTTTCTCTTCTTCGCAACCACAACCGCAGTCACAAACTTCAGCTTCAGCAGTTTCATTGCATCCGCAACCACAGTCGCAAACTTCAGCTTCAGCAGTTTCGTTGCATCCACAGCCACATTCGCAATTTTCATCATCAGTGCAGCAATTTTCTTCGTCCGCTTTAGGTGTGCAGTCGCAATCGTCGCCACAGCAGCACTCTTCACTGTCCATGTCGCCACCACAGCAGCATCCACCTTCACCTTCGTTGACAATTTCTTCAAATTCAACAACAATGCTATCATCGTCATCATCGCCACTTGTTTTTAGCTTTGTAATTTCAGCTTCTTTTGCAGAAATATTTTCAACCGCTAGGCTAACTTCGTCGCAAAGTTGGATGAAGAGTCCATCAGGATTGTCCTTGTAAGTGTCGTAATAAAGCTTACCAATATCGGAATAGGCCTTGCGAATAACGTCTTTTTCACTGTTAATTTCTAGTGAAAGCTTTGCAATTCTGCCTAAATCTTTCGCTTTATCCCCTGCTTTGTCAGCAAGATCTTTCGCTGTTAGGGCTGCACGGCTAAGTGAAACCTTAGCTTTGTCTTTTAAATTATCAAAATCAACCATTATAATATACCTCCATAAATTTCTAATTTAATCCATTACTATTATTTTAAACCCGAAAGTCGGATTTGTCTACACTATTTTCTATTTTTCCACAATTTTTCAGGCGGATTTTCTCTCCTGAGCATAACAATCAGCGCAATGACGGACACAACGAAGGATAAAAGCGCCAAGGCCTGCGAAACTCTGATAGTTTCGGTGAGATAAAGGCTGTCTGTGCGAAGTCCTTCGGTGAAAGTGCGTCCTAGTCCGTACCACGCTATGTACATCAAGAAAAGTTGACCGTCAAATTTTCTCTCGACTTTTTTTGAAAAAATGTGTAGAAAAATAAATCCAAAAAAGTTCCAAACAGACTCATACAAAAATGTTGGGTGAACATAAGTTGTAACACCTGTGGCAACATTTGTAAGTCCCATTCTTAGGAAAGAATCGGTTTCTGTGCCGAAGGCTTCACGGTTTATAAAATTACCCCAACGTCCGACGCATTGACCGATTAAAAGCCCCATTCCACCGAGGTCTAGCATCGCAAAAGAAGAAAATTTATTGCGTTTTGCAGAAATGAAAAGTCCGATAACCGCAAAAATTATTCCGCCATAAATCGCAAGTCCACCGTCACGGAAACTGAAAATTCCCATCAAATCGTCTTCATAAAGCGAGAAATTGAAAGCTACATAATAGAGTCTTGCACCGATAATCGCAAGCGGAGTTGCAATAATCAACATGTCTAGCAAATTGTCCTGAGTTAGCCCGAAATCTCGGCTTCTCCTTGCGCAGTATAAAACTGCGAGGAGAAAACCAAAAGCAATAATTATGCCGTAATAATAAATCGGAAAGCCAAAAAGCTCAATAAAATGCGGTGGGTTAATCGAAAAGTCTTCGCCTAAAATTGGAAAGGAAATTGTTGGTTTAGTCATCGCTATCAATCTCCGTTTCGATATTTGCATTCGTTGGGTTTACAACTGATAAAATAAGTTTTTCGGGGTTTAAAACTGTTTTTATAAACTCTTTTACATCGGCAAAAGTGATTTCCTCAATCAAGTCATAGCCCTCAAATGGCTCATAACCCTCCAAAGCCGACTCGGCTAAAACGTAGCAAAGGGACTCAAACGAGTCTAAAGCACGCAAACTTCCGCCGAAATAGGCTTTTTTGTTGCGTTCAAAAACTTCCTCTTCCATATTATCAGCATTTTCGACAGCTTTTTTGAAGCGTTCCAATATAGTTTTCGGTTCGCGGCTCTCACCACCAGCCATGAAAACAGCACTTTTTGCAGAATAAGAAATCTCTCCGCCGAAATCTTTGTCAAGCAAACCTTCGGCATAAAGCTCTGTATAAAATGGTGAAGCACGTCCGATTAGGCAACGAAGGGCAAGTCCGCCGATTAATTCTTGCTTGTGTTTTGCTGTTCCAAGCGGAGCTGGTTTAAAGCGTGAACCAAGCAAAAATTGAGGTGCTGAAACTTCCATATTAACCTCTTTGCTAAAGCTGTGAGGTGTTTCACTTTCAGGCTCGCCATAATCTCTTTGAGGAACTTCGCCAGCCTCTTTTGGAAGAATTTCAAGGGCAATTTCCTTGACTTTCTCAGGGTCAACATCGCCGACAACCGCAAGGGTCATGTTTGACGGATTGTAAAAAATCTTGTGGCAGTCATAGAGAGTTTGTGCAGAAATTTCGGCAATACTCTCAACAGTTCCAGCGACAGAATCTTTAACAGGATTGTTTTGATATAGGCACTTCATGGCATTGATATAAACCGCAAAATCGGGGTTATCCTCAACCATTTTAATCTCTTGACCTATAATCCCTTGCTCTTTTGCAACACTTTCCTCCGTGAAATATGGTGTTGAAACAAAGCTCAAAAGAGTTCTTAAATTTTCCTCAAATCCCTCTGTGCTTTCAAAATAATAAGCAGTCTCAGAGGAGCTTGTATAGGCATTTGGGCTTGCTCCGTTAGCGGATAAAATCGCCAGTGCATTTTCGCCGTCGGGCATGTCAAACATCTTGTGTTCCAAGAAATGGGCAACGCCTGCTGGGGTGTCTATCCACTTTCCATCGATGAAAAATCTTCTGTCCGCTCCGCCGTAATCTGTCATAAAAACGGCGTAACTTTTATTAAACCCACGCTTGGGTAACACGTTGATTTTCAGTCCATTTGGCAAGGTGTCTGTATAAACTGTTTCGCCAATTTTATCAAATAATTTAGTTTGCATCACTGTCCTCCTTGCCGTTTCCTTTTAGGAAATAAACGGCGTCACACTCAACTCCGCTCGCGATTTCGATTACCTCTTCACGGGTGACTTCCTCGACTAATTCAGCGAGTTCCTCGGGGTTATAGTCAAGCCCACGGATGATTTGGCTGAGTGTGAAATCCAAAATCGAAAAGGGTCTGTCCATGTCGGCACGGTAGTCACTTGAAACAGATTTTTTAGCGGAAACAAGCTCATCATCGGTAAAATCACCAGCTTTTACAGCATCAAGTTGAGCTAAAATTTCGCTCAAAGCTTCATCATATTTGTCAAATTCTATGCCCGAAGAAACGTGCATAACCGCCTTGTGGCTGTCCACTCCCGAGCCTGCAAAATAGCAAAGTGAAAGTTTTTCACGCACATTCATGAACAATTTTGATGTGACACTACCGCCATAAATTGCGTTAAAAACCAAGGCTTGAGGGATTTTTTCTTCGTCAAAAGTTTCACCCAGTCTAAATCCAAGAGCCAATTTCCCTTGGGTCACGTCAAGTTCTTCAGTGAAAAATCTGGTTTTTTCTTCCACTGTATTCATGCGAATGTCGGTGTATAATTCGGGCACTTCGCCAGAGCGTGAAAGACCTTCAAAATGTGTTGTAAAAATCTTTTCAACCTCATCGGGTTTACGGCTTCCACTGTATAAAATTTCTATGGGTGAATTTTCCAAAAGTTCATGCCAACGCTTGGTTAAGCTCTCTTCGTCGATGGATTCGGTTTCCGCTTCAGTGCCCAATCTGTCGATGGAATAAGCCTCGCCGTAGTACATGAGTTCACGAAGTCTGTGCATGGAATAGGTTCTTTTTTCGTTGATTACAGAGCGAATTCTGTCGAGCATTTTTTCCTTTTCGCTGTCCACATAAGAGGGCAAAAATTTCCCTGCTTTTGTGTTTGGTTTCAGCAAAAGTTCACAGGTTAAAGTGGAAATTTGCTCTAAAATATCCTCTCCACCAGGGGCAATTCTGTCGTCTATAAAGGAGCTTGTAAGTCCGACAATTTGAATTTCTCCCTTTTTGCCGACGTATGGTTCTATGCCCGAGCCGTATAAATTATCGAGCGCTTTTGTGATGCTCTCCATGTCGGGATGAAGGGTCGAACCACGTCTTAAAACCTGTGGTATCAAGGCATTGTGCGATGCGGTTTCTCTTGAAATTCTGTCAAGAATACCGATGAATAAACAGCCTGTTTTGAATTTTTCAGTGCTCAGGCAGTTTAGAAAAATCATCGGCGCAATTTCTGTGCGTGTTATTTCCAAAGGTGTCACCTCGTCTTTTTATTAATAGTATAACATGTCTATTGTAGCATATTTTGTCTTACAAGGGCAAGCCTTTTCCGTTATATGGCACTCCGTTCACAGTAATTTTACTTTTTATGACTGTAACAGTGTGAGTTTTGCCAGTTGAGTCCACCCAAACGAAGGAAAAATCGTGAAATTTGTCGAATTTAGGTGTTTTGATTTTTAAATATCCATTTTCAGGATATATGCCCAAAAGCTCCTCCAACACCACTCGATAAAACCAGCCAGCCGAGCCCGTATACCAAGTCCAGCCAGCCGTTCCGAAGTGATTTTCATTTGAACTCACATCCGCTGGGAGGACAAAAGGTTCACCGCCATAGGTCAAACTGTCGTGATTTTCGGGTAGAGTATCGAGTAAAATTTCAAGCCCTTTTTTAAATTTTTCAGTGCGCAAAAGTGCCATCGCAAGCCACACCGAAGCGTGGGTATATTGCCCTCCGTTTTCACGAAAACCAGTGCCGTAGCTTTGAATATAGCCAGGATTTGGGGTGAAATTTTCAAAGGCTGGAGTGAAAAGTTTTGTGACTTTTCCATCCTTCAATTCCTTGAAAGCCGTCTCCAAGGCTAGGTCGACTTTTGACCTGTCAACTCCTGTAACAAAGGCGGAAAAACTCTGCGCAATGGAGTCGATTTTGCAACATTCAGACGCTTTTGAGCCGATTGCCTCACCACTTTTGAAATAGGCGCGGATGAAGCGGTCGTCGTCCCACGCTCCCGAGGCAGAACTCACGCATGCACGCTCAAACATTTTGAATTCGTCAGTGCCGATAAGCCTTGAAAATCGCTCACATACATGGGCAAAAAACCACGTTAACCAGACGCTCTCGCCGTCAATTTTATCGAAGCCATCATTCCAGTCGCAACTGCCGATTTTCAGCAAGCCATGGACACCAAAACCACGCTCAATTACTAGGCGAATTGCTCTATTGCAGTGCTCTAAAACTGTATCGCTGTAATTGGTTTTTGACGGTGTTTCATATCTATCATCTTCGCCGTGAGCGAGTACTGGAGAGGTCAAAAAGGGAACTTTTACTTCCAGTAAATTTTTGTCACCTGTCTTCTCGATATACTCACAAACAGCCCATGGAAGCCACAATAAATCATCACTGCAACGGGTGCGAACACCACGGTCGCCTGAGGGGAATTTATGCAACCAGTGCATG
>CAYJOS010000144.1:0-5650 GCA_964371875.1 uncultured Oscillospiraceae bacterium | reverse complement strand
CAAACAGTACGATGTTTGCTCTTGAAGAATCTATGCTTTCTACAATTGACGCAACTGCGGATATGATTGAAGTTCAACTTGAAGCATATCAAGAAATAGCTAGTGACTTTTCAATTGATCCAATTTTAACTCAGGCTATTTCAAGTAGCAAAGCGCAAAGCACTGAAATCCTAGAATATATTGATAAACTCAAATCTATACATGGATTTGAGTCCATCGACATACTCGACGCCGACGGTAACGCTGTAATGGTCAACGCTAATTTTGCTGATGCACCATTTTTCACTGTCCCGAGAGACACTGGAAAACCATATATTTCAGACCCATTTGCAAGCCCTGATACAGGTGAATTAACCATGCCTGTAACAGCACCTATCATTATTGACGGAGAATTTGAAGGCGTGGTTCTATTTGCCGTAAACCCTGTAGTTTTCTCACAAATCGCATCTTCTGTTGCCCTCGGGGATGGAAGCACAACAACTATGATAAACTCTGTCGGTGACACAATTGCATACAACGATGTACAATATGTCTTCGATGCTTACAATGTTTCAAAAGAAGTTCTATCAGACCCAAGCCTTCAAGCTCTAGCTAACATCGAAAAAGCTCTGATGGAAGGAAAAGATGGTTTTGCAGAAGTCGAATGGGACGGTATAACCCAGTTTGCTGCTTACACCCATATAGATGGTTCTAACGGTTGGGGTGTTTATATCATGACGCCTGCGATTAACTTCACTTCAGAAATGAATGCTACTATAATCAGAAGTATAGTCATCGCCATTATAGCCATAGTTGTAGCTACACTTATTATAATTAAAGCAACAAGAGGAATTGTCGGGCCTATTAAGGTTTGTGTTGAAAGAATTGACTTACTTTCACAAGGCGACCTTTCATCATCACTCCCTCAAATTAAAGCAAATGATGAAACAGGAATGCTTGCAAATTCCACTTCAACAATTGTAGATGCTATAAACGCTATGATAAAAGATTTAAACTACACATTGTCTGAACTCGCTTCAGGAAATTTCACAGTTGAAAGCCAAGCAAAAGAATATTATATTGGCGATTTCTCCTCTCTTTTAGTTTCTATTGAAGAAATCACAAGAACACTTTCAACTACAATGTGCCAAATTAATGATGTTTCAAATCAAGTCACTTCAGGCAACTCACAAGTTGCATTCGGCGCACAAAGCCTTGCTGAAGGTGCAATTGAACAAGCAGGTGCAGTTGAGCAACTAAGTGCTACAATTGCTGAAATTTCAAGTAAAATTGACGAAACTGCAACATCATCACAAAATGCAAAAATCATTAACAACAAAGCATTTGTTGCATTGAAAGAAAGTAACGAGCAAATCCAGCAAATGGTTGTTGCTATGCGCAATATCAATGATAAATCTATTCAAATGAGCAATATTATTAAAGCAATCGATGACATTGCTTTCCAAACAAATATCCTCTCTCTAAACGCAGCGGTTGAAGCCGCAAGAGCGGGGTCAGCAGGTAAAGGCTTTGCTGTTGTTGCCGATGAAGTTCGAAACCTTGCAACAAAATCTGCGGAATCTGCTAAGGAAACCTCCGGACTTATCGAAGAAACTGTTGCCGCTGTTGACTCTGGTAACAAAATCGCAACTCGCACTTCACAAACAATCAACCTTGCTATGGAAAGTGCAAACGAACTTGGAATGTTGGTCGAAAGCATTGCAGAGGCAAGTGCCCTTCAAGCAGAAAGTGCAAAAAATGTCAGCATGGGAATTGAGCAAATTTCCGCCGTTGTTCAAACAAACACTGCGACAGCTGAAGAAAGCGCCGCTACTAGTGAAGAGCTTTCAAGCCAATCATTGATACTTAAAGACCTAATCAGTGGATTTAAACTTCACGACTAAAGTGATTACATAATAAAAATTCCGCTCGTAAAGAGTGGAATTTTTATTATGAATTGGTAAAAATTAGAATACATTCCATCTTATTACAGTAAGGAGAAAGAAATGAAAAACCAATATTCCATAGGCGAGGTTGCAAAATTACTTGGTGTTTCAACTCAAACACTCCGATATTATGACAAAATAAATCTAATTTCGCCTGCTATTGTTGACGAAAATACAGGTTACAGATATTATAAATATGAACAGTTTCATTATATCGACCGCATAAAATATCTTCAAAAACTCGGAATGGAGCTTGAGCAAATTCGTGAAATAATTCACACTGGAGACGTCTCAACCCTCCTCCCCTATCTTGAAGAGAAAAAGAAAAGCGAAGAAATTGAACTGCAAAACACCATGAATCGTATCAAGGACATACAGTGGTATATTGACTATTTTTCATATATGACGAAAAATAATTCAGAACATCTGTATAAAATGTATATACAGGAAAGATATGTAATTTCTGTTCCCTGTTATTACCAAGAACCCTTAGCAGATATGGAAATTCGCCTAGCTGCACACAAAAGCAATTCAAAATTCGGAGAATTACATTTCAGACGACAATATGGTTATTGCCTTGATTTCAATTCGCTTTTGTCCTGCGAGTTTTATCCCAAGGAATATTTTGTGTTTTTACGAGATAAGCCCGATATTGACGAAAAATACTACAGAATTTTACCTGAAGGTGAATATATTTGCTTTCAAACTCCGATTTTAAAAGAGTCGTGGGATGAGCATTTACTTAATAATTTCTTTGAAAGCAAACAAAATCCTAGAGCAGTTATTGCCTTGGAATTTGAGGATAATCTCAATGAATATTCCCAAACTTGTTACGAAGTGCAGATTTTATTGTGAAAAATGTGTAAATACTTTTTGAATTTTTATACAAAATTACAGTTGACCTTATTCTAACTATAAGGCTTAGAATAGTCACAAGAAAACCAAAGGAGAAACTGTATGTTTAAAGAAAATTCTAATCTACTGCATATCGGAAACAAACCCATTTCTGAAGTTTTAAATCCTGAGTCCATGCCGATTTATAACTCTGTTGCATACGAAATTCAAGACACAACAGACTATGAATACGCAACAAACGGCAACAAATATTATTACAACCGCACAGGAAACCCAAACCGCGATGCTTTTGCCGAGGCTGTTTCATACCTCGAAAACAGCGAAGAAACACTCATTTGCTCCTCGGGCATGGGTGCGATTTCCTCTACTTTAATCGGACTGTTTAAGGCTGGCGACCACGGGCTTTTCAGTGCTGATATTTATGGTGAAACAATTTCGCTAGTTGAAATTTTGAGAAAATACGGCGTTGAAATCACTTTTGCTGATTTTACGGACATAGAAAGCGTTAAAAATTCTGTCAAAGAAAACACCAAAATTTTCTATACAGAAATCATTTCAAACCCTCACACGAAAATTGTCGACATTAGAGAAATTTCAAAAATCGCAAAAGAAAACGACGCTTATGTCGTGGTTGACAGCACTTTCACAACTCCATTTGTGATGAAACCGTTAAATTTTGGTGCTGATGTCGTTGTTCACAGCCTTACAAAATTTTTTGGCGGACATGGCGATTTATGCGGTGGTTCTATCAGTGCAAGCAAGGAAATTATCGACAAAATCCGCAGTACATACGTTCTTTTGGGCGCAACTCTCGATAGCAATTCTTGCTGGCTTTTCCAAAGAAGCGTTAAAACCATGAGCATGAGAATTAAAACTCAGCAAGAGAACGCAATAAAAATTGCAAAAGCTCTATCTGAAATTCCTTGCATTAAAAAAGTTTACCACCCAAGCCTTGAAAGTCATCCTCAACATAAAATCGCTGGGGAGATGTTCACAAACACTTATGGCTCTATGATTAGCTTTCTTGTGGACGATGACAGGGCAAAAGTAGACGAATTTATCAGAAGCCTAAACCTTGTTAAATATCTGGGAACTCTCGGCGGAATGGGCACATCTTTCGCCCACCCACTCTCATCTTTTAGGGGTTCTTTCACAGCTGAAGAGCTTGCGAACATGGGTCTAACTGAGGGACTTCTCAGAATTTCAGTCGGCGTTGAAGATGCCGATGACATTATCGAAGACTTGAAAACTGCTTTAAAGGTTTTCGAATAATTATATAGAAAAAGGGAGAAAAATTATGTTTAAACACGCAAACAAACTGTTAATCGCAATCACACTCATCGTTTTGACTGCTGTTGTCATTCCAATTGTCACAGCACCTGAAGCTACGGTAAGCACAATTTCCATGCTTTATAACTTCATCACAAGTGACCTTGCTTGGTTTTTCCTATTAATCGGCATAGGCATGGCTGTAGTCGCAATTATCCTTCTTGCAACAAGATGGGGCGACATCAAACTCGGCGGACGTGACGCAAAACCTCACTACAAAACTTTTACTTGGATTTCTATGAACCTTTGCTCTGCTCTTGCGGCGGGTATCCTAATTTTTGGTATGTGCGAATGGATGTACTATGTTCACCAAACTCCATTCTCGTTTGAAGCAGGCTCTGTTAATGCATACGAATATGCACAGGCATACGGCATGTTCCACTGGGGCTTTTCTGCTTGGGCTTTTTACCTCGTTCCTGGTGTTGCTATTGGTTATCTTTACTGGAACAGAAAAATCGGCGATTTGAGAATTTCTGTCCTCTGCGCTAATATTGTAGGCGGAAACAACACAGGAAAGAAAATTTTCAGAACTGTTTTAGATGCTATCATCGTTTTTGGTTATTTCATCGCAATCATGACAACTGTTGGTATCGGAACTCCCGTTATCGGTGAACTTGCAAGCTCACTACTTGGAATTCCTAACACATTTGGTCTAAAAATCGGCGTTATTGTCGTTTTCTGCCTATTTTTCACACTTTCAACTTCAAAGTCAATCGCAAAAGGCATGGGTATCATCAGTGACTTCAACGTAAAACTTTCAATGGCATTTTTCGCTTTCGTTCTAATCGTTGGCGACACTGCATTCATCCTAAATAACCTTGTAATGTCAGTCGGTACAATGGCAAGAGAATTTGTCAGAATGAGCACAAACTCAGACGCTATCGCTCAAACAGGCTTCATTCAATCTTGGACAATTTTCTACTGGGCATGGTATGTTGCGCTTACATTCATCTGCGGAATTTGGATTGCAAGAACTTCTTACGGCAGAACTTTCAAAGAAATTGCTATCGCAAACTGTATCTGGGCACCTATCGCTTGCTTCGTAACTTTCGGAATTTTGGGAAGCTACGGTATGTCACTAGAGCTTTTTGAAGGTCAAAATTTCTCAGGCATGATAGGCGAGATTGGAAACAACGGTGTTACTCTTGCTGTTCTTAAAACTCTACCATTTGCCGAAGTTGCAATTGCAATATTTATGATTTTAATTTTCTTCAACCTTGCAACAACATGCACAGCAAACGGAACTTCACTAAGTATGTACACATCAGTTAACCTAAAATCAGACCAAGAACCTGACGCAAAATACAAAACATTCTGGTGCATTTTGTTCCTAATTATTCCTATCGGAATTCTAATTCTTGAAAACTCAATTGAGGGACTAAACGTTCTTGGAACAGTTCAATCTATGATTACAGTTTCATCTCTACCACTTGTAATTGCTCTGGTTGTCCTATTTATGTCATTTGCTAAAGCGGTTAAAGAGGACATTCAAAGCAAGAAAATTCTTGAATTTGTTGAAGAATCAAAAGAAAGCCGTTGGT
>CAYJOS010000143.1:0-5652 GCA_964371875.1 uncultured Oscillospiraceae bacterium | reverse complement strand
AAGTTACCCCAGCGGAGCGCGTTTTCTTTTTTGTCGCAACAAAAAATTCTCCGTTTCTTTTCGTCGCAACGAAAATTCTCGTTCTCACGTTCTTTTCGCCGAAGCGAAAATCCCCCCGAGGGACGATTTCTTTTTTCTGGCAAAAACTCTAACAATTAAAAAACACCTTTCTCTTTCGAAAAAGGTGTTTTCTTATTAGGTTCTTATTCGATAATCATTACGCCTTCATAAATCGCTGTAGTTGTGCCCAAAAGTTTTGCAAATGAACCACCTTCAACATAGTAGTTACCATTTTCGTCACCCTCAGGAATTACCATAACAGCAGAAACTTCAACAGTTTCGCCTGCTACGTCAATAGCAAGAGGCATAACTTCACCAACAGTTGATGGTCTGTTGATAACAAGTGGGTCAGCTGTATACTCAGCGCCTTTTGTCATCATAACTTTTCCGTCCCAACCAATGTCGAATGTCATTTCTGTGCCATTTAGAATTGTTGCGATATCACGCAATCTGTAGTATGTATCATCGCCAACCATAACAGCATCAGCAGTGTAGAACATTTCGTTATAGTTTACATTGTTGATTTTTGTAAGTAGTTCAATAACCGCATCATCATTTAGATTTAGTGAAGCGTCATATGGTGTTTCAAGTTGACCGTTGTTGATTAGAGAAATTAGTGTCGCTCTATCTTCGTTGTCTTCTTGAAGGTCAATTCCAACGATTTCCCAGTTGTTGTCAACTACAGGAGCTACAGGTGAGTTATCAGCAAAATATTGAACAATCATATCGCGGATAGCGTTTGGAGATTCCCAATCACGTGTTCCGGCAACTAGTTCACCACTTTTTAGAGCTGAAGCATAACGATAGTTATTTACAGCAAGTGACAAAATTTGGTCGTCAGCTAGTGGTTCGCCTTCAAACATAACATTTTTGATACGCTCGCCTTTTGGCATACTTAGGTCGATTTCATAATCAACACCAGCGAACATGTCATATAGGTATCCTGGGTATTCAGGGTCGAATGAAATGTTAATATCTCCCTCTTCCCATTGGTTAAAGCATTCCGCACTCCACTCCATGTATGCTTTTAGCTCAGCGCCTGTAACGTCTACACGGTAAAGTGTGTTGTCGAATTTATAGATAGAGAAAATGTTTCCGTAGTTGATTTCGCCTTCAGGTAGGTCACTTGTGTTTTGGAAAAGTGCCGCCGCTGAAACGTCAGCGCCTGAAACTTCAAGTTGAATCATGTTGATTAGGTCAACAACCGCTGTGTCAACGATTTTACCTTCTGGAATTCCAGTAATTTCGTCAACAGGTTGGAATTTTGCTGTAGTTGTTCCTAAAGCTCCGCCGCCTTCTGTTCCGTCAGCTGAAACTGCGCCTGAAATGTAGTCAATTGTTCTTTGGTGAGCTTCTGCAACGATTGGAATTGCACGAACGTCTTCATCAGGAACTACATCTGTCATGTCAAGAACGTCAACAGTTGAAGCTGTGATGTTCATTTCACTGTCAATTGTTAGGTCAAAACGAACAACGTCACGGCCTAAGTTACGTGGAGCACCAACTAAAACTTCGCCTTGTTTTTCGTTTTCGATGATGTGCATGTGTCCTGCAAGCAAAACATCAACTTCTGGGTTTTCGTCGATGATTTTTTGAGCAGCGTCAGCTCTGCCTTCTTCGTCAAATTCTGCATACATGCCAGCATGAGCTGCAACAACGATGATATCAGCACTGTCGCCGATTTCGTCAATTGAGCGTCCAACTGCAATAGCCATGTCATCAAAAGCAAGGTCATCAACAGAGTCGCCGTCCCAAACAGGAATGTTTGGAGTTGTTGCGCCGATGATTGCAACTTTAATTCCAGCTGTTTCAACAATTGTGTAAGGTTCTACATAGTGTTCGCCTGATTCTTTAATTGTTGTGTTTGCTGAAAGCATTGGGAATTCAGCTAATTCTGAAATTCTTTCAACTAGGTCATAAGCTTGGAAGTTAAACTCATGGTTACCTAGAACCATAGCGTCAAATTGCATGAAGTTCATAGCAGAAATAACAGGGTGTTCGCCCTCTTCTTTATTATATAGGTCGTCTGTCATGATGTTACCTTGGATAGTATCACCATTGTCAATTAGGATAGTGTTTGGATTTTCAGCACGAACTTGTTCTACATATGTGCTAACACGAGCAAGACCGTTATTTGTGGTTTCTTTGTTGTCTTCATAGGCAAAGCCCCAGATATTACTGTGAATGTCTGATGTACCTAAGATAGTGATTGTTGTGCTCTCACCTTCAGCCATAGCTGTTACGCTAAAAGCTGTGAGCATCAAAAGAGTTAAGAGAATTGCTAAAGATTTTTTAAAATTCATATTTTTTCCTCCTATATGTGTTAAATAAATTGTAACATAATTTCCAAAAAAATCAATATAAAAATTTTCATATTATAAAAAATTTTAAGTAAAATATAAAAAAATCGCCAAAATTTGGCGATTTTTTTACATTAAGTTTACATAAAACTTTTCTTAATTAGATAGTATTGTCGCAACCTAGTACATTAACAATTTTGTGTTTAACCATATCTTTGATAGCTGTACGAGCTGGTGATAGATATTGGCGTGGGTCAAAGTCTGCTGGTTTTGTTGCGAAGTGCTCACGGATTGAAGCTGTCATTGCAAGACGTAGGTCTGAGTCGATGTTGATTTTGCAAACTGAAAGTTTTGCAGCTTGTCTTAGCATGTCTTCTGGAATACCGATAGCGTCGGGCATTGCTCCGCCGTATTGGTTAACTTTTGCAACAAATTCAGGAATAACTGAAGATGCACCGTGAAGAACGATTGGGAAACCAGGAAGTCTTTTTGAAATATCTTCTAGGATATCAAATTTAAGCTCTGGGTTTTGACCTGGTTTAAATTTGAAAGCACCGTGTGATGTACCGATAGCAATAGCTAGTGAGTCAACGCCTGTTCTTTCAACAAACTCTTGAACTTGGCTTGGATCTGTGTATTGGTGCTCTGCAACGTTAACGTCGTCTTCAACACCTGCAAGTTGACCTAGTTCACCTTCAACAACAACGCCACGTGCGTGAGCATACTCAACAACTTTTTTTGTTAGAGCAATGTTGTCTTCAAAAGAATGGTGTGAACCGTCGATCATGACAGAAGTAAATCCACCGTCGATGCATGATTTGCAAACTTCAAAGTCAGCACCGTGGTCAAGGTGCAAACAAATTGGAAGATCTGTGTCAGCAATAGCTGCTTCAACAAGTTTTGTTAGGTAAACGTGTTTAGCATATTTTCTTGCACCTGCTGATACTTGAAGAATAAGTGGAGCTTTTACTTCAGCTGCAGCTTCAGTAATACCTTGTACAATCTCCATGTTGTTAACGTTGAATGCGCCGATAGCGTATCCGCCTTCATAGGCTTTTTTAAACATTTCCGTCGAAGTTACTAGTGGCATAATTTCATCTCCTATGTTTTTTTGTTAATATGTTACCCTCATGTAGAGAGTGACTATATTATACCACAAAATTTTTAATAAATAAAGGGATTTTGCATATTTATTTTTTTAAATTTATGTGATATTATAAATATAATGTTTTTCAGTTATTGAAAATAAACAATTTTGGAGGTAGACAAATGGAAAACATCCTTAAAGGCGCTTGCGTCGTTGGTCAATCCGGCGGCCCAACAGCAGTTATCAATTCAAGCATCTTCGGTGCAATCAGAGCAGCTCTTGATTCACCACACATCACTCGTGTTTATGGTGCGGCAAACGGTATTGTCGGTATTCTTGAAGACAAGCTATACGACATGAACCAAGAAGACGAATATGAGCTAAACCTACTAATGAACACTCCTTCAGCAGAACTTGGCTCATGCCGTTATAAAATCGCTGATTTTGAAAAAGACGACACTGACTACAAAAAAATTGTTGAAATTTTCAAAAAATATGATGTTAGATACTTCTTCTACAACGGTGGTAACGACTCTATGGATACTTGCGATAAAGTCAACCGTTACATGGAAAAAGTTGGTTACCCTTGCCGTGTTCTAGGTATTCCTAAAACAATCGACAACGACCTTTTCGGAACAGACCACTGCCCTGGCTTTGGTTCTGCCGCTAAATATATCGCAACAACTTGCATGGAAGTTGCAAAAGATGCTAAAGTCTACGACCGTGGCATGATTACAGTTATCGAAGTTATGGGTAGAAACGCAGGCTGGCTAACAGCTGCTGCTGCTCTTGCTACAAGACACGGCGACGGCCCTGACTATGTATATCTTCCTGAAGTTGCTTTTGATATTGACAAATTCTATCAAGATGTCGGCGCTCTATATGAGAAAAACGGTAAAGTTATCGTTGCTCTTTCTGAGGGTGTTCACGACGGTAAAGGCAACCTAATTTCTGGTATGTTTAACGACCTATCAAACAGCACTGACGGTTTTGGACATGCTCAAATGGGCGGACTTGCTTCTTGCCTAGCTGAAGAGCTTAAAAAACGTACAGGCGCTAAAGTTCGTGGCATTGAGCTAAGCCTACTACAACGTTGTGCTTCTCACCTTGCTTCAAAAGCTGACGTCGATGAGGCTGTTATGGCTGGACGCACAGCTGTTGAAAGTGCTGTTAACGGCGCTGACGGTCAAATGGTTGCATTTGAGCGTGAATACATCGATGGCGTTTACAACTGCAAAACAAAACTTCTTCCTCTAACTTCAGTTGCAAACTTCGAGAAAAAAGTTCCACTAGAATGGATCAACGCTGAAGGCAACAATGTAACAGAAGAAGTTCTTGATTACATCGAGCCACTAATCCAAGGTTCACCTGTTAGAGTTCTTGAAAATTCACTTCCAAGATACGCTAGACTTAAAAAAGTTGTTGCGAAATAAGTGAATATATGATAAAATTCCGCCAAAATTTGGCGGAATTTTTCATGTCAAATAACCTTTTTTCAGGGGGAGCTCGAGGGGGTATCCCTCCTCGAATTGGATAAACCGATGTCATTTTCAATGTGCGAATGCACGAAAATGAGCCTTTAGGCATAATTTTTCGAGAAAAATTATCATCGGCAGCATGTCAAAAAAAGTACCAAAGGACTTTTTTTGACATGCCATAGTTGTGAAATTCGATTTCTTTGATTGCATCGCATACACTTGCAAATAAGTGGGAGTATAGTTTTTCGTATTCTTCCATAATTATCACCTCACAAATACATATTAATCTAAAACAGGTTAAATGTCAATACTCTATTTCAGGTTATGTGATACTGTACACGAGGTGAGAGTATGAATTATAGATTGCGTGATTTGCGTGAAGATGCTGACTTAAATCAAACTCAAGTAGCGAAATTTTTAGGTATGTCACAAACAGGATATTCAAAATATGAAACTGGTGAAAACGATATACCAACTCAGGTTCTGATAAAACTAGCAAAATTCTATAAAACCAGTGTTGATTATTTACTGGGAATTACGGATAACACCAAACCTTATGACTAAATAGCAGGAGTTTTCGTTGCGACGAAAAGAACGGAGATACGCTCTCCGAGGGGTAACTTTTTCACGTGAAAAAGTCACCAAAAAACGTCGGGGGTTTCGCCCCCCAAGCGACGGGAACGGTTAAGGGTGCGGAATATACAATAATAATTAGTAAGCAAGCCCC
>CAYJOS010000142.1:938-5756 GCA_964371875.1 uncultured Oscillospiraceae bacterium | reverse complement strand
TTATGTTGTTTGACAAAGTTATAGCAATTGATAATGCAGAAAAAAAGTTGATTTTTATCGTAAATATTAAAACCGATGAGCTTGAAAAAAATTATAATAGAGCCATAAGTGAAATTCGAAATATGATTACAATTATGCTTTCAGGCGAGCTTGCAAAAGAAGAAAAAGGCACACTTTTGTCTGACTTTAAAGCTACTTTTTGTAAAGAGGAATTCTGCGAAATGGTTGAAAAAGCAAAAAAATACATCTATGAAGGTGATATTTTTCAGGTGGTTTTGTCAAACAGACTTTCGGCTGATTATAAAGGAAGTTTGATTGATGTGTACAAAAAATTGCGAAAGAAAAACCCTTCGCCTTACATGTTTTATTTTTCCAGCAACGACATTGAAATGGCAGGAGCATCGCCCGAAACCTTGGTAAAAGTTTTAGACAAAAAGGCGATGACCTATCCCTTGGCGGGGACAAAACCCCGTGGCAAAACTGAGGAAGAGGACAAAATGCTTGCTGAAATCTTGATTTCAGACGAAAAAGAGAGAGCCGAACACAACATGTTGGTTGATTTAGGCAGAAACGATATAGGTAAAATCAGTAAATTTGGTAGTGTAAAAGTTGAAGAATATATGAAAATACTACGATTTTCGACAGTTATGCACATAGGTTCAACAGTGACAGGCGAGGTCATGGACGACAAAGACGCGCTGGATGCGGTTGACGCAATTTTGCCTGCTGGCACTCTCTCTGGTGCTCCAAAAATTCGTGCAATGGAAATTATTGACGAACTAGAAAAGGAAAAACGTGGAATTTATGGGGGTGCAATAGGCTATTTGGATTTTAATGGAAACATTGATACCTGTATAGCTATTCGACTTGCATTCAAGAAAAATGGAAAAATTTTTGTTCGTTCAGGCGCCGGAATTGTTATGGATTCAGACCCCGAAAGCGAATATCAAGAGTGCATAAACAAGGCAAAATCTGTAGTTTCTGTGTTGGAGGACTAAAAAATGGTATTAATAATTGATAATTACGACAGTTTTTCATACAATTTATATCAGGCAATAGGGGAGATTAATCCTGACGTAAAAGTAATAAAAAATGACGAATTGACCGTGGAAGAAATTGACAATTCAAACCCAACGCACATAATTTTATCCCCAGGGCCGAAAAGACCGATTGACGCAGGCGTGTGCATAGAAGTCATAAAAAAACTGCACACAAAATATCCTATGCTTGGTGTGTGTTTGGGTCATCAATCCATTTGCGAGGCTTTCGGAGCTACAATTACATACGCGAAGGAGCTTATGCACGGGAAGCAATCAGAAATTACAATTCAATCTGGAAAATTATTCAAAAATATGGAAGAAAAAATTGTTGTTGCACGCTACCATTCTTTAGCGGCTGAGAAAGGCTCTATGCCTGATGAATTGCTTATAACAGCAGAGACAGTGGATGGTGAAATCATGGCAGTAGAGCACAAAGAATTTCCAGTTTTCGGAGTGCAATTTCATCCCGAATCAATATTAACCCCGGATGGGAAGACTATAATTCAAAACTTTTTGGAGGTTTCACGATGATTAAAGATGCAATTTTTAAATTAATGAATAAAGAAAATTTGACTGCGGAAATGGCTTATGATGTAATGAACAAAATCATGAGTGGTGAAGTTTCTCACATTCAAATTGGCTCATATTTAACAGCTTTAGCAATGAAAGGCGAAACAATAGAAGAGATTGTTTCTTCAGCTAGAAGTATGAGATCTCATGCGACGAAGTTATTAAATGACATGGATGTTCTGGAAATTGTTGGCACAGGTGGAGATAAATCCAACTCTTTTAATATCTCAACAACCTCAGCAATTGTTCTTGCAAGTGCAGGTGTTTCCGTTGCTAAACATGGAAATAGAGCAGCCTCAAGTAAGTGCGGTGCAGCGGATGTTTTGGAGGCTTTAGGAGTTAAAATTGACCTTCCACCCGAAAAAAGTATGGCGATGTTGAATGAAATTGGAATATGTTTCCTCTTTGCTCCTATATACCATTCAGCAATGAAAAATGTCGCTCCTGTACGAAAAGAGCTAGGAATTAGAACAATTTTCAATATTTTAGGACCATTATCTAACCCCTTGGGTGCTAGTATGCAACTCATGGGAGTGTATGATGAGAGCTTAGTCGAGCCTCTTGCGGAGGTTTTGACAAAACTTGGAGTAAAGCGTGGAATGGTGGTTTATGGTACTGACGAGCTTGACGAAATTTCCATTTCTGCGCCGACAAAAGTGTGTGAAATTCGAGACGGATGGTTTAAATCTTATGAAATAAATCCTTTTGATTTTGGTTACTACTTATATGACAAAAGCGATTTACTCGGAGGTACTGCTGAGGAAAATGCAAAAATCACCCGAGAAATTTTAAGTGGAAAACAGGGTGCAAAACGTGATGCGGTTGTCTTAAATTCTGCGGCGGCACTTTATATAAAGCGAGATGATTTGACACTTAAAACTGCTGTTGCTGAAATTGAAAAAATTATCGACAGTGGAAAAGCGATGGCTAAACTTGAAGAATTTATCGCTGTATCAAACAGTTAGGAGGGTGAAAATGATATTAGATGAACTAGCTGAATATGCAAATATTCGAGTTGAAGCAGACAAGAAAATTTCCAGTTTAGAAGCAATGAAAAATAGAGCTTTAGGTATGGAAATTGGTGAATTTCGATTTAGAAAAGCACTTGAAAATGACTACCCAGCTTTAATCTGCGAAGTGAAAAAAGCATCGCCTTCAAAAGGAATTATCTCAGAAGAATTTCCATTTTTAGAAGTTGCAAAATCGTATGAAAAATCTGGTGCAACTTGCATTTCAGTCCTGACTGAGCCAAAATGGTTCCTAGGATCTGATGAAATATTCAACGAAATTCGCCAAAATGTGAGCTTACCAATGCTAAGAAAAGACTTCACGGTAGATGAATATCAAATCTATCAGGCGAAAGTAATGGGCGCTGACTGCGTGCTTTTAATTGTAGCAATTTTGAGCTTGGAAGAGATAAAAAAATACCTAGAAATTTGCGAAAAACTCGGCTTGGATGCACTGGTTGAAGCCCATGACGAGGGAGAAATTGCGATCGCTATCGAAGCTGGGGCGAGGATAATTGGTGTAAATAATCGCAATCTGAAAAACTTTTCGGTTGACTTAGATAACGCAAGTAATTTATACAAATACATTCCAAAAGATGTCATATTTGTGGCAGAAAGTGGGATTTTGACTCCAAATGATGGAATAAATCTTGTAAAAAATGGTGCAAATGCAATATTAATCGGCGAAGCGTTGATGAAAGCTGATGATAAAAAGGCGTTTATAGATGAAATTAAAGGGGCGAAATATGAGTAAAATTAAAATTTGCGGACTTTTCAGAGCGTGTGATATTGTATATGTAAATGACGCAAAACCCGATTACGCGGGCTTTATTATGGACTTTCCAAAGAGTCACAGGAGCGTAAATTTTGAGACAGCAAGTGCTCTAATTGCTAGGCTTGACAAAGATATAAAATCTGTTTGTGTTTTAGTAAATCAAAGTATAGAATATGCATTAAAATTCAAGAATATATGCAATATTATTCAACTACATGGTAATGAAGATAACGATTATATAGCGCAGTTAAAGGAAGAAATGCCACAAACTGAGATTTGGAAAGCATTTAAAATAAGAAGTCAAGTCGATGTCGAAAAAGCAAGAAATTCGCTTGCAGACATGGTTATTTTGGACAATGGTTATGGTACAGGTGAGGTCTTCGACTGGAAAATAATTTCCGATTTCGACAGAGAATTTATACTTGCTGGAGGTATAAATTTAGGAAATGTAGCTGAAGCGATAGATAAATTTAATCCCTATGCTTTAGACTTGAGCAGTAGTGTTGAGAGTGAAAAAATTAAAGATTTTAATAAAATTAAACAAATGATAGAAGCGGTTAGGAGTATGGAAAATGACTAGTCCAAAATTTGGTATTCACGGGGGACAATATATCCCCGAGACACTTATGAATGCAGTTATAGAGCTTGAAAAAGCCTATGACTTTTACAAAAGTGACCCTGAATTTAACAGAGAATTAGCCGAATTATTTAATGAATATGCAGGCAGGCCATCAAGACTTTATTTTGCAAAAAAGATGACTGAAAAATTAGGTGGAGCTAAAATTTATCTAAAACGTGAGGACTTAAACCACACTGGAGCACATAAGGTTAATAATGTTTTAGGGCAGGTTCTACTTGCACATAAAATGGGAAAAACCCGTGTAATTGCTGAAACAGGAGCTGGTCAACACGGTGTTGCAACAGCGACAGCGGCGGCGCTTTTTGGCATGGAATGTGAAATTTTTATGGGTAAAGAGGACTGCGAAAGACAGGCGTTGAATGTATATAAAATGGAGCTTTTAGGGGCGAAAGTCAACCCGGTCACCTCTGGAACTGCCACACTCAAAGACGCAGTTTCGGAAACAATGCGTGAGTGGACTTCCAGAATTTCCGACACGCACTATGTGCTCGGATCTGTCATGGGTCCACACCCATTTCCAACGATTGTTCGTGATTTTCAAGCAGTAATTTCCAAAGAAATTAAGGAACAATGCCTTGAAAAAGAGGGGAGATTACCAGACACTGTCATAGCTTGTGTGGGTGGTGGCTCAAACGCAATTGGTGCTTTTTATAATTTTATTGAGGACGGTGAAGTTGAGTTAATAGGCTGTGAAGCGGCTGGACGTGGTGTGAATACTGCCGAAACTGCTGCGACAATTTCAACCGGAAAACTGGGAATTTTTCATGGTATGAAAAGTTATTTTTG
>CAYJOS010000142.1:0-842 GCA_964371875.1 uncultured Oscillospiraceae bacterium | reverse complement strand
AAATTGCACCTGTTTATTCTATATCCGCAGGGCTTGATTACCCAGGAATTGGACCGGAACATGCAAATTTACACGATATAGGCAGGGCGAAATATGTGCCAGTTACTGACGATGAAGCGGTTGATGCTTTTGAATATTTATCCAAAACTGAAGGTGTAATTCCTGCGATTGAAAGTGCTCATGCTGTTGCATATGCCATGAAAATTGCACCCAAAATGGACAAAAATAAGATAATTGTTATCAATTTATCGGGCAGAGGAGACAAGGACTGCTTGTCCGTCGCAAGATATAAAGGAATGGAGATTTCAGAATGAGTAGAATTAGTGATGCATTTAAAAATAAAAAGGCATTTATTCCTTTTATTACCTGTGGCGACCCGAATTTAGCCACAACAAAAGAGTTAATATACGCTTTGGAAAAATCTGGAGCAAGTATCATTGAACTTGGAATTCCTTTTTCTGACCCCACCGCTGAAGGTGTTGTAATTCAGTCGGCAAACATGCGAGCTTTGAGCAATAATATAACCACCGACAACATTTTTAACATGGTTGCAACAGTTAAAGTGAGCGTTCCGCTTGTTTTTATGACTTACGCAAATATTGTTTACTCTTACGGTATTGAAAAATTTGCCAAAAGATGCCAAGAAATAGGCATGAGTGGGGTGATTTTACCCGATATTCCATTTGAAGAAAAGGAAGAATTTAGTGTAATTTTTGCAAAATATGGAATTGATTTTATCTCACTAATTGCTCCAACTTCGCACGATAGAATTAAAATGATAGCGAAAGAGGCAAGCGGATTTGTCTACCTTGTTTCGTCGCTTGGCGTCACGGTAGTTCGCC
>CAYJOS010000141.1:2174-5772 GCA_964371875.1 uncultured Oscillospiraceae bacterium | reverse complement strand
ATAAGTCCTGTAACTTTGTCCATTTCTTGGCTTTTTGCGGTGAGCATTATTATGCCAATTTGAGCGTCTGATGCACGAATTCTTCTGCAAACTTCAAACCCATCAATGTCGGGAAGCATAACGTCAAGCAGTGCAACACGAGTATCAGGATTTTCACGCAATCTTTCGAGTGCTTCTTCGCCTGTTTCGGCTTCGATTGGCTCATAGCCGTTTCTTTTTAAATTTATAACAACGAAGCTTCTTATGCTAGCTTCATCTTCTAATACTAAAACTTTTTTCATCTTCAATTCATTCCTTACATGACAGGGCTTATCCACTCATACTGTATTGTATGAAACCTGTCTTTAATATCATCTAAACTGAAATAGTCAGTGTGTAAAAGAACGGAATATATAGTGGCGTCGTCTTGGGCTAAAATAACCCTACCGCCATATTCTGCTCTGTCTTGTCTATTTTGACCTGTGAGGGTGTATATGGAAAATAAATCAATATACTCATCACCATCAATCATGGAAACCACCATGGCACTTTCGCCGTAAACATAGTTAATACGTCTTGCACTAAAGGTATAACGCAGTTCGTCGGGCAAGACAAAATACCAACCATCGTTGTAGTTGTGGTATGTTGTTAATCTTTGATAGGTAGTTCCATGTGGTTTGACTGTACGCCAGTCGAAAAGTAGGTAGTCACTGTCTTTAACAGCTCTTGTATATGGAATTTCAACTATGCCATCGTCATCAATGTCCTCACTGTAAACCTCATAATTTCTGATGCTTAGAGGTTTTAGGTCAGGGTCTTTTGAAACATTGGCAATAGTGCCGTCTTTGATTATAAAAACATCAGTAACAGTTTGATTTTCGGCATTTTTTCCCTCTATAATCAAAGAATTTGTAGTTTCTGTAATTTTTCCTTCGCTCATACGAGTAGCAGAAACAAAAAAAGGACTGAGCATAGCCGAAACATAGCTCATTTCACCTGTGTGAGAAAGTGTGTATAGCTGAACAGAAAATTTCCCGTCAGCATCTTGAACTAAAACCGAAAGTTCCTTAGAACTTGAACTCAAAAGTGAAGTTGTTCTAAAACCATAGCTTTGAGCAGTGAGCAAAACGGAAGATGACCAGTCGAGCTCTGAATAAACATTGAGCATACTAATTCCACCGCCCATGTCCCAAGAAACTAAAATTTCAAAAACTCCGTCGTTATTAAGGTCAGAATATTCAATTCTGCCTATGCTTGAAGCTTCGCCGGTAATTGTGCTAACAGGTGCGTAATTAACACCGTCAAAACTGTAAATAATAATCTTTAAAGTTCCCTCAGCGGTTCTGAAAAAAGCAATGGCTTCGCTCTCTCCACTACTGTCCAAGTTAAAAAGTTGAACACTTTGTCTGTTGTTGCCTCTAATGGGAGCGGAATATTCGCTGTCTAAATCAAGCTCTGTGTCTATAAGAGCTTGTAAGCTTAAATATTCGTCGGGTAGTTTTGGAAGACTGTAAAGTTCAGAAGTTTGAACCGAAGAACAGCCTGTAAAAAACAATAAAATAGGCAGTAAAATCACTGCAAAAAATTTCATCTTTCAAATAACTCCTTTTATACAGAATACATTATAACATACAATTCGTCAAATTCAAAGGGTGTTTTTCGTTATTTTTAAAGTTATTTACATTTTTATAATTATGTGATAAAATATTGGCGGTAAATTGAAAGGGAGTTGTTGACAAACTAAGCGTTTGCAAAATATAACGGAAAAAGACCCATAGTATTTTGTGAACTGACTTTGTCAAAAGCTCCGAAAGGAAAGGTCCTATTTATGATTGATAAACTCCAAAAAATTGAAGAAAAATATGTAGAAATTGAAAACAAAATGGCACAGCCAGAGGTTTATTCTGACCCAACGGCTTATGCTAAATTTGCAAAAGAACAAAAAGAGATAGAGCCTGTTGTCGAAGCATACAGACGCTATGTGGCTTGCCTTAAAAAAATTGAGGACGCAGAAGAGCTTATGAGCGACCCTGAAATGCGTGAAATGGCACAGGAAGAGTTCAGCGAAGGCAAGGAAGAAAAAGCTGCACTTGAAGACGAATTAAAAACATTGCTTCTACCTCGTGACCCCAACGATGACAGAAACGTTATTGTCGAAATCCGTGGCGGTGCAGGTGGCGATGAAGCGGCACTTTTCGCAAACAGCCTATACCGTATGTACTCCATGTATGCAGACTCAAAACGCTGGAAAACCGAAATTGCAAACATTAACGAAACAGAAATCGGCGGAATTAAGGAAGTTAGCTTCATAATCGAAGGTGACGGAGCTTATTCACGCCTAAAATTTGAAAGTGGCGTTCACAGGGTTCAACGTGTGCCCGAAACAGAAACTTCGGGACGTATTCACACAAGTACAGTCACAGTTGCGGTTTTGCCCGAAATGGACGA
Source organism: uncultured Oscillospiraceae bacterium (assembly GCA_964371875.1). Lineage (GTDB taxonomy): Bacteria > Bacillota > Clostridia > Oscillospirales > Oscillospiraceae > Heteroscillospira. The sequence continues at coordinate 3,345 of CAYJOS010000141.1, read as the reverse complement.
AGTTGAGTTTAATATTAACAACGCAGACCTTCAAGTTGATACTTTTAGAGCATCAGGTGCAGGCGGACAGCACGTTAACAAAACCGAGTCGGCTATTCGTATCACTCACTTGCCCACAGGCACGGTTGTTGAATGCCAAGACGAGAGAAGTCAGCACAAAAACCGCGACAGAGCAATGAAAATTCTTGCTTCTCGCCTTTACGAAGAGGAGCAAAGAAAGCAAATGGAAGCTCTTTCCGCCGAGCGTAAAAGCCAAGTTGGAACAGGTGACCGTTCTGAGCGTATCAGAACTTATAACTTCCCTCAAGGACGTGTTACAGACCACAGAATTGGTCTAACTTTGTATAAATTAGAGCAAGTTATGAACGGAGCTATTGACGAGCTTGTTGACGGACTGATAACAGCCGACCGTGCGGAAAAACTCCGTATGCAAGGAGAGGAATAATTTGTCAAAAAACACTCAGTTTTTTCATGAAAATGATTTAAACACAGCTGTTGATTTACTGCAAAAAGGCGAGCTTGTGGCTGTTCCAACGGAAACAGTCTACGGGCTTTGTTGTGATGGGCTGAACGAGGGTGCAGTGCGTGAAATTTACGAGCAAAAGGGCAGACCCGAAGTTAAACCACTCAGCCTTATGATACACTCCTTTGAAGACGCTGGTAAATATTGCGAAAATATTCCAAATTCAGCCTATTATTTAGCTGAAAAATATCTCCCTGGTCCACTTACGATTGTATTAAAATCAAAGGAAATTGTCCCAGAAATTGTCAGAGCAGGTGGTAAAACCGTTGGATTACGCATACCGAACCATAATTTGACATTAAAGCTACTGGAAAAACTGAAAAGACCGCTTGCAGGCCCATCGGCAAACCCCTCGGGTGAAGCCAGTCCGAAAACTGCACAGCGAGTTTTTGAGTATTTCAATGGAAAAATTTCGGGAATAGTCGACGGGGGAGAGTGTACCCTCGGCACTGAGTCCACGCTGATTGATATGAGCAAAACTCCATATAAAGTTTTGCGTGAAGGGGCTTTGTCGAAAGAGGAAATTTTTTCTGCATTGAGAGAAAATTTGACAGTTATTGGTGTCACTGGCTCTACGGGAGCGGGAAAAAGCAGTTTTCTGAAAATAGCTGAGGAGTTTGGTGCATTAAGCCTTGACTGCGATGTGGT
>CAYJOS010000141.1:0-2152 GCA_964371875.1 uncultured Oscillospiraceae bacterium | reverse complement strand
CTACCACGAACTTTTGGCAACAAATGAGGATTTGAACGCTGAACTAAAAGCGAATTTTCCTGAGGCATATGCAGAAAATAAACTGGACAGAAAAGCTCTGGGGCAAATTGTGTTTAAAGACGCAGAAAAAATGGCAAAATTAAATGAAATAGCCCATAAATTTGTAATCGAAGAAACCGAAAAACGTCTTTTAAATTTCGCTTTAAACGGCGGAGAAGTTGCGGTTTTAGACGCAATCGCCTTAATTGAAAGCGGACTTTCGAAAAAATGCACAGCAACAATTGCCATCACGGCTGAGAGTGAAATGCGAATTGACCGAATTGTGGCTCGTGAGGGAATTGATAGAAAATATGCAGAATTACGTGTAAAAGCACAGAAAAACGACGAATTTTATTTAAAAAATTCAAATTATCATATAGAAAATAATGGCAACAGAGCTGATTTTGAAGCGACTTGCCGTGAGATTATAAACAAAATTATAGGAGAAAATTAAAATGTCTGAAAATTTAAGAGACGAATTATTTAATAATCCAAAAAATGGATACGACCGTATTTCTGAAGATGAAAAAGCAAAAATTTTCAACTACTGCGAAGATTATAAAACTTTTCTTGACCTCTCAAAAACCGAAAGACTTTGCGTTAAAGAGAGCATAAAACAAGCCGAAAACGCAGGATTTGTTGAGTATAAACAGGGAATGGCTCTGCCTGTAGGCACAAAAATCTACAAATCTCACAAGGACAAATCAATGTTTTTAGCTGTTATCGGCGAAGAAAGTTTAGCAAACGGAATGACAATTGCGGCGGCGCATATTGACTCACCAAGGCTTGATTTGAAGCAAAATCCCATGTACGAAGACAACGGACTTTGCTATTTCAAAACTCATTATTTCGGTGGAATTAAAAAATACCAATGGCTGACACTGCCGCTAGAACTTCACGGTGTAATCGTTTTAAAAGACGGCACAGTCAAGGAATTTAGCGTAGGAAACGAAGCAAACGACCCTCAATTTATGATAACCGACCTACTCCCACACCTAGGCGCTGACCAAGCAAAGAAAACACTCGGAGAAGCAATCACAGGCGAAAGTTTAAACATTTTAATCGGCTCAATCCCCGATGCAGAAGAGGGCTCTGACAGAGTTAAATTTGCTATTTTGAAAATGCTAAACGAAAAATACGGCATGACAGAAACTGACTTTTTGTCAGCTGAAATTTCAGCAGTACCTGCCCTAAATGCCCGTGACCACGGCTTTGACCGTAGCATGATTGCAGGCTATGGACACGACGACAGGGTTTGTGCTTATGCGCAACTTCGTGCGATTTTGGAAACCGAAAAACCTCGCAGAACAACAATTTGCGTTCTTGCCGACAAGGAAGAAACTGGTTCTGACGGCATCACAGGTATGCAAAGCATGGCTTTCGACCACTTTGTTGAGGACTTGTGCGATACTCAAAATGTAAAACTTCGCCATTGTTTTGAAAACAGCATCTGTTTGTCAGCAGACGTTTCAAACGCATTTGATCCAAATTTCCCTGAAGTTTCTGAAAAACGCAACAATTCATACATGAACTTTGGTGTTACGCTTTTAAAATACTCAGGTTCAAGAGGAAAATCCGGAACAAGCGACGCAACAGCTGAAGTTGTCGGATTTTTCAGAAAAATTCTAGATGAAAACGAAGTCATCTGGCAAATGGGACAACTTGGAAAAGTTGACCAAGGTGGTGGCGGTACTGTTGCTAAATATATGGCAAACCGCAATATTGAAACTCTTGATGCAGGCACACCTGTTTTGAGTATGCACGCACCGTATGAACTAGTTTCAAAGCTCGACTGCTATATGACATATAAAGCGGTTAAGGCTATGATTAATTCTTAGGGTTAAAGAAAACTCAGGATTTGCGCTTCGGCGAAAAGTACGAGGAGAACGAGGAGAAACGCGCTCCGCTGGGGTAACTTTTTTTCAAGAAAAAAGTCACCAAAAACTTGTCGGGGAAACACCCCCGAACGGTGGGAACGGTTTTGGGTACTGAATATACAATAATAATTAGTAAGCAAGCCCTGAACCAGTTACCATCGCACCAAAAGAGAACAACTCGACGGCTGTCGCCTGCTCAAAGCCCGTTGACTACCCACTGGCAAAATCTGCGAGTA
>CAYJOS010000140.1:0-5793 GCA_964371875.1 uncultured Oscillospiraceae bacterium | reverse complement strand
TGGCTACTCATCTGAAAAACTATATAGTAGGAGGGTCTATTTAAACCTGTAAAATACCAAGTTTCAAAAACGCTTCGTATCTAGCAGACTTAAATAGACCCTCCTACTCGTGGATTTGCCAGTGGGTAGCCAACGGGATAAAATCAGGCGACAGCCGTGGATTATTTCTCTTTTGGTGCGATGGTAACTGGTGCAAATTATGCCAGCTGATTATTATTGTATATTCCGCACCCGCTTTCGTCACTCGTGTTCGGAGACGAGACTCCGACGTTTTTTGGTGACTTTTTCACGTGAAAAAGTCACCCCAGCGGAGCGCGTTTTTCTTCTCTCTTTTCGTCGCAACGAACCCCCCTCGGAGAGCATTCTTTTCATCGCAACAAAATTTCACCTTACAGTGTTGTATCTATATGATATCTTGGTCTATTTTTACTTTCAATGTAATTTTTCCCAACATATTGCCCAACAACCCCAAGACCTAGCAAGTTCACCCCAGTGAAAAAGGCAAGTGCAGAAAGTATAGCCGCAACGGCGGTCATTTCGTCGAAAATTGTAAATACTACTGCTGAAATAAGTCCAAATGCACAGAGAAAAATTCCAAATCCAAAAAGCATATCAAGCGGACGCATGGTTAGAGATGTTATGCCCTCCCACGCAAATTTCAACATTTTTTTCAGCGGATATTTGCTCTCCCCTGCCACACGTTCGCCACGCTCATATTCAACAATTGCGCTTTTATAGCCCAACTTTGGAACCATTCCACGTAAAAACAGATTGGTTTCTTTATACTCTGCAAGCGAATTTAAAGCACGCTTTGAAAGCAAGCGATAGTCAGCGTGGTCATAGACAAGCTCTCCACCCATGGAATTGATAATTTTATAAAAACTTTGAGCAGAATTGCGTTTAAAAGCAGTGTCTGTCGCCCTCAAACTACGAACACCATACACAACCTCGCAACCCTCATGAAATTTGTCTATCATGCCGTCCATGGCATTAATATCATCTTGAAGATCTGCGTCAATTGAAATTGTGCAGTCGCAAAATTCAGATGCGAACATAAGCCCTGCCAAAAGTGCGTTTTGATGTCCTCGGTTGCGACTGAGTTTAACACCTCTGCATAATTTATTGCCTTTGTGCAAGTCTTCTATCACTTCCCATGTCTTGTCACGACTGCCATCATCAACAAATAAAACACGACTTTCTGCTGAAATTTTTTGTGCATTTATAAGCTCCTGTAATTTCTCACAAAATTTTACCGAACTTATGGGCAACATTTCCTCCTCATTGTAACATGGCACTACAATATATAGCACTGTCATACTTTTTCCACCTTTCGATTAATAAATTTAGCTTGTACGAACGACCGAATATACCAATAATGATTAGATTTACATTAAGTGTTTATGAAATTTACATAAAATTTTACAAAACGAAGCAAAAAACCAATAATTTTGTTATTTTTACCCTTGAAATATTCAGAAAACTAGTTTACAATAACCTTATACAAAGATTGGAGCTGAAATCATTGATTGACATAGTACTTGTTGAGCCCGAAATTCCCGCAAATACCGGAAACATTGCAAGAACATGTGCCGCAACAGGTGCAAGACTCCATCTTATAGAGCCTTTGGGATTTGATATCTCCGAAAAGGCTATCAGACGTGCAGGACTTGACTATTGGAGTTTAGTTGAAGTTAGTGTTTATAAAAATCTCGATGAATTTTTTGAAAAACATGGAGATGATAATATATGGCTATCAACAACCAAAGCACCCTATAGTTATATTGAAGCCGATTTTTCCCAAAACGTCAAGTTATTTTTTGGAAAAGAGACAAAAGGCCTTCCTGAAGAGCTGAGATTAAAATATGCAAACCGTTGTGTGCGCCTACCGATGAAGCCCGAAGCACGCAGTTTGAATTTATCAAACAGCGTTGCTATCATGTGCTATGAAGCACTGAGACAGCAGGGTTTTCCGGAGCTCATGCAATACGGAAATATGAAAGGGGACTTGTAATAATCATGAGTTACAACAAAAAATCAGTCACAGACCTAGACCTAAAAGGAAAGAAAGTTTTGATGCGTTGCGACTTCAATGTTCCATTGGACAAGAAGACAGGCGAAATTACAGACGACAAAAGAATTCGTGCGGCTCTCCCCACAATTGAACACGTTTTAAACAGCGGTGCAAGCCTTATCGTTTGCTCACACCTTGGCAGACCAAAAGGAGAATGGCTAAAAGAACTAAGCCTTGCTCCTGTTTGCGAAAGACTATCAAGCCTACTTGGCAAACCTGTTACAATGGCAACTGACGTTGTCGGCGAAGATGCAAAAGCAAAAGCAACAGCTCTTCAAGCTGGCGAAGTTTTGATGCTTGAAAACCTTCGTTACCACAAAGAAGAAACAAAAAATGACCCAGCATTTGCAAAAGAACTTGCTTCTATGGCTGAAGTTTTCGTTTCTGATGCTTTCGGAACAGTTCACAGAGCACATGCTTCAACAGCAGGTGTTGCAGATTACCTACCAGCAGTTGCAGGTCTTTTGGTTCAAAAAGAGCTAGACTTTATCGGCGGCGCTCTTTCAAATCCAAAACGCCCTCTAGTTGCTATCCTAGGCGGAGCGAAAGTTTCTGATAAACTTGGTGTTATCAACTCTTTCCTAGAAAAAGCTGACACTGTTATCATCGGTGGCGGTATGGGCTTTACTTTCGTTAAAGCTCAAGGCGGAAAAATCGGTAAATCACTTTGCGAAGATGACAAACTCGATTATGCACTTGAAATGATTAAAAAAGCAGAAGAAAAAGGCGTTAACTTCATGTTTGCTCGTGACTGCGTTGCTGCGGCTGAATTTGCTCCTGACTCTGCTCCTGTTGAAATTGCAATCGGACAAGATATCCCTGACGAACTAATGGGTCTTGATATCGGTGCTGAATCAGCAGCTAAATTTGCTGAAGCAGTTAAAACAGCTGGCACAGTTGTTTGGAACGGACCTATGGGCGTTTTTGAATTCGACGCTTTTGCAAACGGCACTAAAAAAGTTGCTGAAGCTATGGCTGAAAGCAATGCAATCACTATCATCGGTGGTGGTGACTCAGCGGCGGCTGTTCAAAAATTCGGTCTTGCTGACAAAATGAGCCACATCAGCACAGGTGGCGGTGCTTCTCTTGAATTTATGGAAGGCAAAGACCTACCTGGTGTTACTTGCTTACAAGATAAATAAAGGCTAAAGCCTTTATTTATCTTGAATACAACAAACCACTGCACCCTTTAATAAAAATACTACCCAATACAAAAAATAAAAACCGTTAAAATAGAAAGGATTTCGCAAAAATGAACAAGAAATACCGCAAGGCTATTATTGCCGGAAACTGGAAAATGAACATGTCCGTTGGACAAATCAAGCCTTTCATCGAAGAACTTAAACAAGAACTTCCCAAAACAAAAACTTGTGATGTTGTCATCTGCGCACCTGCAACTATGCTTTCAACACTTGGCAGAGCAGTTAAAGACACAGGAAGAGTTTCTGCTGGTTCACAAGATATTTCTATGCACGAAAAAGGCGCATACACAGGCGAAATTTCTGGCGCTATGGTTGCTGAAGTCGGCGCAAAATATGCTATCATGGGTCACAGCGAAAGAAGACAATACCACGGCGAAACTGACCTTGTTGTTAACGCTAAGGCAAAAGCAGCTATTGCTAACGGACTAACTCCAATCATCTGCGTTGGTGAAAGCCTAGAGCAAAGAGAGCTAAGCCTTACTCTTGAATACATCGCTTACCAAACAAAAGCTGGCCTTGCTGGACTAAGCGAAGATCTTGTTCGCAAGTGCGTTATCGCTTATGAGCCAATCTGGGCTATCGGCACAGGTAAAGTTGCAACAGCAGAGCAAGCACAAGAAGTTTGCGCTGAAATCCGCCGTGTTGTTAAATACACTTACGGAGCAAAAGCTGCTCGTTGCATTTCAATTCTATACGGTGGTTCAATGAACGCTGCAAACGCTGAAGAACTTCTTTCTATGGAAGATATCGACGGCGGACTAATCGGCGGTGCTTCACTAAAACCTGCTGATTTTGCTAAAATCGCAGCAGCTACAGCTCAAGACTAATTAATCCATTAATAGATTAATTAATCTTACTACAATTTCAATTTATAAAGGAAACTTATATGAGCAAAACTCCAATCGCAATTATTATCCTTGATGGATATGGCTACGGCGCTAATAACAAGTATAATGCCATTGAAGTCGCAAAAACTCCTTATATAGACAGCCTTTTGGCTAACTATCCAAACACAACTCTTTCAGCTTCTGGTGGCGACGTTGGACTTCCCGACGGTCAAATCGGTAACAGCGAAGTTGGTCACCTTAATATTGGTGCTGGACGCATTGTTTACCAAGATTTGTCACTTATTATGAATTCCGCTAAATCTGGCGAAATTTTTGAAAACGAAGCTTATTTAGGTGCTATGAAAGCTTGTGCAGAAAAAGGCACAGCACTTCACCTTATGGGTCTGCTTTCTGACGGTGGCGTTCACAGCCATATCGAGATTTTGTATGCTATTATTGAAATGGCGAAAAGACAAGGTCTTGAAAAAGTTTATATCCACGCATTTTTGGACGGTCGTGATGTCGGCCCAACAACAGGCGCTGAATTCATCAGAAGCTGTGAAGCAAAATGCGCTGAAATCGGTTGCGGAAAAATCGGAACTGTTCAAGGTAGATTTTACGCAATGGATAGAGATAAACGTTGGGAACGTGTCGAAAAAGCTTATAATGCTATGGTTTTCGGCGAAGCTGATATTGCAACTAACCCAGCTGAAGCTGTTGAAGCTCATTATAAAAATGAGATTTATGACGAATTTGTCCCACCAATGATTTGCGACGAAAACGCTAAAATCTCTGCTAATGACAGCGTAATTTTCATCAACTTCAGACCAGACAGAGCAAGAGAAATCACAGAAGCTCTAACCGAAGAAGCTTTCACAGGCTTTGAGAGAAAAGGCGGAATGCTTCCTCTTAACTATGTCTGCACAACTCAATATAACGAGCGTTACACTTGGCTGAAAACTGCTTTCCCACCAAAACAAGTCACAAACGGTATGGGCGAGTATTTAAGCAAAAAAGGCTATACACAGCTTCGCATTGCCGAAACTGAAAAATATGCCCATGTCACTTTCTTCATGGACGGCGGAGTTGAAACCGATTTTGAAGGCATGACAAAAGAGCTTATCCCCTCTTCAAAAGAGTTCCCAACATATGACCTCATCCCTGAAATGAGCGCATACCAAGTTGCGGAAAAAGCTGTTGAGTATATCAACGAAGGCAAGCAAGACGTCATCGTTCTTAACTTCGCAAACTGCGACATGGTCGGACACACAGGTATAGTCGAAGCGGCTGTTAAAGCAACAGAAGTTGTTGACGAATGCCTATCAAAAGTTGTTGAAGCTATGAAAGCTAAAAACGGCATTTGCTTCATTCTTTCTGACCACGGTAACGCTGAAAGCATGTATGACGAAGTTGAAAACACTCCTCAAACAGCTCACACAACAAACCCAGTTCCATTTATCGTTGTCGGCAAAGATGTGAAACTCGAAGCCGGAAAACTTTGTGATGTTGTGCCAACAGTTTTTGATGTTATGGGACTAGAGAAGCCAGTTGAAATGACAGGTAAATCATTAATTAACTAACCAAATAATTTATAATATATAGGAGAAAATTTTTATGAAACAATTTTTCGAAATCGTAGACGTAATGGCTAGAGAAATCCTTGACTCAAGAGGAAATCCAACAGTTGAAGTTG
>CAYJOS010000139.1:0-5816 GCA_964371875.1 uncultured Oscillospiraceae bacterium | reverse complement strand
CTTTCAGATGAGTAGCCAACGGGACACCCAAAGGGCGATTAGCCCTTGTTCGTTTCGCTTTATCTTGGTGCGATTGCTTCTGCTACAAATTTTTCTATCCAAAATAGCCTGTATACTCAGTACCCTGAACCGTTCCCACCGTTCGGGGGTGTTTCCCCGACGAGTTTTTTCCATACTTTTTTGCTCGAACAAAAAAGTATGCCCTCGGAGAGCGTTCTTTCGTTCTATCGTTCTTTTTATAATTTTCAATATTTGACAAAATGGTCAAGACCACTCCCCACGTACAAAGCAAAAACCCCCACTCGTCGAGCAGGGGTTTTATTTTATCTTTTGTACGCTGTGAGCTGTTCACAGTCCTAAAAAAAGCGGGCGCAGAACGCCCGCTACTCCCGTAAATGCCGTCCGACCCGATTATAACCTGCACGTATGAGCAGGTGGGTTGCCTCTCTCTTGCTTCTCTGCTCCCAACATCCAAAAAGGGTCAAAGCCCAATTCGGGAGGTCTGCAATTCACAAAAGAAGTCCGGCATCCCTTTTAAGAAATGTGGGTTTAAAAGGGTCGTTGCACAAGGCACACGTACACAACAGGAGCTGTGTTTTAAGTAATTTTCTATAATTTGCACGAAGGGCAATTTTCAGCAAATCACCCTTGCGTGTAAGAATATCATTAAAAATTCAGTTTTTAAGATCAATCACCCTCTTCTTCATTGGCAACCAACTCAATGAAGGTGTCGTATGCTTTTTCAAGCTCAGCGTCGTCATCGACTGTAACAAAGATTTCTTCCCCGTCTTCTTCCTCTATCTTAAGTATGACATAGCCATAATCGGGATCATCTTCGTCCATATCCGCCGGCAAGAATGACATATAGCTTTCTCCATCGACATCAAATGCCATAATAACTTCTAGTTCCATTTCGTTTCCATCTTCATCAGAAACAACGACAAAATCCTGTTCGAATTCTTCCTGGCCCATTGGACTCGCCTCCTATCTTTCAGAGCACTTACTGCTCTTCTTTTCAATTACATTGTAACTCATTTCACAAGAAAAATCAATGAGTAATTTACACAGTATTTTACCCTAAAAAATATGAGAAAGAGAGAAAATTTATTTATTATGAACCAAAATCCTCCAGCATCATCGCCAATTCTTCGTTATTTTCCATATAAATTCCATTTTTTAGTTCCATTCTGTCGATAGATGGCAGATATTTTGTTTCAATATTTGTTAATTCTGACGGAACATCTTCACCAATCTTAAATATTGCAATAACGCCCTCATATTCTTTCAATATAAAGCCTTTCTCCTCTCGTGAAATAGCAGAAACTTCGACTTCTCCGTTAAACTCTGTGCTTGCAAATGATGCCATAAGTATGGTCAAAACAAAAAGTCCTGTGCCAAACAAAGTTTTAATGCTTAATTTTTTCATAAGTCCTCCAAAATAAAAATTTATATAATCTTAGCCAAAAGCACACAATTTAATACAATAGTGTAATACTATAAAAATGTTTACAATTTTTTTCATACACCATGTTGACAAGTTATGTTATAATAGGTTAAACTAAACAGTATGCTAAATTTACGACCTTTCGGAGGCGCTTTCAAATATGCAATTTTTCAAAAACAACAAAGCTAGCAAAGCCATCAAAACCACAGCTTCCGCTGTTAGCTTCACAGCAGGCGGAATTGTTAGGCTAATTTTAAGAACACTTCTCACAATCTTTCTTGTATTTTTAACAACAGGAATGATTTTTGCATGTATCTTTGCTGTCTATATCAACACAACTATAATGACAGAACCTGATTTATCCATTTCAATGGAAGACTATGCCCTAGATTTAACCAGTAATCTATTATATGAAAACGAATATGGCGAGTGGACAGAGCTTACAGAGCTTGAAAGTACCATAAACCGTATTTGGATTGAACGTGACCAAATGCCACAGGATATGATAGATGCCGCTGTTGCAATCGAAGACCGTAGATTTTATGAACACAAAGGTGTCGACTGGTACAGAACTGTTGGTGCGTTTGTCAACATGTTCCTTGGAATGACAAATGACTTTGGTGGTTCAACTATCACACAACAGCTTGTTAAAAACACAACACAAGAAGATGATATCACCGTTCAAAGAAAGTTGCTCGAAATTTTCAGGGCGATGGAAGTTGAAGAAAACTATTCAAAAGACGAAATTGTCTATTGGTATCTAAACTTAATTTATCTTGGAAGTGGTTGCTACGGAATTGAATCCGCCGCACAGCACTATTTCGACAAACCTGCAATCGAACTTACGCTTGCTGAATGCGCAAGTATTATAGGTATCACAAATAACCCCTCAAGATACAGCCCATACAGCACATTAAACGGTATTGAAAACAACAAATATCGCCAAGAGCTTATTTTAAGAGCAATGTATGAGCAAGAATATATTACCCTTGAAGAGTATAATGAAGCTGTTGCTCAAGAGCTTGTTTTCGTTCGTACAGCAAACGAAAGCGAAGACGTAGAGATTTATAGCTACTACGAGGAAGTTGTTATAACAGACGTTTTAGACGACCTTATTGAAGAAAAAGGCATTTCTTATGAAGCTGCTTATCAGCTACTTTTCTCGGGTGGATATCAAGTTTATACATGTATAGATATGACAATTCAAAACCAAGTTGACTATATCTATCAAGACATGAACAATCTTCCAAAAGCGTGGTCACCACCAAATCAGCAGTTCCAATCTGCTATGGTAATTCAAGAAAATACCACAGGTGATATTGTCGCCCTTGTCGGCGGTACAGGCATTAAAGAAAATAACTGGGACTTAAACCGTGTATATTCAAGACGTCAGCCTGGTTCATCAATCAAACCTGTTGCAGTTTATGGTCCTGCTTTCGACGTTGGGCTCATCACACAGACAACTATGGTAAACGACTCGGCTGGAATTCAGCTTTCGGGAACTAGTTGGTATCCAAAAAATGCAGGTGGCGGAAACAGCGGTGTTAGATCAATTTCTTCTGCTATCATTTCCTCACTAAACACAGTCGCCGCACAGGTTTTGGACAAACTTACTTTGCAAACATCTTTTGACTATATGACACTTCGTTTAGGTTTCGACCTCGACCCCAACGACCTAAACTATGCCGCACTTTCACTAGGTGGACTTACACATGGTGTTACAGTTCGTGAGATGACACAGGCATATACCTCATTTGCAAACGACGGAATTATGACCTACGGCAGAACTTATTCAAAAGTTTTAGATGCAAATGGTAATGTTGTTTTGGATAATCAGCCTGAAACCGTTGCCGCATTCAAACCAAACACAGCATATAACATCACAGATGTTTTACAAGATGCTGCAACTTACGGTACAGGTTCGGAAGCTTACCTTGGCTTTATGCCTGTTGCTGGTAAAACAGGTACAACCGATAACGATAACGACCGTTATTTCTCAGGCTACACACCATATTATACAGCGGCAGTTTGGACAGGATATGACATTCCAACTCGTATGAATTTCAGCGGAAACCCTGCAACTCAAATTTGGAAAAAAGTCATGGGTCCAATCCACGAAGGACTTGAAAGTGTGCCTTTCCCAGCAGCGGAAATCGGCTCTGCAACAAACATTTTCGGAAATCTTTACGTTGCTCCTGCCGCAACTCCAACACCTGAGGGTGGAGGGGACGAAGAAGCTCCAGCAGTTACAACTCCGGCTCCCGTTCCAGCAACTCCACCACCAATCATCTTTGGGCCAAGTACGCCATCAGATGTTGGGTAATATTTAAAAACGAGAGATTTTTGTCACGGCGATAAGAACGAGAGCATTTTTGCTTCAGCAAAAAGAAACGAGGAGAACGCTCTCTGAGGGCTAATCGCCCTTTGGGTGTCCCGTTGGCTACTCGTCTGAAAAAATTAATAGTAGGAGGGTCTATTTAATCCTTAAAGATACCAAGTTTCTGCAACGTTCGTATCTAACAGTTTTAAATAGACCCTCCTGCTCGCAGTTTTGCTGGTGGGTAGCCAACGGGCTTTGAGCAGGCGACAGCCGTGACTTTTCTTCTCTTTTGGTGCGATTACTCCTACTTAACTAATGCAAACTAATTATTTTTGTATATTCAGCACCTTTAACCGTTCCCACCGTTCGGGGGTGTTTCCCCGACAAGTTTTTGGTGACTTTTTTCTTGAAAAAAAAGTTACCCCAGCGGAGCGCGTTTCCCCTCGTTTCCTTTTCGCCGAAGCGAAAATTCTTTCGTTCTCTCGTACTTTTCGCCGAAGCGAAAATCCCCCTCGGAGAGCGTATCTCCGTACTTTTCGCCGAAGCGAAAATCCCCCTCGGAGAGCATATCTCCGTGCTTTTCGCCGAAGCGAAAATCTTCCAAAAAAATATTTTAAAATTATTTAAAAATTTTAAAGGGTTTTTTAAATGCTATCTAGTATAAGTAATTAGAGGTATTTCTGCAAATTTATATTAGATTATTTCTATAAGCAGGAGGCTAATTATGCAAAATCTTAGAATTAAACGTGAAAAAGTTGAAGAAATTTTGCTTTCTGAATACGGCTTTCTCTCAAAAAATAGCAGTGGACGAGCAGTTTTTGAAGAGCCTTGCCAAATTCGCACCTGTTTTCAACGTGATATTGACAAAATCACACATTCAAAAGCTTTTCGCAGGCTGATGCACAAAACCCAAGTTTTTCTCCGTCCTGAGGGCGACCACTACAGGACGAGATTAACCCACACTTTGGAAGTCAGCAGAATTGCAAGAACCGTTTCCCGTGGCTTGTCTTTAAACGAAGATTTAACGGAAGCTATCGCACTTGGGCATGATTTGGGTCACACCCCTTTCGGTCACGCTGGCGAGAGGGCTTTAAACGAACTTTTGGATGTCGGTTTCAGGCATTATGAACAGAGCCTTAGAGTTTGCGATAAAATCGAAAAAAATCACAAAGGATTAAACCTTTGCTACGAAACCCGAATGGGAATTTTGCACCACACAAAGGGTTCAGAAATCGACACACCCGAAGCTGTCGCTGTTAGACTTTCAGACAAAATCGCCTACATGAACCATGATGTTGATGATGCAATCAGAGCATCAATTTTAGTAGTCGAAGACCTGCCACCTCTAGTTCGAGAGCGTTTGGGTGACACTCATAGTTCAAGAATTAATGCCATTTTGATGGATTTAATCGCAAACAGCACCGACGGAAAACTAAACATGTCACCTTACATAAAAGAGGCTTATGACACTTTTCACAAGTTTATGTACGAAAATGTTTACGTAAATCCAAAGGCAAAATCCGAGGAGCGAAAAGTATCGAATATAATCGGAGTAATTTGGGAATATTATGTTAACCGACCCGAAAAATTACCGCCTGAATACAAATCCATAGCCGAAAACGAAGGTTTAGAGCGTGCAATTTGCGACTATATTTCAGGCATGACAGACAAATATGCTGTCGCAAAATTTAGTGAGCTTTTTATTCCTGCCGCGTGGGCAGTTTATTAGAATTCTCGCATTTTCAGTCCCGAGTAGGAGGAAAAAACCATGCAATTGCCTGACAGCTTTATACGAGAGCTTTCGGACAGAAACGACATCGCAGACGTTATATCAAGCTATGTCAATCTAAATAAACGAAGTGGGGCAAGACTTGTCGGTTTATGTCCATTTCACAGCGAAAAAACCCCCTCATTTTCCGTCGAAGCAGACAAACATGTGTTCTACTGTTTCGGTTGCGGAAAAGGCGGAGATGTAATTAATTTCATAATGGAAATCGAAGGCTTAAGCTTTATGGAAGCGGTCGAATTTCTCGCCAGACGAGCAGGCATAGC
>CAYJOS010000138.1:0-5881 GCA_964371875.1 uncultured Oscillospiraceae bacterium | reverse complement strand
TTTTTGGTGACTTTTTCACGTGAAAAAGTTACCCCAGCGGAGCGCGTTTTCTTCGCTTCTTTTCGTCGCAACGAAAATCTCTACCCCGAGGGGCGTTTTCTTTTCGTCGCAACAAAAATCCTCTTGTATTTTTGCCGAAACAAAGACTTTTGGAACAGTCAAGACCACCCCCTACCACCTTTCGCCTTTATTTTAACTAACAAATATTGACTTTTTCTGTGCAACATGCTATAATCTGATTATAATTTTTTTACTTTGAGGTGAAATGCTATGAGAGAAAGTTACATACAAGGCCTTATCGCTGAGCGAATTGGCGGTAAAATGTTCGGAAAAAGCACAGAAATCTATAAGTTCGAAAAAATCAAAAGAGCAAGACGTCAAGCAATGATTGACCACCCTGATATGGAAATTATCGACATGGGTGTTGGTGAACCTGATGCTATGGCTGATGCTGGTGTAGTCGAAGTTTTGGCAAAAGAAGCTGCAGAATGGGAAAATAGAGGCTATACAGACAACGGCACTGCTGAATTTAAAGCTGCTGCTGCTGATTATATGGCTAGAGTTTTCGGAGTTGAAGGCATTGATGCTGAAAACGAAGTTATTCACTCAATCGGCTCAAAACCTGCACTTGCAATGATGGCTCAAGCGTTTATTAACCCTGGCGATGTCACACTTATGACAGTTCCTGGTTATCCAATCATGGGAACAATGACAGAATATCTCGGCGGTGAAGTTTATAAATTACCATTGACTGCGGAAAATAAATTTTTACCAGATTTAGCTTCTATCCCAGAAGATATTGCTAAAAGAGCAAAATTACTATACATAAACTATCCAAACAACCCAACAGGTGCATTTGCAACAACAGCATTTTTCAAAAAAGCAATTGCATTTGCTAAAAAACACAAAATCGTCATTGTTCAAGATGCCGCTTATGGTGCATTAACTTTTGATGGCCAAGAACCACTAAGCATACTTTCTCTACCAGGTGCGAAAGATGTTTGCGTTGAAATCCATTCTCTAAGTAAGGCTTTCAACATGACAGGCTGGAGACTTGCATTTGTAACAGGTAATCCACTTGTTGTTAAAGCTTTTGCACAAATTAAAGACAACAATGATTCAGGTCAATTCAAAGCAATTCAACTTGCTGGTAAATATGCACTTGAACACACAGAAATCACAGACGCAACAGCAGAAAAATATTCACGTCGTCATGACATGCTTGTTGCAACTTTAAACAAACTTGGCTTTAAAGCTAAAAAACCTAAGGCTTCTTTCTACCTATATGTCAAAGCTCCTAAGGGAATTAAAGGTGGAATTGAGTTCAAAACAGGTGAAGATTTTAGCCAATATCTAATCCGTGAGAAACTGATTTCAACAGTTCCATGGGATGACGCTGGTGCTTTTGTGCGTTTTTCTGTCACTTTTGCGGCTCTTCCAGAAGAGGAAGAAAAAGTTATGGATGAAATTTACACAAGACTCTCAGATGTTAAATTCGTATTTTAATTTAATATGTAAAACAAATAAGAGCTTGTCGCAAAATGTGACAGGCTCTTTTTTTGATATGTTGTAGATAGTATTGTTGGGGGGAGATTTTCGCTTCGGCGAAAAGAACGGGAGAATTTTCGCTTCGGCGAAAAGAAACGAGGGGAAACGCTCTCCGAGGGGGGATTTTCGTTGCGACGAAAAGAACGAGAGAATTTTTTGTTGCGACAAAAAAGAAGACGCGCTCCGCTGGGGTAACTTTTTTTTCAAGAAAAAAGTCACCAAAAACTTGTCGGGGAAACACCCCCGAACGGTGGGAACGGTTAATATGCTGAATATACAAGAATAATCAATAGGCATAATTTGCACCAGTTGCCATTTCACCAACTCGGTGTTAATCGGCAGGCTAAACGCCTGTATAAGCGTAAATTACCAGCTTGCAAATCCACGAGTAGGAGGGTCTTTTTAAAACCGTTAGATGCGAAGCGTTGCTTAGAGTTCGCATTTTACAGTTTAAATAGACTCTCCTACTATTAATTTTTTCAGATGAGTAGCCAACGGGAGAAAATCAGGCGACAGCCGTGGATTACTTCTCTTTTGGTGCGATGGCAACTGCTTCTGGGCTTGCTTTCTAATAAAGCCTGTATATTCAGCACCCTAAACCGTTCCCGTCGCTCAGGGGGCGAAACCCCTGACGTTTTTTGGTGACTTTTTCACGTGAAAAAGTTACCCGTCGGAGACCGTTCTCCTCGTTTCTTTTTGCCGAAGCAAAAATGTTCTCGTGCTTTTCGTCGCAACGAAAATTCACCCTCGGAGAGCTTTTCGCCAAAGCGAAACCCCTCCTTCCTTCTCACTTTATTGGAATAAATTAGAAAATTCCGAAAAAACTATTGACATATGCAACTGAATGGTGTATATTAACTGTATTAGCACATGCAACACAGTTAATACAAGCGAGGTGAAAAAATTGATAACTATTAATTACCGTGACAGCAGACCTGTATACGCACAAGTCAAAGACGAGCTTCGGCTTCTTATAGTTACAGGAGCGGTAAGCCCAAACGAAAAACTCTCATCAGTGCGTGAATTGTCGTCAGATTTGGCGATAAATCCCAACACAATCCAAAGAGCTTACAGAGAGCTTGAAGCCGAGGGGTATATT
The DNA here is from genome assembly GCA_964371875.1 of uncultured Oscillospiraceae bacterium. Lineage (GTDB taxonomy): Bacteria > Bacillota > Clostridia > Oscillospirales > Oscillospiraceae > Heteroscillospira. The sequence continues at coordinate 3,234 of CAYJOS010000138.1, read as the reverse complement.
TATTCCGTCCCAGGAAAAGGCAGCTTCGTGAGCGAGAGAAAAGACGTGGACACAGGACGGCAGGATGAACTGCTAAAAAAGTTTGACGAATGCATTAAAGAGCTTTCATTTTTAGGTTTTAGCTCTGAAATGCTCTGCAAAAGGATTAGAGAAGGAGGAGGAAAGCAATGATTTCAGTTAACAATATAACTAAAACCTTTGATGGTTTTAAAGCACTGGATGATTTATCCATGAATGTGCCAAAAGGTGCGATTTATGGCTTGGTTGGACCAAATGGTAGCGGAAAAAGCACCATAATTCGACATATTTGTGGAATTTATCAACCTGACAACGGAACAGTTTTAGTGGAGGGTACACCCGTTTTTGAAAACACAGCAGTTAAAGAACGCATGTTTTTAATCCCTGACGACACCTATTATTTCATGCAAGCATCTATAAACGATATGATGAAATTTTACAAGGGTGTTTACAAAAATTTTGACATGGAACGTTTCGAAAAACTCCGTGAGGTGTTTGATTTAGACGAAAAAAGACCCATACGCAAAATGAGTAAAGGTATGCAAAAGCAGGCGGCATTTTGGCTTTCAATTTGCTTAAAACCTGACATTTTAGTACTGGACGAACCTGTCGACGGACTCGACCCTGTTATGCGTCGTCAAGTTTGGAGCTTGCTTATGAGCGACGTTTCCGAGCGTGGGACAACGGTTTTGGTTTCATCTCACAACTTAAGAGAGCTTGAAGATGTCTGCGACCATGTCGGAATTTTGAGCGGTGGAAAACTTTTACTCGAAAGAAGTTTGACCGAACTGCAAGACAACATCAAAAAATTGCAATTTGTTCCCAATGAAAAAGACATTCTTCCACAGGGAATTGAAATTTTACACACTGCAAAACAAGGCAGAATGCACACCCTCATAGTTCGCGGAACTAGCGAGCAAATTTTAAACTCAGCAACAGCGGCAAACCCAATTTATTTTGAAGAAATTCCGCTCACACTGGAGGAAATTTTTATTTACGAATTAGGAGGTGCAGATTATGCAGTCAAAGACATCCTTCTTTAGTCCAATAATTTTCAAGAAAAATCTATCAAGATTTTACTTACTTGCAATACTATACACCGTTGCGGTATGCTTAATTTTACCATTAGTTGTAAATTTAACAATTATGGATTATAATTACATTCTAGAAAGCCACGAAATTGCAACAGGTCGCACTAAAATAGACGTTCTTACAGAAGAATCAGTCAGAGCCATTTATAATTCTACTGTTTACATGGCTATACTATCATTTTTTGGTGCAGTATCATCAGCTATGGCAGTTTTTGGTTATCTATATCGCTCAAACAACTCAAATATGATAGCCTCACTTCCAATTCGCCGTGAAGCGGTTTTCCTATCGTCAATAGCTTCTATTTATGTAGTCGTAATCGCCGCAAACGCCCTAGCGTGCATCATCACCTTAGCGTTAACTATACCACAAGGTCTTATGCTTGGCGGATGGATTATGGATTGGTTTTTCATTTCACTAATGCAATTTACAACATTTTTTGGCATAGCATCTTTCTGTGCAGTCATCACAGGTAGCATAGTTGCAATGCCACTGATTTACGGAACAATCAACTGCGTGGTGTTCACTTTAGTAAGCGCCTTAACAGGTGCAATGAGCATTATAATGTTCGGCGTTCAAGTCAACTCTCCCGACTGGGCATATTACCTATCACCACCATTTTTCATCTTCGAAGATGTTCGCGCATTTGAGGTCATTTTCAAGCCAAATCCTCACAATGAAATTAATAGTATTTTTGAAGATGCGGTCTATAAAAGTTGGGGGCCAATGTGGGCATACACAGGAGTCGGAATTGCTTTCATGGCGATTTCAACAGTTTTAATTCGCAAACGTCATATGGAAACAGCCGGAGATGTAATTTCCTTTAAATTCCTAAAACCTGTTTTTAAAGTTTTGTTCACTCTAAGCGCTGCAATTATCGGCGGTATGATGATTTATGGAATGTTCTTTAGCTACAGCAATGTCAGCTCATACATTTCGATTATGCTATGCTTTGCAATTTGTGCCTTTATCGGATATGTTTTATCTGAAATGATAGTCAAAAAACGTTCAAAAATCAACGTCAAAAAGACCATGCCACTTGCCCTAGCATCTGCTGTTCTTGCCGGTGGATTTATAACAGCTGTTGAGTTTGACTTATTCGGCGCTGAAAAATATGTCCCCCAAGAAAGCGAAGTTCAAAGCGTTGAATTTGGAGCAGGCGGAAGCAGTAAGTGGGTCATGTGGGTAAAAGGAGAAGATGACCCTGCGGTTTTAACAGAAGTTTTAAATCTTCACCAAACCATCATAGACAAACGTGAATACCACGATTATCAAAACGAAAGTGGTTACAGAGATGGTCACCCTGAATACTACTATTTGACTTACTTTATGGAAAACGGCGACGAAGTCACAAGACGTTATGATGTATACGATGTCATGGGCGCAGACACAGGTTTTACCGAACTTCGTGAGCTTATAAATGGCGAGTTTGCAATGGCAGAACGCTTAAGTCCCAAATTTGAGGTTAATTTAGAAACTATAGCTCATGCAGAAATTCAATATGATACTATAGTAGAGGGCGCTTCTTTTAACGAAGAGGAGTATATGGAAGAATATAGAGGTGAACCCTACCCTGCTTCAACATCTACAGAAGTAATAGCCCTAAAACCTTTTGAGGCATACGAGCTATACACAGAGTGCATAATTCCTGATATGTTAGATGGCAATATCGGACAAGTAGATCTTGGTTTTTGGCAAGACAATGAAGACTTTGAGTTTTATTCAACTGATATAATTTTTGAATTTAGAAAAGAAGTTCCCGCAGGAACAGAGGGCGCACATAATTATAGCAACGAGATATATTTCTTAGAAGAATATTTCACTGTGCGTGTGACCGAAAATTCAGAGCGTACCATCGAATGGCTTACTGAAAAAGGCGTACAGCTTGTCTATGCAGACAGAGATATGTATTTAGATTAATATACAAAAATCCACTCGGTTTTGAGTGGATTTTTGCTTTGGTGAAAAGAGGTGCTTTCCGAGGGTGGGGGTTTTCGCTTCGGCGAAAAGCACGTAGAATTTTCGCTTCGGCGAAAAGAACGGAGAATTTTCGTTGCGACGAAAAGAACGAAGAGAACGCTCTCCGAGGGCTCACTTTTTCTCGTGAAAAAGTAAGCAAAACACGTC
>CAYJOS010000137.1:4637-5926 GCA_964371875.1 uncultured Oscillospiraceae bacterium | reverse complement strand
CGTCGGGGAAACACCCCCGAACGGTGGGAACGGTTTAGGGGTGCGGAATATACAGACTATTTAAGATAGAAAGACTTATACCAGTAGCAATCGCACCAAAAGAAAGCGAAACGAACAAGGGCTAATCGCCCTTTGGGTTGCCCGTTGGCTACTCATCTGAAAAACTATATAGTAGGAGGGTCTATTTAAGGCTGCAAAATGCGAACTCTAAGCAACGATTCGTATCTATCAGACCTGAATAGACCCTCCTACTCGTGGATTTGCAAGCTGGTAATTTACGCTCATACAGGCGTTTAGCCTGCCGATTAGCTCCGATTTAGTGAAATGGCAACTGCTTAAAATTATACAATCTTATTATTTTTGTATATTCCGCACCCTAAACCGTTCCCACCGTTCGGGGGTGTTTCCCCGACAAGTTTTTGGTGACTTTTTTCTTGAAAAAAAAGTTACCCCAGCGGAGCGCGTATCCTTTTCGTCGCAACGAAAATTCTACGTGCTTTTCGCCGAAGCGAAAATTTCCCCAGCGGAGCGCGCTTCCCCTCGTTTTTTTCCGAAGCAAAATCTCTCCCCTTCTTCTCGCCGAAGTGAAAATGCCCCCTTCTATTTCAACACAGCAAATAATTAAGAGGCTGTCGCAATTGATTTTCACCATTTGCGACAGCCCCAATATTTACGCTTATACAGCACTTTTTATTTAATTACATCTTCTAATTTATATTTCTTAATTGTTTCCTCAGTTGGAAAACCATTTTCCCAGCCACGTAGTTCATAATACTCTGGAAGCATGATATCAAGTCTGTTTACAAGTCCTTTTGATGGACCGTAATCGGTAGTTTCGTGTGTGATACGTTTTGGTAAAGTATCTTCCTCACCTTTCATACCAGCTTCTTTGTTGAACATGCGTTCTAAGTTATAAATTCTCTCCGAAACTTCCATAACTGACTCTGCTGTATGGTCAGTTCCTGTTGCAGCGTTAAGCATTAATGCAAGGTCTGCTGGTGTGACAGCACGCATGATAAATAGGCAAAGTCCAACGCTGTCTACAAGTGTAGATTTATCCTGCGCCTCTTTAACCATAGCCGCTTTTCCGACTGGTGAAGTGCGGTCGCCTTGAACTTCAGCGCCGAAAGTGTTGCCACGAACGTGGCAAGCTCCACGGTTTGATGTAGCATAGTTAATTCCCATTCCTTGGAAACCACGGGGGTCATATGCTGCCATTTCTTGCTTTTTAACGCTCATTGAAAGGTCGGGTCTGCCATAGTGTTCACATAGTCTATAACTTCCCTGAG
>CAYJOS010000137.1:0-4627 GCA_964371875.1 uncultured Oscillospiraceae bacterium | reverse complement strand
GTCCATACTGTGATTGCTTCAATATTACCCCATTTTAGTGGAACTCCGTCACAATATTCGTCTGTGATATAGCCGCGTTGATATAATTCCATAGCCGCCGCAATTGTCGCAGGAGCAGAAATTGAGTCAACTCCATACTCATTGCACATATGGTTAGCACGGCAAATTTGTGGCAAATCTGTGATATCGCAGTCTGCGCCATAACCCCAAAGTGCTTCATACTCAGGGCCTTCCATGTGTTCGCCCTCAATGTCCAAAATTCTTCCGCAACCTATAGGGCAACGGTGGCAGTACATTTGTTTTACAAAGTGCTTTTCACGCAAAGTTTCACCGCAAATATCCTCAGCTTTGTCATAGTAGTTGCCTTGGAAATTTTTAACAGGGAAAGAACCAGCATTATTTAATGAGTGAACAAGAACTGGTGTTCCGTAAAGTTTTAGGTTTTTTCCTGTGTGAGGATTTTCTTTCAGTTTTTTCATACACTCGGAAGAAATTGCCTTCAGTGCCGCTGGGTCAAAAACTTCAACTTGTGATTTTGTCGCTGTTACAACTATGGCTTTTAGGTTTTTGCTTCCCATAACAGCGCCAACACCACTACGTCCTGCAGCTCTGTCTTTGTCATTCATTATACATGAAATAAGTGACAATTTTTCACCTGCTGGGCCTATATTTAAAACTGAACATTTTGGAAATTCTTCCTTGAATTTATCGTCAATTTCCTCAGAAACAAGTCCTACATATTCATCAGCGGAGTGGAAAGTAATTTCATCATCGTGAATGCGGATATAGGTCATTTCGTCGGCTTTTCCCTCAACAATAAGCCCGTCCCAACCTGCATATTTTAGCTTTGCACCCCAAACACCACCAGAGTTTGAAGAAGCAATAACGCCTGTTAAAGGTGATTTTGTGATAACCATAAAACGTGTTCCAGTTGGTGTTGCAGTTCCTGTCAAAGGTCCTGTTAAGTAGATTAATTTATTTTCAGGTGACAGTGGTTCAACCTTTGCACAGCCCTCGTCTAGGAGCATTTTCGTGCCAAGTCCACGTCCGCCTATGTATTTTTTTGCCATTTCTATGTCAAGTGGTTCAGATGTAAATGTTTTAGTTGTCATATTTATTCTAGCAATTTTGCCATGATATGATGAAGCCATAAGTTGTATTTCCTTTCGATTTATCTATATGTTTCTTTGTTATATCTACCACATAATTTTAATTTTGTCAACTTTGCAAAGGCAATAAATCATTTTTTAAGATAGTGGGATATTTAAAATTCGACCAAATCGAAAATATAAATTTTCATTATGCAAATACTATCTCAAAACACGCACATCATTTGCATATTATGCAAACAAAAAATCACTTGGTGGTTATTTCAATTATTATACGCAATTTTTACAAAAATCGGTTGCAAATTCGTGTTTTCTTGTTAAACTAGTCCTAAGATTAATTTTACTCACAGATTTCGATAGCAAATTTGTACAGTAAAATTGGCTAACAAATAAAATTAATTAGCCAAAAATGACAGGAGGAAATTTATGAACCAGACAGAAATCGCAAAGCTACAAGACAAATGTAAAGAAATTCGTCGCCTAACCGTCGAATGTATCGCAAGCCGTGGCGTAGGTCACCTAGGCGGAAGTCTTTCAATGATTGACGCACTTGTTGTTCTTTACTACAAAACAATGAAAATCGACCCTAAAAACCCAAAAATGGAAGGCAGAGATCAATTTGTTCTTTCTAAAGGACATGCAGGCCCAGCACTTTATAGTGTGCTAGCTGACCTAGGATTTTTCGACAAATCACATCTTCTAACTCTAAACCGCCCAGAAACTATCCTCCCCAGTCACTGCGACATGAACAGCACACCAGGTATCGACATGTCAACAGGCTCTCTAGCTCAAGGTTTTTCTTGCGCAACAGGTATCGCTTTTGCTTCAAAACTTAAAGGCGACAGCGCTACAATCTACACAATGATTGGTGATGGCGTATCACAAGAAGGTCAAATTTGGGAAGCTGCAATGTTTGCTGGCGCTCAAAAACTAAATAACCTAATCGCTTTCACAGACTATAACAAAATGCAACTTGACGACACTGTTGAAAACATTGTCGGAATTGCTCCACTTGACGAAAAATGGAAATCATTCCGTTGGAACGTTATCAACGTTGAAGACGGTAACGATATAGCTCAAATCGACGAAGCAATCGAAGCTGCAAAATTATGCACAGATCGCCCCTCAATGATTATACTTAACACACTTAAAGGTTGTGGTGTTAAATTTGCTGTCGATGCCGGCGTTGGCAACCACAGCATGAATGTTTCAAAAGAGCAATGCCAAGAAGCTTTGGCAGAGCTTGTATAAGGAGGAGTCGAAATTATGAGCAATTTAGAAATGAGACAAGTAGTTAGTAACGTACTTGAAGAAATGATGGCAAAGGACGACCGTATTGTCGTTTTGGATGCTGACCTTGCAAAAGCTGTCGGAACAGCTGGTCTACATAAAAAATTCCCAGAGAGAGCATATAACCTTGGTATCGCAGAAGCAAACATGACTTCTGTTGCTGCTGGTCTTGCATCTTATGGTTTTATCCCTCTAACATTTACATTTGCAACTTTTGCAACTCGCCGTGTTTGTGACCAAATTGCACAATCAATCGCATTTGCAAAAAGCAATGTTAAAATGTTCGGTGGTGACCCTGGTGTTACAGCACAAATCAACGGTGCAACACACATGGCGATTGAAGACATCGGCGTTCTTCGCAGTATCCCTGACCTTATGATCTGGGAGCCAAGTGACGCTACAATGATGACTGATATGCTTCCAAAAATCATCAACCACAACGGCCCTGTTTACATCCGTTTGCTACGTAAACAAGCAACTTCAGTTTACCCAGAAGGCACAACTTTTGACATGTTCAAAATCCACGAAGTTCAAGACGGTACAGACATCACTCTAGCATCTTCAGGTATCATGCTTGGTGCAACTATGGAAGCAGCTGAAGCTCTAAAAGCTGAGGGCTATTCTGTTAAAGTTCTTGACGTTCACACAATTAAGCCTTTTGACACTGAAACTATGGTTGCAGCTCTTCAAAAAACTGGCTGTGTTGTTTCTATCGAAAACCACAACGTCATCGGCGGACTAGGTTCAGCTATTGCTGAAACTTCTGCAAAACATTGCCCTGTACCTATAGAATTCATCGGAATTCAAGACCACTTCGGTCAAGCAGCTGACCAAGGATACCTATTAGAAAAATTCAAAATGACTCCAAAAGATATTATAGAAGCAGCTAAAAAAGCTTTAAATAGAAAGGGTTAATCATTATGAACATCGAAAATATCATCACTCCTGATAACAGCATTTTCCACAAATTTGTTCAAGTCGGCATAGTCGTTAAAGATATGGACGCAACAGTCGCTCTCATGGAAAAAGCTTTCGGTTGGAAAGTATATTCATGGGCTGAAACTCCAAAAGGCACAAAATTCTACCGTGGCGAAGAAGAGGATTTTAAAGTTAAAATGGCTTTCTATCGTATGAATGGTGTTGAAATTGAACTACTAGAGCCAATGGAAGGCCGCAGTGTATGGCAAGATTATCTTGACGAACACGGCCCTGGAATTCACCACATTCTTTTCGATGTTAACGATTTTGAAAAAGCTAAAGAATGCCTTGAATCTCAAGGTATTAAAATGGCACAAACTGGCCCATCAGCTCGCTATGATGGTTGCCGCTGGGCATACTTTGATGCAACTGAAACTCTAGGTTACTATATTGAAATTTTCAATCCAAGTGAATTTGGATACGAGTGCATCTAACTAAACATTAAGAACTTTAAAAGCTTTAGTGGGGTGTAACAGCCCCACACAGTTTTTTTAAAACAAAAAGAAAAAGGCGGTTTGTTCATGTCCGGAAAAACTAAAAAAAATTCAAGCATTTTCGCTGTACTTTCAGGCCCTTTAGGATTCGTTGCATGTCTTTTGGCATTAGAGGGAACATTTGGCTATGAGGGCGCAGCTGCAATAGGTACTGCTGTTTGGATGGCACTTTGGTGGATTACAAGACCTGTTGACATTGCTGTTACAGCTCTTATGCCCGTACTTGTAAACGCATTATTTAACCTCATTCCCATGGATTTGCTTATTAAGCAATTCGCTTCTGAAACTGTTATCCTTCTCTTCGGTGCAGACCTTGTTTGCCTCACTTGGGAGAGAACTGGTCTTGATAAAAGACTTTCGCTTAAGGCTCTTTGCCTTATCGGCCCATCTATAAAACAACAAATTGTTGTATGGCTTTTTGCGGCAGCTATTTTGTCAATTTTCCTACCAAACTCTGTTGTTTGTATGCTAATGACACCTGTTGCTGTTTCTATGCTCTCATTTGTTGGTGATAAAGACATTTCAAAAAGTCACCTTGCTGTTCCCATTTTGCTTGCAATCGCTTGGGGTTCTGGTATTGGTGGCGCGGGTTCACCTCTTGGTGGTGCTATGAACCTTGTTGCTATCACTTCTATGGAAGAATACACAGGACAAGAATTTATGTACATAGATTGGGTTGTCCGCATGATGCCTTTCCTAATCATTATGCTTATTGTAATTGCACTTTATCTATTTGCAATTAAACTACCAGTAAGC
>CAYJOS010000136.1:0-5932 GCA_964371875.1 uncultured Oscillospiraceae bacterium | reverse complement strand
GACGTGTTTTGCTTACTTTTTCACGAGAAAAAGTGAGCCGTCGGAGACCGTTCCCTTCGTTTCTTTTTGCCGAAGCAAAAATTCTCTCGGTTTATCCAATTCGAGGAGGGATACCCCCTCGAGCTCCCCCCCGAAGGGCATCTCGTCACACCCCCACCTATCGCTCAGGAAACAAAAGACTTTTCACAAGAGTTTTTCTTGCAACAAGATGCGTAAACATCCCTGTCGAAAGCGCTCCTTCCAATGCTCTAAGGCTCGTGTTTGCACTGCATAATCCGACAATATTTTTGCATTTTTTGAGCAATTCCAAAGGTATTTGCATGACAAAATCTTGCTCTGACTCTATAATTTCGCCCTCTCTATTAAAAAAGTACGCAATCAATCTTCCGCAAGCTTTTTTCTCTCTGAGAAGCGACCCAAATCTTGCTCCGCTCGCAAAATCGGGAACGGACGGATGGTTTCCAATGTTTACAAACGCAGTGTCTATTTTAGACCACTGACGAAGCATTTGTCTATAGGTTTCTGTGTTGCAAAAAACATCACGCTCCTCCCTATCCTCGGGCAGAGCAGGTAAATTGAAAAAATACGGCATCGCATTTAGGTATTTCGAAAACATAAGCACAGTGTCTGTCGATTGGTAATGACGAACCGCAATTCCTGCATTTCCTATCATAGGGCAAACTGTGCGCACTGTTTTGTCTTGTGCCGACTCATTCGCCATATAAGAAACCATAGCACCAATTAAATGCCCCCAACCCACACCGAGATTGCAGGTTTTGAGCGTATCCAGCAGTGAAATCGCCGCAAGCGAAAGCGCTTGATTTGTCGCCTTATCATTGTCGTCAGGCACAAAAATCCCATCATGCAAACCATAACGCCTTTTTAAATGTTCCGCAAAAAAAGCATCATCAAACTCAGGAACATTGATTTTAATATCAACTATTCCCTCGTCTTTAGCCTCTGCTAACATTCTGCTAACAAACGGACGAGAAACGTTGAAATGCTTCGCAATTTCGCTTTGTTTTTTTCCATCTATATAATACATCCTCGCCGCTTCTTCCAAGCGAATGAGTTTTTCATACTTCGCCGACACAGTCACCACTTCCTTTTTTAAGCCAAACTTCGATTTCTTCCACACCGCCGATTAGGCAGTTTATAAACTAATATCCTTCATTATACTGCATTTAATCAAAATTGTCACGTGTTTCATTTTTTATTATACAATAGTGAAATTTATTTTATAAAATCATTGGGTGAATTTTAACACCCTCACACTTTCCATTAATTCAAATTGTTAAAATGTTCTCATTTTTTGGTTCAAATTATACAAACAAGATAATTCGTTTCTTGTACAACATGCAACAAAATTTTTACACTGTAAAAATTCATATTGACAATTGCGAACATGTGTACTATGATGAACTCATGAAAACCTAATTTTGGAAATTTTTATCGGAGGGAATACTATGAAAAAGCTAAACTGCACACAACAAGCCATCTGGAATGAGTCCTTAAAAGTCTTATCAGAAATCGGTTTTAAAGTCGTAGACGAGCGTATTCTCGCAAAGCTTAAAGAGGCAAATTTCAAAATCGACGGCACAACTGTCTATTTCACCGAAGAGCAAATTATAGACGCAATTGACGCCGCTCCTTCAAGTTTCACTCTTAAAGCAAGAAACCCCGAAAAAAGCATTACACTAGGTGAAGGCACAACAAAAATTGCCTCTGGTTATGGCTGTTCTTTCATCATAGAGCCCGACGGAACAAGACGTAATGGTGTTTATGATGACTTCCTAAATTTGGTTCGACTTGTTCACGAATCTGGTCAAGTCAACACCAACGGCGGTATTTTAATGCAACCTTCTGATTTACATAAAAGCGTTTGCTTCCCTGCTATGCTTTATGCGGCACTTACTTTGTCAGACATGCCACTTATGGGAATTTCCGCCCACGAATCCGAAGTAAGGTCTTGCATGGAACTTGCTGAAATTGCTTTTGGTGGTGCTGAAAGCTTCCGTTCCGACTATCGAATTTTGTCGATTGTTAATATTTTATCACCTCTAACCCTAGGCGACCACGCAGAGCAAACCCTTTGGGTCGCTGCTGAATATAACCAACCTGTTATCATAACTCCTGGTGTTAACTCAGGCGGAACTGCCCCTGTCACACCTTCTGGACTTATCGTTCAAGGTAATGCCGAAATTTTGGCGGCGATTACAATTGTTCAAACTCTTCGCCGTGGACTTCCCTGTGTTTACGGACTAAACGCTTCAATTATCGACATGAACACTGCTTCATATTGCCTATCAAGCCCACTGAGCGAGCAAGTTCGCACCATGGCTAGAAGCCTAGCAGTTGCCTATGAACTTCCCTCACGTAACGGCGGCGCTTATACTGACGGCAGAAAAGTTGGACTTCAAACTTCTATTCACAGCGCTATGTGCATACAAAATTCCATCAAAGAAAATGCAAGTATTTCAGTCCATGCGACAGGAGTTTTAGACAGTATGCTTTCAATCAGCTATGAAAAATTCATGATGGACTGCGAAATTATCAGACACGTTCGCAAGTCAATCGAGCCACTTTGTGTGGACGAGGATGTCATGGGATTTGAAGATATCAAAGACGTTGGAATTGGCGGAAACTACCTAAGTTCTCCTCATACCGTTGAATATTTCAGGGAATATTCTTTTGAACCAGCTTTTTGTGCTCCTGTTGATGTTTTGGCAGAAAATCCCGCTGACGCTGATATTAATTTCATAACTCGAGTTCAAAACTTGCGTCAAGCATGGATGGATAGATACAAAACTCCTGAGTTTGACTGCGAAATTAAAGCGAAAATGGAAGATTATCTCCTAAACGTCATAAAACTCGACGAAGCTACTCTAAACAAAGCAAAGGCTTGTGTTAAATAAACGGAAAGAGGTTTGATTTTAATGAATGCAGTGCAAAAAAGAATTCACGATGACTCTATAAAATTACTGCAAACCACAGGCTACAGAGTTATCGACGAGAGAATACTCAAAAAACTTTCAGATAATGGAATTCGTGTCGAGGGCACAACAGTACATTTCACCGAAGAACAAATCATGGACGCAATAAACGCCGCACCTTCTAGCTTTAAACTAAACGCAAGAAACCCAAAAAAGAGCATGGTTATCGGTGAAGGCGAAACCAAAGTCGGCTCTGGATACGGCTGTGTTTTCGTGGTCGAGCGTGACGGTTCTCGAAGAGATGCACTGTTTTCTGATTATATAAACTTTGCAAAACTTGCACATCAATCCGAATGTATGGACATAAACGGTGGAATTTTGGTTCAGCCTTATGACCTTGATACAAAGGTCTGCTATCCAACTATGCTATATGCGACAATGTCGCTTTCAGACCTTCCGCTACTTGCATATTCAGCTCATGAACAGCAGGTTCGAGATGGCATGGAACTTTGCGAAATAGCTTTTGGTGGTTCTGAAAAATTCCGCTCAGAATATAATGTATTGTCCTTGGTCAACCTCTTAACTCCGCTACAACTTGGCGATTATGCAGAGCAAACTTTATGGGTTTGTGCAGAATATAATCAACCTGTTATCATGTCACCGGGTTTAAATTCAGGGGGAACTGCACCAGTAACCGTTGCAGGTGCTTTAGTGGTTGCAAATGCCGATATGCTAGCTGGTATTACAGTCGCTCAAAACCTAAGACGTGGTATGCCTGTTGTTTACGGCATAAACGGCGCACAAATCGACATGGCAACAGGAAATTATATTCAAGCAAGTCCATTCTGTGACCAAATGAGAACATTTGCCCGCTCCATGGCTAAGGCTTATAATATGCCAAGTCGTAACGGCGGTGGCTTGAATGATGCGAAAAAAGTCGGAATTCACAGCACTTTTGATGCAGTTATGTCTATTTCAAATTCCATCAGACAAAACACAAGCATTTCACTGCATTCCGCAGGTATTCTTGACAGCTTTATGTCCATGAGTTATGAAAAATATATGATTGACTGTGAAGCGATTAAAGTTGTACGCAAATCTATGGAAGAAATTGAATTTGACGAGGATATAATCGACCTTGACAATATTGCCGAAGTCGGGATTGGTGGAAATAATCTCTCCACACTGCACACAGTACAGTATTTCAGGGATTATACTTGGGATTATCCTTTCACAAAGCCAACCGACCAAACAAAAGATGACCCAAAAAACAGCGATGTGCTTTATATGGATAGAGTTCAAGCCCTCTGCAAAAAGTGGCTTGAAACCCATGAGTGCCCACCGCTTGAAAACGGCATGAAAGAAAAACTTGAAGAATTTTTGCTTAACAAAATCGGTGTTGAACAAAAGGTTATAGACCAAATTTTTGCTTAAACTGCTAATTTAAAAGTAAATAGGAGGATTTTGATATGTCAAACCAAATGCACCCAACTTTAAGGAAAAACCGCTGGCTTATTATGATTGCTATGGCCATCGGCACAATTTGTATAAACGCTGTTCCATATTCTGTTAGAAGCTATTATGTTGTTTTCCAAGAGGCGGCAGGACTTACAAACCTACAGCTCGGTCAATTGATGACTGCATACGGACTTGGATCTATGCTTTTCTACTTCCCTGGCGGTTGGTTTGCCGATAAATGGTCACCCAGAAAAATGCTTGCTTCAAGCTTTTTCCTCGGCGGTGGATTAACTCTTCTCATGCTTTTCATGCCCTCTTTCACTCCTATGGCTGGGCTTTTCGCAACATTTGCCTTTGCTTGTAACTTCCTTGCTTGGGGTGCTCATGTTAAGCTAATCGGTGCGCTTGGCTCTGCTGAAGAACAAGGTAAAATGTATGGCGCACGTGAAGCAATCGCAGGTTTTGCTGGTATGGCTCTTGGTTATATCGTCCTTTGGATGGGTGAAGCGGCTGGCGGCGCACCTGATGTTACATATCGTTTTTATGTTATAGTTTATGCAGCTTTCTGCTTCATTTCTGGTATTATGATGCTTGTTTTCTGCAAAGAAGAGCATTTAACAAACCTAACAAGCGCCGCTGTTGACCTCAGCTATATCAAAAGAGTTGTGAAAATGCCAAAAGTTTGGTTGATGGCTTTCATCGTCATCGCTTGTTACACAGCTTACTCAGCTTCCTCATACCTCAGCCCATATCTTGTCGACGTTTATGATGCGTCAATCGGTGACAGTACATCTTATGGTCTAATGCGTTCCTATGGATTTAGAATTTTCGCTTGCTCACTACTCGGCGTTTTAGCTGATAAAATGGGCTCAGCTTCAAAACTTCTCGGAATTTGTACTGCTATCATCGCTGCTGTTGCAGTTGGATTTTTGGTCACACCGGGCGTTCCTTCAACCTATATCCTAGCAGTTGTTATGATGATAGTTTGGGGTGTTGTCGCAACAGGTATGCGTGGAATTTACTACGCACAAATCCAAGAAGGTGGAATTCCAAGCGAAGTTCGTGGTACAGCAATCGGACTAATCGCCTTCCTTGCATACTCACCAGATGCTTATTTCTATAACATCGTCGGTGGTTGGATTGACTCTGTCGGAGTTAAAGGTTATACTTATATGTTCTATTACATGGCGGCAATGTGTGCTTTGAGCATACTTGCAGGCGTTGTGCTAATCAGGATGAATAAGCGCGACAAAGCAAAAGCCGAAAATTAAAATTTTACCCCCCACTCGATTTTTGAGTGGGGGGTACTTTTTTAAAAATTAGCTATTGCCAAGAGGGACGTGGGGAGTCGCCTAAGTGAAACACACTTCGTTGGGAGAGATTTTTCGCTTCGGCGAAAAGAACGAGAGATTTTCGCTTCGGCGAAAAGAACGAGAGGACGGAGAATTTTCGTTGCGACGAAAAGCACGAGAGCATTTTTGCTTCGGCAAAAAGAAACGAGGAGAACGCTCTCCGAGGGCTCACTTTTTCTCGTGAAAAAG
>CAYJOS010000135.1:0-5942 GCA_964371875.1 uncultured Oscillospiraceae bacterium | reverse complement strand
GGGCGATTAGCCCTTGTGCGTTTCGCTCTCTTTTGGTGCGATTGCTCCTATTTCAAATCTTTCTATCTTAGATAGTCTGTATATTCCGCACCCTTATCGCATCTCGCCGTTCGGGGGCGAGTCCCCGACGTGTTTTGCTTACTTTTTCACGAGAAAAAGTGAGCCCTCGGAGAGCGTTCCCCTCGTTTCTTTTCGTCGCAACGAAAATTCTCTCGTTCTTTCGTACTTTTTGCCGAAGCAAAAATTCTCTCGTCTTTTTCGTCGAAGCGAAAACATTTCCACCCCTACGGAGTATATTTATGTACTCTGCTCTTTAATTTTATCCTTCCAACATTTATGACACATCGCAATATAACTGTCATTTCCGCCTAAAAACACCTGCTCTCCACAAGTGACAATTGTTCCACCCTCTGTCAGTCTTGCGTTCACGGTCGCTTTTGCTCCGCAAGTGCAAACGGTTTTTATTTCTGTGAGCGAGTCTGCAATTTCCATCAATCGGCGTGAGCCAGGGAAGAAATTTGTCAAAAAGTCTGTCCTCAAGCCAAAGCACAAGACAGGCAAGTTTCTCTCGTCCACCAAAAATCTTAGTTCATCTATCTGTTCAGGAGTGAAAAATTGGCTTTCGTCCGAAATTATAACATCGCAAGGCTCGACTTTATCATAAGCCTCTATAATGCTCGCGTCGGGAAGAATTACTTCCGCACGGCTTTCAAGTCCAACTCTTGAGCGAACTATGTCATATCCGTCACGTGTGTCAATCGAGGGCTTTATAAGCCAAACTCTCATGCCTAACTCCTCATAGTTAAACTGTGCAATAAGCACTTGCGCAGATTTTGAAGAGCCCATTGCTCCATATTTAAAATATAACTTTGCCAATTTATTTACGTCCTTTCTCCAAATGCATTTTAATATTGCGAAGCACCATATCAAGCGCAACCCTGTTATGTCCGCCTTCGGGGACAACAATGTCGGCATTTTTTCGACTGGGTTCTACGTATTTTTCGTGCATGGGCTTAACAGTTGCCAAATATTGGTCAACAACTGACTCCAAATTTCTGCCCCTGTCACGAACATCTCGAACAATTCGTCTTAAAATTCGCACGTCAGCGTCCGTGTCGACAAAAATTTTAATGTCAAGTTGGTTACATAGTTCCTTATCTTGGAAAATTAAAATCCCCTCTAAGATTACAACCCTAGATGGTTTAATTTCAATTGTTTCCGCTGTTCTGTTGTGAATTGAATAATCATAAACAGGGCATTTTATAGTATTACCCTTTTTAATTTCACTCAAATGCTTGCACAAAAGGTCTGTCTCAAACGAATTTGGGTGGTCATAATTTAATTTTGTGCGCTCCTCATAGCTGAGTTCGTCGTGCGCTTTATAATAATTATCGTGATAAATAACGCTAACAGCGTCTCCAAATTCACGACAAATTTCACGGGTTATTGTGGTTTTACCACTGCCTGTCCCTCCGGCAATTCCAATTGTCATTATACTTTCCATCTTGCTCCCTGCCTATATTTGCAATTTACTTGAATTTAATTTTTTCTTTATTTTTATATAATAGCACATTTCTATCTTTTTTGCACTCACATTTTTTTGATATATTAAAATAATTGTGTGCAAATGTTACAAAAGTATTAAATAATTTTAATTTTTTTATTTTTTCTATTGATAAATCCTACAATTGGTGGTATTATTGTAATATCCTGTAATTCATATCAGGAAAAATAAAATTTAAACGGAGGCAGAATAATGAAAAAATCACTTTCCCTATTGCTTGCCCTAGTCATGCTTTTCTCACTTGCAGCATGCGGCGGTGGCGAAGAAGTTGCTGAATCAGCAGCTCCTGAAGCAACAGAAGAATCAACAGCTCCTGAAACAGCGCCAGAAGGCGACGAAGGCGAAGAAGAATCTACAGAAGCTGGCACTTACGAAATCGCACTTGTAACTGACGTTGGTAACATCGACGACAAGAGCTTCAACGAAGGCTCATGGAACGGTGTTGTTCAATACGCTGAAGAAATGGGCGTAAGCTACAGCTACTACCAACCTTCAGAAGACTCAAACGAAGCTCGTATGGAATCAATCGCAACTGCGGTTGACAAAGGCGCAAAAGTTATCGTTTGCCCAGGCTTTATGTTTGCTGAATCACTATACCAAGCTCAAGACCTATATCCTGATGTCATGTTCCTAGGAATTGACGTTAACATCGGCGACATGGTCAGTGCTGGCGGCGGCGACCCAACTTCAGCTGACACAAGCGAATATGTAAAACCAAACGTTACTCTAGTTAACTACATGGAAGAACAAGCTGGTTACCTAGCTGGTTACGCAGCAGTTCAAGACGGCTTCACAAACCTAGGCTTCCTAGGCGGAATGGCTGTTCCTGCTGTTGTTCGTTTCGGTTATGGCTTCGTTCAAGGTGTTGACGATGCTTCTGCTGAACTAGGTGTTGAAACAACAATCAAC
The DNA here is from genome assembly GCA_964371875.1 of uncultured Oscillospiraceae bacterium. Lineage (GTDB taxonomy): Bacteria > Bacillota > Clostridia > Oscillospirales > Oscillospiraceae > Heteroscillospira. The sequence goes on along the minus strand of CAYJOS010000135.1, from coordinate 3,469 downwards.
TACTGGTATGCTAACCTATTTACTCCAGACCCAAGCATCAAAGTTAAAATGGACAGCTGGTTCACAACTGGAACTGAAGTTGTTTTCGCTTGCGGTGGCGGTATCTACCTAAGTGCTGTTGAATCAGCATCACAAGTTGGCGCTTCTATGATCGGTGTTGACGTTGACCAAAGTGCTCAATCAGACATCATCATCACATCAGCTATGAAAGGTCTAACAGCTTCAACATATCTTGGACTAAAAGACCTATACGACAACGGCGTTGTATGGCCTGAAAGCTATGCTGGTCAAACAGTTGTTCTAGGTGCTGCTGAAAATGCTGTTGGTCTTCCAACTGCTGAAGAATCATGGAGATTTGCAACTTACACAGTTGAGCAATATGAAGAAGTTTTCGCAAAAGTTGCTAGCGGTGAAATCGAAATTTCAAATGCTATCGACATGCAACCTGAAGTAACAACAACAGTTGTTGACTATCAAGAATAATTGATGTATAATCAATAGTTAGTAACAAAAAGGTGTAACATATTATTGTTACACCTTTTTTAGCATATTAAGGAGTATTCACCATGCAAGACAGCCTTAGACGAGTTTACTTTGAACCTACCACAAAATGCAACTTTTCATGTCATATGTGTTTTCGCAACTCTTGGTTCGACGAAAAATTCATGCATATGTCATACGAAACTTTTGAAAATGCACTAAACGGTATACCCGACAGCACTGAAAGCGTAATGTTCGCCGGCATGGGCGAGCCACTTTTTTGCCCTGATATTTTGAAAATGATAGAAGCCACTAAAAAACGTGGTTTTTTTACTGAACTTTTGACAAACGGAGCATTGCTAACAGATGAAAAAATCGCAAAGCTCATGGAGCTTGGCTTAAATCGACTTTGGATTTCTCTTGATACTTTTTCGCCGAAAGATGAGGAAACTCTAAAAGGACACCCAAGCGCAAAAGATACTATCGAAACAATTTCACGCATAAACCGAATTAATACGAGAAATATGTCGCAACACTGCTCAGAAAGGCTTGATATCGCCATAGCCTTTGTCGCTTCGGCGGATAATGTTCACGAGCTTGCAAACTTGCCTTCCTTCATTGCAAGGCATCAAATAACTCGTGTGAATGTGTCCAACATGCAGACAGAGGACAACAGCAATGTTGACGATTTATTATATAAAAGAACCATTGAGGCAACACCTGACGTTGATGAAATGCCAGTTGTCAACATTCCCTACATGGACTTTCACCGTGAGGATGTCATGCGTGGCATCAGCGGTCTACTTGGCAGAATGAATTTCAGCCTTGAAATTGGAAATATTCCAGTGCCAAGACGCAAAAATTATTGCCGATTTATTGAAGATGGCATGTTGTTTATACGCAGTGACGGAGAAGTTGCGCCATGTATGGCTTTGCTACATAATGGGAAAACTGCTTTGATGGAAACTAACAGAACTGTTTATCACCATTCCTTCGGCAATGTAAATAATGAAAAATTAATCGACATTTGGAACAGTAATGACTACACCGCTTTCCGTCGCAGGGTTATGGATTTTTCCTTTTCACCCTGTGTACACTGCGGTCATTGCGGTTTGACAGAAAATAACACCGAAGACTGTGTTGGAAATTTCAAGCCCACCTGTGGGGCATGTCTTTGGTCTGAGGGGATTTTCAGTTGCCCCTAAATTAGAAGGGAGTTTATGGATATTAAATTATACAATAATTTTCTGAATTTATTCAAATTTGCACTGTTTTTTGCATTTTTCGCTATTATTACTACTATATCAGTTCCCTTGGGATTGATAGCTTTGCTGTTTGCAATTTCCTTTTTTTGTTATAAAAGCAGTGGCAAAAAATTTGAAGTTATACTTTTTTCTGCAAGTGTAATTATAGGAACTAGCTTTGTATTCACGCTTGATGTCATGCCTTTTTCGGATTTTGAGGCAGTTTTAAACGCATCTCGAATGCTTTTAGATGGCGACACAAGCTTTCAAACTTTTGATTATTTCGTCAGTTATCCTTACCAAACTTTTATGGTAATTTACGAAGCGATTTTACTTTCGATTTGGGATGACATTAAAATCATTCAGCTTGTGAACGTACTTTTTTTGGCTGGTACAAATGTGCTTTGCTATAAAATCGCCTGTATTTATTTTGACGAAAAAGCATCACGAGCGGTTTCGATTTTCCATTTAATTTACATTTTTCATATGTCGTTTGTGGTGGTTTTGGCAAATCAAATTCAGCCTTCATTCTTCATTTATTTGGCAATTTATATGCTCGCCTCCGAGCGTTTTGACAAGCTTTCAAGCATAAAAAAATATGCTTTAGTTGGATTTTTACTGGCTGTGAGCAACCTTTTCAGGCAGGACGGAATTGTCATCATAGTTGCAGTTTTGGCTTTTGTGTTTTTTGAGTTTATCAAGGACGCAAATAAGAAAAATTTTGTTGTTTTAGTGAAAAAAATAGCACCGCTTTTGGTGCTATATTTCGGGACATTTGAGCTGTGCTCAATGACTGTAAAACTTCTGGAAATTAACGCAAATGGGCTCGAAAACAACGCTACACTTTTGCGTTTTATTATCGGTTTTAACCAAGAAACCAACGGCGGTTGGAATAGTTATGATGCCATTTATGTGCAGACTGTTATGGAAAGTCAAGGGCTTAGTCAAACTGAGGCAGAACTTGCTATTTTAGCCGAGAGAATTTTCATTTCTCCGCTTAGTTTAATGTCACTTTTTTATAATAAAATCACCTTTTTATGGACTGGAGACACCGCTTTCTGGACATTTAGCACACTTGCAGACCTAGAACCGAAGGCGTATGAATTGCTGAAAAATGTCAATTCATCTGTGAACATAATTTCTATTTTTGGTGCAATTTTGGGCAGTGCGTATTTGATTTTCAGAAAAAATGTACAACCAAAAAGTTTGATATTACCATTCTATATTTTTGCAACTTTTTGTGCGTATATACCCATGGAAGTTCAGCCGAGATACCTTTATACGGTGCAGTTTTCGCTGTTTATTTTGACCGTGGGAGCTGTTGAATTTGTGTTTAATAAAGTGAAGAAAAAGTAGGATTTTGCTTAGGCGAAATACCCTTCGGGGGAAGGATTTTCGCTTCGGCGAAATACCCTTCGGGGGAAAGATTTTCGCTTCGGCGAAAAGAACGAAGAACGCTCTCCGAGGGGGATTTTCGCTTCGGTGAAAAGAAACGAGGAGAACGAGGGGAACGCTCTCCGAGGGCTCACTTTTTCTCGTGAAAAAGTAAGCAAAACACGTCGGGGACTCGCCCCCGAACGGCGAGATGCGGTTAGGGTGCGGAATATACAGACTATCTTGGAGAGAAAAACAAGAAACAGGAGCAATCGCACCAAAATAAAGCTAAACGAACAAGGGCTAATCGCCCTTTGGGTGTCCCGTTGGCTACTCACTTGCAAAATAAAATAGTAGGAGGGTCTATTTAA
>CAYJOS010000134.1:0-5948 GCA_964371875.1 uncultured Oscillospiraceae bacterium | reverse complement strand
CCCCACAAGCCTTTCAGAAAAAACAAAATAAACTTTTAGAAAAAACAAAATTAGCATGCCGTGGCATAACTCTTTGCAACTTTTTTTCCTTGCTTGACTTCTTTCACAGAAGCTTTTAGCCTCGTGCTTCTCTATCATTTTAATATCAAATACCGAAAAAGGATTTTACATATGCAAGATTTCGAACTCCTTATTGAAAAAAATGTGCAAGAAGTGTCCGGCGTGGCGCGAGTATGGCGTCATAAAAAAACCGGCGCAGAGCTGCTCTCTATTTGCAATAATGATGAAAATAAATGTTTTGGCGTAACTTTACGCACGCCGCCGTCAGACTCAACAGGGGTCGCCCATATACTTGAACACTCCGTACTGTGCGGCTCAGAAAAATTTCCCGTGCGAGAGCCCTTTGTAGAATTGCTCAAAGGCTCCCTCCAAACTTTTTTAAACGCTTTCACCTTCCCCGATAAAACATGCTACCCCGTAGCAAGCACAAATTTACAAGACTTCTACAACCTTATCGACGTCTATATCGACGCCGTCTTTCATCCGCGAATCACTGAAGATATCTTTCACCAAGAAGGCTGGCACGTAGAAGCAGACAGCCCCGACGGCCCGTGGCAATTTAAAGGCGTCGTCTATAATGAAATGAAGGGCGTCTACTCCACACCCTCACAGCGCAAAACATTACAGTGCCTTACGACGGCGAAGCGGTTACAATTGACGACTTTCAAAAAACCGCAGACCCTGCGGATGGTATTTGGGAAATTGTAAGTCCGACGGGCGACGCACTGAAAAATGCCAACAACGGCATTCCTGTGACATTGCAATATCAACCGAGCATGGACGATAAAGATTATTTTTTCAACTACATCACTGTCATGCTGACCATCAACAAGGCAGTGCCCGAGGGCGCACCGACCTTCAGCGAGGTCGCAGCAGTCGGGAGCAAGCTAAATGATGTGATTGTGACGACTAGTGGCATTTCACAAGCCGGTACATTCATGTGGAGCGACAGTATAGACACAGCTATTACAGCCAACACGGCTTACAGTTGGATATTTATTCCCGATAACAGCAATTACGAAGTTTTGACAGGAAAACATGTATTCTTCCGTACACCTTCAAGTGGCGGTGGCGGTTCGTCAAAATCCGACGACACAATCAGCCACGGCGACAGCATTGATAGCGATGATTTGCAAGACCTAATCGACGATGAAGAAACCCTAAAAGTCGAGGGCGAAAACGACCTTGAAGTCGAGTTCGACGAAAAAGCTTTAGGAGCAATTTTAGGCGAAGCTGACGGCAAGGATATTGAATTTATCGCAAAAGAAGCTGACGAAGCAGACCTAAATGAAGATCAAAAAATTACAATCGGCAACAATTTGGTTTTAGATTTGCAAGTTTTAGTAGATGGCGTGGAATTCACAGATTTTGAAACTGGCGAAGTTACGGTTTCACTTCCATATGAGCTTGAAGAAGGCGAAAATGCTGAAAATCTCAAGGTCTACTATGTTGACGATGATGGCAACAAAATGCTGATTGAAAGTAGCTATGAAAACGGCATTTTGACCTTCAAAACAAACCATTTCTCACTTTATATGGTTACATATGAAATCATGAATTTTGAAGATGTTCTGGATACAGATTGGTTCTACGAATCAGTCATGTATGCCTACGAAAACGGTCTAATGAACGGAATTTCTGACACAGAATTCGACCCCAACGGTTCAACAATCCGTGCTATGATGTGGACAGTTTTGGCACGCATGGACGGAGTTGAAACAAGCGGGGGAGAGCAGTGGTATTCTGTTGCTCAAAACTGGGCAATTGAGAACGAAATTTCTGACGGAACAGACCCTGATGGACTTATCACAAGAGAGCAATTTGTGACCATGCTTTATCGTTATGAGGGTAGTCCACTTGTAACAGCGGATATGGTTTTGGACAAGTACAGCGATTATGCAGATATTTCTGATTGGGCAATGTTACCTGTGGATTGGGCTGTAAAAGCAGGTATAATTTCAGGTGAAACTGAAAGTGTTTTAGACCCACAAGGCAGCGCAACAAGAGCAGAAATTGCGACTATGCTCATGCGTTACATGGAGAATAGCAACTAAAATACAATATAATAATATTATCAAAACAGTGGTTGCCAAAAAGGTTTCCACTGTTTTTTACATTAAAATTCTTAAATAAAAAAGCTGATTAAATTTTGCATATGTCAAACGAACTCCTCATAGATTTATAAAAAAGGACAACGAGGAGGAAGCGAATGGAACATATTTACAATGACATCGCCCTAAGAACTTCAGGGGCAGTTTTAGTAGGAGTTGTTGGCCCTGTGAGAACAGGAAAATCGACTTTTATAAAACGATTTATGGAGAATTTGGTAATTCCAAACATCGAAAACGTCTACATGCGTGAGAGGGCAAGGGACGAACTTCCGCAAAGTGGCTCGGGCAGAACTATTATGACCGCCGAACCGAAATTCATCCCAGAAGAAGCAGTGGAAATTAAATTAGATAGTGGTGCAAGTTTTAAAGTTAGGCTAATTGACTGCGTCGGCTACATGGTTTCCGGCGCAATGGGTCAATTTGAAGATGGCACTGAAAGACTGGTCACAACACCGTGGTATGACCACGAAATCAGCATAGCGCAAGCCGCCGAAGAGGGGACATATAAGGTCGTAAACGAACATTCAACCATAGGACTTGTGGTTACAACTGACGGCTCGGTTTGCGACATTTCAAGGGAAGATTATGTAGAAGCCGAGGAGAGGGTAATTGAAGAATTGCAAGGAATTGGAAAACCTTTTGTCACACTTTTGAACTCAATTCACCCAAACAAACCCGAAACACGAGCATTAGCAGATGAATTAAGCGAAAAATATGGCGTGCCTGTTATTCCCATAAGTTGCCTAGAACTTGGCGAAAAAGAAATTATCGAAATTTTATCTGCGGTTTTAGGTGAATTTCCTGTGACAGAATTATCCGTATTTTTACCTTCATGGGTAGATGCTTTGAACACTGAAAACGAGCTTAAACATGAACTTTGCATGAAAGTCAAAGAAGCAACTTGCGGACTAAAAAACATCAGTGATGTCAGTTGTGTCATCAAAAAATTAATGAGCGAAGAGCTGACCGAAGAGGTTCGGACAAAAGAAATGTCCATGGGCGACGGCTGTGTTGCTATCGTAATTGACCTACCAAAACACATGTATTACGACACCATTAGCAAGCAAACAGGGCTTGAAATTCACGACGACGGCGAGCTCATGTCCCTATTAACGGAGCTTGCAGCAGCAAGAAATGAATACGAACGTTTTGGTTTAGCAATGGAAGAAGTTAGGGAAAAAGGCTACGGGATTGTCATGCCTAGCCGTGAGGAAATGACGCTTGAAGAACCAGAAATTGTCAGCCACAACGGCAGATACAGCGTCAAACTCAAAGCAAGCGCACCTTCAATTCACATGATACGTGCCGATATTGTAACCGAAGTTGCCCCAGCACTCGGAGGTGAAAAAGCCTCAGAGGAAATTATCAATTTCTTGCTCCAAGGCTTTGAGGGTGATGTTAACAAAATTTGGGATTCTAACATTTTCGGAAAATCTCTCTACGACATAGCAGGGGAGGGGCTAACTGCAAAAATCAAGAAAATGCCCGAGGATGCAAGACTTAAACTCCGTGAAACTTTGCAAAGAATTATCAACGAAGGCAGTGGCGGATTAATATGTATTATTTTATAATGTATATGGCTTGTAAATTTTCATAAATTTAATAACACATATTTAAAAAATTTAACTTATTTATAGAATTTGACGGATAGTGTTGCAATTTTTTAAGTTTAGTAATATAATTTAGTGTAGAAAAGCACGAAAAATGCCACATAATATCAAATAAATTACAAAAAGTGGTAGAATGGGAGATTATATGAAAGAACTGTCGAAAATAGCCTGCTCTGTTGCACCATCAGCAACACTAGCCGTCGATTCACTTGCAAAAAAACTTATAGCCGAGGGCAAAGATGTCGTCGGATTTGGCGCAGGTGAACCTGATTTTGATACACCTGACAATATAAAACAAGCTGCTATAACTGCAATCAACAACGGAAGAACAAAATACACCCCTCCATCAGGCGATATTAATTTACGCAAAGCCTGTGCTTACAGATTGAAAGAGGATTTTGACCTAGATTATGACTTTTCTCAAATCGTAATCGGCAGTGGTGCAAAATTATGTCTTTCAACTGCACTTGCTGTTTTGGTAAACCCAAATGATGAGGTAATTATCCCAACTCCATACTGGGTTAGTTACTATGAAATGGTAAGACTTGTAAGTGGAATTCCCGTTTTTGTTGAAGCTAAAGAGTCTGCTAATTTCAAAATCACAGCTGAGCAACTTGAAGCAGCGATTACTGAAAAATCCAAAGTTTTCATGCTAAATAACCCCTCAAATCCAACAGGAATGTTATACTCAAAAGAGGAATTAAAAGCACTTTGTGATGTATGCGTAAAGCATGATTTATATATAATTGCCGATGAAATTTACTACTGCCTTGTTTACGATGATAAAAAATTCACAAGTGTAGCAAGCCTAGGCGAAGAGGTTAAAGAGCGCACTGTTATCATCAACGGCGTTTCAAAAGCTTATGCTATGACAGGCTGGAGAATTGGCTTTGCCGCTGCAAATCCCGAGATTGCAAAAGTGATGGGCAATGTAATCAGCCACTCTGCAAGTGCTCCATCAACCATCAGCCAAGATGCCGCAACCGAGGCACTTTGCGGCTCTCAACAGTCGGTTTATGACATGAAAAAAGTGTTTGAAGAGCGCAGAAATTATTTGGTAAAACGCATAAATTCTATAGACGGAGTGAGCTGTATTTGCCCAGATGGTGCATTTTATGTTATGATGAACCTTGAAAAGCTGTTCGGCAAAACCATAGGCGGTATGCAAATAAATAACGCTGACGACTTTGCGTATGCCTTCCTTTCCGAAGCACTTGTCGCTGTCGTTCCATGCACCGCTTTGGGCACATCAAGCTTTGTTCGCTTCACTTACGCAACGTCCATGGAAAATATTGAAAAAGGCATGGACAGGCTAGAAAAATTCTTGAAAGGGGCTAATTAAGCCATGAAAAACACATACGAAAGTCCACTTGGATCAAGATATGCAAGTGATGAAATGTTATACACTTTTTCTCCTGATAAAAAATTCACTACTTGGAGAAAACTCTGGATTGCTCTTGCAAAAGCTGAAAAAGAGCTTGGGCTAGACATCACAGCCGAGCAAATTGCAGAGCTTGAAGCTCATGCTGACGACATTGACTACAGCTATGCCGCCGAGATGGAGAAAAAACTCCGTCACGATGTCATGGCTCATGTTCATGCTTACGGAAAACTTTGCCCGAATGCGATGCCCATAATTCACCTTGGTGCAACCAGCTGTTATGTTGGCGACAACACCGACGTAATTATAATGAGAGACGCACTAAAAATTGTCAGAAAAGCGCTTGTAAATTTGATTTCAAGACTGTCGAAATTTGCAGAAAATTACAAAGATTTGCCAACATTAGGCTTTACACATTTCCAACCAGCACAGCTCACAACCGTCGGAAAAAGGGCAACTTTGTGGATAAATGAGCTTTTAATGGACCTTGCAGATGTCAATTATCGCATTGAAAATATTCAGCTTTTAGGCTCAAAAGGCACAACAGGCACACAGGCAAGCTTCATGGAATTGTTCGATGGCGACCACGAAAAAATCCATAAAATGGAGAAAATGATTGCCGAAGAAATGGGATTTTCAAACGGTGTTATTCCAGTTTCTGGACAAACTTATTCAAGAAAAGTTGACTATCAAATTCTTTCAACTTTGTCAGGAATTGCCCAAACTTTGGGTAAATTTGCAACAGATATGCGTTTATTATCGCACTTAAAAGAGCTTGAAGAACCA
>CAYJOS010000133.1:0-5983 GCA_964371875.1 uncultured Oscillospiraceae bacterium | reverse complement strand
TGATCACAGCTCTATTCGCAGGCTGTGGCGGAACAACAGAAGAAGCTCCTGCTGAGGGCGATGCTCCATCCGAGGGCGAAACTGCTCCAACTGAAGGCGAAGCAGAACCACTTGCAGAAGGTGAAAAATACCAAATCGCTTTCCTTCTAAACAAAACTAATGCGCCTTACCCAGCTGGTATGCTTAAAGCTATCAACGAACACCTAGACGACTGGGACGATGTTGAATTTAACATCTATGACGGTCAAGCAGACATCACAGTTCAAGCTCAACAAGTTGACGAAGCTATCGCAGCTGGTTCTGATGCTATCATCCTTCACCCACAAGATTCAACAGCAGCAGTTGCTTTGACTAAAAAAATCAAAGACGCTGGAATTTACTGCATTAACGTTGCTGTTCCTCTAAGAGATACAACATACCTAGATGCTCAATGCGGAACAGACATCTACTACGGCGCACAACTAGCAGCTGACGCTATGCATGAAGTTTTCCCAGATGGCGCAAACTATGTTACAGTTACCTGTGATTTCGTAAATGATAATGCACGTATCCGCCACGAAGAATTCATTCGTTACAGCGAAGAAAAAGGCTACAATTTTACAGAACTTGCAATCTCTCCTGACTGTGCATGGCAATCAGAAAAGGCTAAGGTTTATATGAACGATATGCTTTCAAAATATCCAGGTGAAATTGATGCAGTTTATGTTGTTGACGACACTATCGGCTACGGCGTTATGCAAGCAATTGATGAAGATACAAGTGGTCTAAACGACGACATCCTAATCTTCTCACCATCAGGCGGTATTCAAGCTGTTCTTGATGCTATCGGAAGCGGTGATAGCCCCTACTACAGCACAATTTACAACGGTGCATCTGACGAGGCTCTAAACGCTATGACTGTAGCAGCAGATATGGTTCACGGTATTATGCCAGAAGAACTTTTCTGCAGAGTTGAAGTTTACACAGTTACACCAGATAATGCAGCAACATTTGAAGAGCCTGCATTCTAAACACAACTAAAACAAAAACACACTGAAATTTTTTCGGTGTGTTTTTTGTTGATTGTTTCGAAAAGTTATGCTTATAGAAAAGGACGCCCTTCGGGGAAAAGATTTTCGTTGCGACGAAAAGAAACGAGGAGAAACGCTCTCCGAGGGCATACTTTTTTTAGTGAGAAAAAAAGTATGGAAAAAACTCATCGGGGAAACACCCCCGAACGGTGGGAACGGTTAATATGCTGAATATACAGGCTAAATTAACTGGCAAGCCCTGAACCAGTTACCATCGCACCAAAAGAGAGCAAAAATCACGGCTGACGCCTGATTTCTCTTTTGGTGCGATTGCAACTATTTAAAGTTTTTCTATCTAAGATAACCTGTATACTCCGCACCCTTAACCGTTCCCGTCGTTCAGGGGGCGAAACCCCTGATGTTTTTTGGTGACTTTTTCACATGAAAAAGTTACCCCAGCGGAGCGCGTCTCCTTTTCGTCGCAACGAAAATTCTCCGTTTCTTTTTGCCGAAGCAAAAACTCTCCCCTCGAAGGGCATTTCGCCAAAGCAAAAAATTTTTCACTGCATTTTCACATTTTATATATCAATAATCAAAATTTTGTGGTACAATATAATTTATGTATTTTTCGACACAGGAGCAACTAAAATGGGAAAGATTTTAAATAAAAATAAAATAGAAGAAATGCACAATATCGCATTGCGAATACTGGAAAAAGTTGGCGTAATCTTTGAAAGCGACAGAGCCATCAAAACTTTTTCTAAGCACGGTGCAAAGGTCGATGGAAACCGAGTTTTCATCCCCTCAAATTTGGTGGAAGAAACTTATAAAGCAATTCCGAAATCAGTGCAATTTAATTCTGAAGAACTTGCGGGTGGCATACAAAACGCCACAGCTTTGGGTAGCGTTCCTGCAATACTTGATGATGAAACAGGAAAAATACGCAGAGCTAATATACACGATGTTGTAAAAATCTGCAAGCTAATTCAAACAAATCCTTTATATAAAAGCACACACAACAGCATAGAATTCCCCGACGGCAACGACAGCAAAAATGTTTTACTCGGGCAAGCCTCATTATGGCTTCGTTTTTCTGATAAAAGCAATTTTGCAAGTGGTTTCAGGGCATTTGCAACGCCCAATTCCAACAAATCTGCTTACCAAGAGCAGAGAGATTTGGTGCAGTTTATCCGCAGATTTCACGGCGGAAAAGACCATATAAATCTATCGCAATCATACTGCCCCACCTCTCCTCTACTATTCGATAGCGAAGTTTTAGAAAATCTTTTTGCAAGCATAGACGAAGATGTCCCTGTGTGCATTTCGCCGTCCACATCGACGGGTGTTTCAGGCCCTGTAAGGCTTATGGACATCACGTTAATGGATATCGCTCTCGCCGTTGCTGGCTTGGTTTTGTGCCAACTTGAGAGAGCCGGAATGTCCGTAAATGTTTACAGCGCTTCGTGCATGGCGGATTTACGCAGTATGCAACCGTCTGTCAGCTCGGCAGAGAGCACTTATATTATATGCATGACTTATGAATATTTTGAGCACTTTGACATCCCTTCAGGTGTGGGTATAAATATTTCAGACAGTGCAAAAGTTGACTACCAAGCTGGATTTGAAACAGCATTTAGCACATTAACACCGCTTTTAGCAACAAATGTGAGTAATTTTGACGCTTACACAGGCAATATGGCGGCTTGGTTTGCTGGTAGTTTTGAAAAAATGATTTTGGATGAAGATACTATAAATATGTACAACAGATTTCTTCGTGGGGTTGACACTACAATTAAACCTGACTTTTTTGAAGAGATTGAAGAGGGAGTTAATCAAAAATCCTTCATGCTTTGTTCTTCAATTGAAGACTATAGAAATGAGCATTATATGACAACTATGTTCCAAAAATTTGGTTCTTCAGAGAGTTTACCGAGAGAAAAAGTTGATATAAAATATAAGGCTCGTGAGGAAATTCACAGAAGACTCGAAAATTATGTTGAGCCTGAGAAAACACTAGAGCAAAAGAAAATGTTACAAGAATACTTGCCAACTGCCTATAAATTTGATTTTTAGATTGATTTATAGCCCTTAATTATGTTGCAAATACCATAAAATATTAAATAAATTTTTTGGAGGAAATATCATGAGCACAACTAAAAAAACCTACAGAGATTTCGACAACTACCTAAAAACTAACCCAACTGCTGACGGACGTTTCGGCGAATACGGCGGACAATATCTTCCTGATTGCCTAATCCCAGCATTTAAAGAAATCACAGAAGCTTATCATAATATCTGCAACCGCAGTGATTTTATAACTGAACTTCGCAGAATTCGTAAAGAATTCCAAGGTAGACCAACTCCAATTTACCACTGCCAAAGTCTTTCTGAAAAAATCGGTGGTGCTCAAATTTACCTTAAACGTGAGGATCTAAACCACACTGGCGCACATAAAATCAACCACTGCATGGGTGAAGGTTTGCTCGCAAAATTCATGGGTAAAAAGAAAATTATTGCCGAAACAGGCGCAGGTCAACACGGTGTTGCACTTGCAACAGCAGCGGCTTATTTCGGACTAGAATGTGATATTTATATGGGCGAAGTAGACATTGCAAAACAACACCCCAATGTTGTTCGTATGCAACTTTTAGGTGCAAAAGTTGTGCCTGTAACTCACGGTTTAAAAACTCTTAAAGAGGCTGTTGATGCCGCTTTTGAGGCATATTTAAAAGAATATGAGAATGCAATTTACTGCATAGGTTCAGTCGTTGGCCCTCACCCATTCCCCTTGATGGTTCGTGATTTCCAACATGTTATCGGTTATGAAGCAAGAGCACAATTCAAGGAATTATCAGGATTTTTGCCTGACGCAATTTGTGCTTGCGTCGGCGGTGGTTCAAATGCTATGGGCATGTTTGCAGCATTTTTGGACGCTCCAGTTGAAATTTACGGCGTAGAACCCCTCGGAAAAGGCCACGAAACAGGCGACCATGCTGCATCAATAACACATGGTAAAAAAGGTATTTTGCACGGTTTTGAAAGCTATTTGCTACAAAACGAAAAAGAGGGCGAACCCGACCCAGTTTATTCAATCGCAAGCGGACTTGACTACCCCTCAGTTGGCCCAGAGCACGCATATCTTCACGATTGCGGAAGGGTTAACTATGAATATATTTCCGATGATGAAGCGATGGAAGCCTTTTTCCTACTTTGCCGTAACGAGGGAATTATCCCAGCGATTGAAAGCTCTCACGCACTTGCTTATGCAATTCGCTACGCAAAAGAACATACACATGGTACAATTTTAGTCAATCTATCAGGCAGAGGCGACAAGGACATTGACTATGTCGTTGACAAATATGGCGATGGAACTGAGTTTTTGAAAAGCAGAGGCTTGTTGTTTTAATAAGCTTTATCACAAATAAACATTCCTAGAAATAAATGTCTTGTAATTTTCTGAAAATTTGGTAAAATAGATATTTGAGAACTATTTAAACCGAAACGGAGAACCAATGAAAAAATTATTTTCACTTTTACTAGCAACAACGATGATTTGCTCATCGGCTACATACGCACTCGCAACAGATGAAAACTCTTCAAATGTCACAGCGGATATGCTTTACACATTGGACCTAGTCGAAGGCACAGAAAACGGATATGAACTCGAAAGAATTCCCACAAGGCTTGAAGCATTAGTGTTCACTCTCCGCCTATCAGGACTTGAGGACGAAGCCGAGATTTATGAAGCAGAAATCCCTTTCACAGACGTTCCCGAATGGGGTGTGCCCTATGTCGCATATGCGTCAGACAATGGGATAATCACAGGAATTGACGATACAACTTTCGGCAGTGATATGGAAGTTCGTGACAAGGATTTTTACACTATGCTCCTTCGCACTTTGGGTTATTCGGAGGAAAATGGCGACTTCACATGGTCAAATTCTTCAACTTTTGCAGTGCGTTTGGGATTAATTCCATATGTTGACACAAATTTCGACAGAGCCGCAATGTTCGACTGCGCCCTTGCTGCACTCAGCACAAAATTAAACGACAGCGACATGAGTTTAATCGACACATTAGTCACAAACGGAGATATTGAAAAAGCGAAAGCTTCGGCTTTGGGTCTTATCGCAAACGAAGCTCTAACCGCTCGTGAAATCTCCGAGAGATACACTCCATCAGTTGTGTTTTTGACATTTTACGAAACATCAGCAAGCATTTTAAACGATTCTCCCGACTCAAACTCCAGTGGATTTTTAATTTCTGCTGATGGAATTGTCGTCACCAACTACCACTCGATTGACAGTGCGATTTACTCTATTGCTGTACTTTCCAGCGGTGAAGAAATCGCTGTTGATAGAGTTTTATACCACAACAAAGAAGCCGACGTTGCAGTTTTAAAACTAGATGACGAAACACTGGACGGAGCAGAAGTTGGGCCATATCCATACTTAGACATGGTTTCTTCTGAAACTGCTTTTGTGGGCGACAATGTTTTCGCACTTGGAAATCCGCTTGGACTTCAAAACTCAATTTCCTCAGGAATTATCAGCAACAAAAACCGTGTAATTTCTGATTTTGCATTCCCAATGATTCAAAATACTGCCTCAATTTCAACAGGTAGCTCTGGCGGCGCTCTGCTCAACGAGCAAGGCGATGTTATCGGCATTACTTCTGGATATTTTTCCTATGGTAAGGACATGTACCTTGCTGTGCCGATTGATGCGGTAATGGAAGCAGATTTGACAGTTGTTGGAATGAGCCTTAGAGCATTTAATGATGAGTTTGGTGTAACTGAATAGTAAAAAATCCGCTCGTTTGAGCGGATTTTTCATTGCTACAAAAAGAACGAGGAGAACGCTCTCCGAGGGAGAATTTTCGCTTCGGCGAAAAGAAACGGAGAGTTTTCGCTTCGGCAAAAAGAAACGGAGATACGTGCTCCGCAGGCTCACTTTTTCTCGTGAAAAAGTAAG
>CAYJOS010000132.1:0-6145 GCA_964371875.1 uncultured Oscillospiraceae bacterium | reverse complement strand
AACTCACAACTTCATTGGTTCTCAAATCATAGGTTTTACCGTCGGATTTTGTATGAAACTCAAAGTAAAGAGCGTTTATAATTTCAACATCAACGGGAGTTCCAGCGGTTGAAATATCTGCTAAACTTGTCGCTTGAGAGATGTCAAACCACTGACCATCGGCAAGTTCCGACTTATAATACATGGCAGTTTGCTCAGAATCCGAAGCCGAAAGGCTTGCAGTTTCTAAGTGAGAATCAGTCAAAGCGGAAATGTGGATTAAATGAGTTCCTATGGCAAGAGTTGAGTTTTCAATGTCGTTTCCGTTGATGTTCACAGCGTCGTCAGAGCTCCAAATAGTAGTACCGACAAATGCTCCAAGCGACAGCGCGACGACGAAAATTGCGATTAGAATTATCAGTCTTTTTTTCAAAAAATCACCCCTCCTTTAATTCTAATATGTAGAAAGTTTGGGTTTCTGTGTCGAAATTTGCACTTTCTATTAATGTTTCTTCAGCGTCATATAGTTCAATTGTAAGCAGTTCCAAATCATCACTGAGCAGTGAAAGATAGGCAAAATCGCTGTCAATTGGAATTAATTTTTCTGCTAAAGCTTTGCTATCTTGTGTGTAAACCAGTTTATAAAAACTTGCTTCTACATCGCTGTTTGGGGTGACCGAAAGAGTTGAAACTTTCATGTCTGAAACAGTTCTCGTGGTCATTTTATAACTTCCGATTGGCACAGGTGTGAGCGTTGGTTCTTCCGCTTTTTCAAACGGAATTGGTAAAACATCCCTGTAAACCATGGTGCTGACTTCGCATTCAGCGACGAAATTTTGTCCGTCATATAGTCTAACGATTAGCGTATTGCTCTCACCGTAGTCAATCGCCAAATGCCTGATAGTTTCGTCGTTCGGTGTGCGTGCTCCGATTTGAATTCCGTCATACCAGAGTTCAAAATCACTGACAGCAGGCTCATAATCTTCTGGAATATCAACTCCAAAAGTGAAAATCATGTCCTGAACTGAGGTTTCGATGAAATAATATGGCTTGTCAATTTTGTCAATTTCTGCATAACTGTCTCCGGCAACACCGGCGTCAGTTGTGATGTTTACACCATTTAAATAGGAAGAAACGAAACCGCAGGTCAATCTGTCATAATTTGTAATTGTAGTAGTGTAAAGTGCGAGTGCGTCCATTAAATCAACTTGCACCTGTGCGTAGTCGTCTTGAACGCCTTTTAACTCGTCAAAACTCGCCTTACCTAGTTTATTAAGTTCAAACATTTTGTCTAGTTGTTTTTTGGTTTCATCAACTAATCTCAAGGTTTCTTCATAGGCTTTTTGCACAGTGATAAGGTTTTCGTAGCCGTCATTTATTTGAGTTGTCAAATCTTTTGTTACAGACTCCACCTCTTTGACAGCGGCGTTATAGTCCAAAGTTGCGGTGTAAAGTGCGTAAATTTCATCTTCAATATAACGTGTTCCGTCGATTGCACCTTTAAACCAAAGTTTTGGAATGTTTATAAACAAAATTCTGATAGACCCAGCCCATTTACTGTCAACTGCTACAAGCATACGGTCGTAAGCCATTTTAAATGCGGCAGTGTCCATATCAGCGCCAGTTTTGGCACTTGCGATATAACTGTCAAGTCCTGACATATCTGACCCATATTGAGAGCGCATAAGGCTATCATATGAGTTTAAAGTTATGAGTCCGATTGAAGCGTCAAGCTTAGTCGTGAACAATAAATGGTCATTCGCCAAAGTCCACTCAGTCAATTGAGGCAAAGCCTCACGGGGGAGGGTAGCTTCGCTCAATGGGTTTGAAAAAATATAGTTACTTGTAACATCAATTCCGATAATATCGGAAAGTTTTTTCTTGTCGTTTTCGTAGTTACGCTTCATGGTGGCAAGAGAGGAAATAGTCGCTTCAATGCTGGATTTCATGGAGTCGATATCCGCCTGATTTGCCTGACCTGTGATAAGTCTTGCTTCATTTCTCTCAAGCTCTTCTTCTAAAATTTCAAGACGTTCTTCCTCAAAAGCAATTTTTTCTTGGTGAGAATAAACGGTTAAAAACTGAGTTGTGACTGTTTCCGTGACTGAATATTTCATGTCAGAAAGCTCGTGTTCCAGTTTTGAAATTTCAATTTGTAAAATTGTGGGAGTTGTATGTAAATCAAACTCGTCCACTAAATCAAGCTTTTGCGGAAACTTAAAAGACAGTAATGGTGACCAGCGAAAAGTTGTTAAATTTTTAATTTTCGCCTGTATTTCAGCAACAGATTCTATATATTTCATGCGTTGTAGGACGATTTTATTCTGTTGTTTTTTGATTCCAAAATCAGCATTTAATGCCAAAATCTGAGCTTGTGAAAGCACCAAAACCTTTTGCGATAGGGCATTTGCACTCAATGGCACAAAGGCAATGCTTGAAAAAATTGAAAAGGCTAAAACAAAACCCATAATTTTTTTGAACACTAGAATAATCACCGTCCTTTCGATTAAAATTTATTACTCAGCCGTACTTTCCGAAATGGAATACATATAAAAGCCCGAGTTACTGTCTTCGCAGTAGAAGGTGTAAAACAGCTCGTTTGCGATGAAAGTGTAGATATAAACTTCGGTATCACTATAATTTGTGACATTTAAAACCTCATCAAACACATTTTCGCTTTCAATTTCTACCAAAACATCAGGTGCAAATTCGGTTTTTAATGCAAAATCTGTGCCGACTGTTTCGGCTAAATTTATAGCGGTTTTACCGTAATATTCAGGCTTTCCAAGCTCTGAGGAAATTTCCGCCATGGTTTTAAGTGGATTTTCAGACAATATAATTGAATTTGCAACAACATAAACTTGGTCAACTGTCCATTCACCCTCAACGCTGTTTTCACCGTTTTGTACAGAATAAACAGCAGAAATTTCGTCCATTTGTACGCAATATTCGTCATCGTCAGAGTAAACTTTTGGGGTGTCCAAATACATAGTAGCAACTTCTGCTGAAGTTTTTCCGACAAATTCCTCATATATAATGTTGTCTTTTAGAAAATTTCCTTCAAATGCAGGGCTTCCAGTTGCATTATAAAGTTTGCCACTGCCGTTTTTCAGTCCAGCGGTGTATTCACCTTCATATTCTTTAATGCCGTTCGGACGATTTTTTTCGCCTTCGCCATTGTAGAGATTATCGGTAAAACTGCCTATGTACATGATTGTTCCGTCAGGGTAATATTGAGTTCCTAAGCCGTTGAACATGCTGTTTGCAAACATGCCGTTGTAGACAAGATTTCCCTCTTTGTCGTACAAAGTGCCCTCGCCGTTAGCGCCGTTATCGGCAACATTTCCGACGTAAGCAACATTGTCGTCACTGTTCAAAACTTGAACAAATCCCTCGTGAAACTTGAGTGGAAAATCGTCATATTTATAAGTTCTGATAGTGTCTGAGGAGAAAAGCCCCTCAACAGTTGTTAAAACAGGTGACATCATAAATATGTACATCAAACTCAAAACACCGATAACAACCACCAAGGAAAAGGCAAGCTTTTTGCTGACCATCCAGCCAAACAAGGTATAATAGTCTTTTTCGTGTTTGGGTTTAATGTCGAGTAGCGAGGTGAAAAACTTTCGTAAATGTATAAAACCTTTGGTTTTCCACCAAGAGGGGTTCGTAATAAGCCTAACATATGTGAAAATTTTGATAAATCGCATACGAATAGCTTGGGTCAAAATGCTGAAAATGTTTTTCAAATTTAGGGCACCTCCCCATTAGTTAGATTAAAAAAGCGTGTGAGAAACTTCGGCAGATACGCCTAAATCAAGGAAACTTTCGCAAGAGAAAATATACCATTTTGCAATATTGTCATTAGGATTTACACGCAAAAGTGAGGAGAAAATATTTCTTGCAAAGTAAAAATCACTTTTGTAGAATAAATCAATCGCCTGTTGCATTTTATCGTCGTAACTTATGATTGCAAATTTCTCTTTTTCGGGTAAGCAGTCAAGTATTTGATAAAGTTTATGACTGCAACTTTTGTTCACCGTATCAGGTTCGCAAATGTAACCTATATATCTAAACTTACTATTACTGTTTGAAATAAGGTCACGCATAGGCTCTGTCATCGTGAGTCTAACACCCTCGGTGCAAAGTTTGTCGGAATGACTTCCAAGAAAGTCGAGTTCACGACTGGAAAGAAATGGAGAAGTTCTCATTTCTGTACCTGCAATTCCGTAAAGGAAAGAGCCACGGTGTAATACAACGCTAAACTCAGGTTTATGCATGAAATTTTCAGTATGCTGTACATCTAAAGCAAAAGCCAAAGCGTCGTCAGCTGAGTCGAACATAATTCCAAGAGACTGCAATTTAAAGTCACCTGATAAAATTGTACCATTATGTTTTTCTACCATATTATTAATATGTGTAAAGCAGTCATTAACAAAGCTCATAAAATCAAAATCATCACAAATCAGACGAACTCTGTCTCTTGAAGTCACAGTGATGAGTGCAAGATTGCTTTCAACATTTATCATATCACCACTGGATACCTCAGAAATGCTTGCTCTACTTAGAATTTTACTCAAGCCCGACGGAACAAAACGCTTGTAGGCATTAATAGAAGTATCGGACTCATATTTTTTGATTTTAAGTGAAACACTCATCTCTTGAACTGTTTGCCAAATATCGCCAATTTCATTTTTGCGTGACAAAACAACTTCGCCCTTAGGGCTTCCGTCGTAAACAATGCTCTCCATATCTTCAACCATAAGCGTTAGGGGAGCGGTGAGTGTTCTTGTGACTGAAACTGCAACAATGATTATGACGACCAAACCTGTCAAACCGATTGCAAATGTGTTTCTCAACTCATTATTGATATAACTTCCTGCTTCTTGCCAAAAATAGAAAGTGGTTTGTAGTCTTTCGGCTTCGGCTATCAGTAAAGTATTGTAGCGTGTTAGGCTTTCTAAAACAAACATGCTTCCAACTGCAACAACGATTAAAACTCCAAAAAGTGAAATCACAATGCTGAGTTGTGCCCAAAGTCGTTTTGAATTTGTGTAAATCAAAATCAAAATTGTAAGCATTGCGACTAAAACAGCTGTGAATATACCTATATATAATATAGTTTTTTGAGCAAAGCTCATTTTCAAATTAAGACCGACTTCGGTGCTTTTTTCGTCATCATGAGCAATTTCGACCATATTCGCACTTCCGTCTAAGTAGCTTAGGTCATCAGAATTGCTTAAGAGGGTATTAAAATGTATAGCACTATCAGGATTTAAAAATACTTCGTTGATAGTAACTATGAGTTCTCCTTCGTTCTCTTCGTCAATTTCGATTATAATTTCATGCAAACTTGAAGAGTTGCTTTCTGAATTACTGCATGTCAAAAAGACCCCGTCGGCTGAAGAAATAATACCAATCGGAATATTCGAGTTAAGCTCTTCACTGTGGAGAAGAGTTGTAGTATTCAAATTTTTGTCATAGCGATAAATATTTCTATCTGTAAAAGGAGAAAGTTCGCCTGCTGTTCTGCTCTCAGATACGAAATAGATAAAATCGCTGTCAACTGTCGCAATTAAAATATCACTTGCAACTCCGTCCTGATACGGAAGCACACGATAAGCCATGTCGTCGGGGGAGTAGATAAACAAATCTCCCATAGCTTCGTGTTTATAAAATTGCGAACCGTTTTCATCTTTGGCGATAAAGCTATCTTCTCCCACATCAGCAGGGTAAAGCCCTGTCGCTAAAAAGAAAACTAGTATCAAAACCAAGGCGATTGAAATTGGTGGAAAAATATAGCACCAATATTTTTTCATAAAATTCAAGCTCCGTTTCGTGCCTTAATAATTCAAAATCGGATCAGTTAAGTTGTTGAGTTCCTACCTGCTCAAAAGCATTTTGGAAAATTTTCCAGAATGCAATGTCTCCAAAAATTAGTTGGCTTATTAGCATTAAAACCGCAACGACAAGCGCAGTTACAGACAGCATTAAAATCAATCGAAAAGCTCTGTCTTTTTGTCTTGCTAGCCAGTTTCTAAACCTTGCCCAAAGTCCTTTTTTCTCTGGTGGAAGTTCGGCAAGTTTGATGTCCCTGTAAAGTTCTCTAAAAGAGGAAAAGGATTTTCTCTCGTGCTTGCGATGTAATAGCTCTAAACTTTTAAGT
>CAYJOS010000131.1:0-6145 GCA_964371875.1 uncultured Oscillospiraceae bacterium | reverse complement strand
GGTGACTTTTTTCTTGAAAAAAAAGTTACCCCAGCGGAGCGCGTATCTCCTCGTTCTTTTCGTCGCAACGAAAATTCTCCGTTCTTTTCGCCGAAGCGAAAACTCCCTCCCTCAAGCTCCCCTGAAAGGAATTTCACCTCAGCAAAAATCCCCTATAGCATGAAAAAACGCAAAATTTCGTTAGAAATTTTGCGTTTTTTGTTATTATATATTACTTTTTGAAAATTCCAAAAGGTTTTCCAAGTGGCATAAAAGTTCTTCCGAAAGTTGCATTAACAACGTTAGCGATGCAAGCATAGAAAGAAAGTAGTGCAATAACTAATTCAGCAACTGCAGCAATCATGTGGAATGTATGTGCGTGGAAGCCGAATGTGCTAGCAGCTAGACCTATGAACAAAACATCGATTAAGCAAAAAATTATGAACAAAGTTTTGTTTGTTTCCATAGAAGCAAAAGTCATGCCCAATGAAAAAATTAAGTAGCCTAGGAAAGCAAAACCAAGTTGGTTTACATCTGCTGTTGCCATCATAACTTCACCCAAAACGCCGTTTTGAATTAGCCATGAAGTACCAACACCGCACCAGAAAAGTCCGTAACCGAAAAATGCTGTTGCGCCAAATGTGTTGCCGAGTTTTGCATCAACTGCACCAGCATAAATTTGAGCGATTGCACCAAGGAAGAAAACCCAAGGTATGATGAAAGATGTTCCTGTTGTGATGCCTAGCTTCTGAGATGAAGCGACCAGAGTGACCATTGCAAGTCCCATGAGCCCGATGGCGGAAGGGTTTGCCATGCTGATTGAGACTGAGTTGCCTGTTGTTGAATGTCCTGACATAATTTCTCCTTAAAAATTACTGTAATAGGTTTCGTCATAAATCGACAAAACCTTGGATATTTTATCACTACTGACGTAATTTTTCAAGAGAAAATTTAAATTTTAGTAAAATTTTTATTATTGCAAAATGGTAATTTCTTCTGCCGCCAATCTGGTGTATTTAAAATCGCCTCTTTCATAGTCCTCGAAAACACCTATGACCTCGATTTCTGTGTCCTGCGCTGGAAATTCTACATCAGAATTTACGACAAATTCAAGCCCTTGAGCACAGCAACCAGTAGCGTCGGCGACGATTACGAAGGTGTAAGTCATGCCGTTGGCTTCGAAGAACATTTCGTTAAATTTTCCGTGAACTTTAACAGTTTTTCCCAGATATTCAGTAGGGCGAATTAACATGTCGTACACGTATGAATAGACCATGGTTTCGCTCATTTCGGTTAAGTCGATGAAATCGGGGACTTCAGGCGTTGCAACTTCAGGCGGTTCAGCTGTTTCGACAGGGTTTTCTTCACTATTTTCGGTTTCGTCGGGGATTACAATTCCAGGGACGTATTCCGCTTCGGGTGAAATTTCTTGCAATAATTTAGCTTGCTCTTCGGCACTCTCTTCGGTGCTTGCACATGCAGAAAAGCTAAGTAAAAATGATAGGGTTAGTATAGAAATGGTTAGTTTTTTTAACAAAAGTAAGACCTCCAGAATGAATTATCCTTTCCATTATACACTTTCAAAAAAATTTGTAAACAAATAAAATGTAAATTTTTTAAGGGACGAATTTTCGCCCCTTAAAAACTTAACTATTCTTAATCAAATCAACTACATCTTCTTCTTTCATAACTAAAAGCATCTGATTTTTTACAACATCACGAACCATATTTCTAGCACTTTTGTTCACTTTCAAAAGGCTGTCAATAGTAACTGTGTCAATGTCGATGACACCTGCGCTGATGTTCCGAACACTGCTTTGATTTGTCATATCTATGAGCTCAGTTCTGCCGTCTTTTTGGCGTGCTTTGCTTCCAATTTGTGAGGAATTTCTTTGAGTTGTAAATTTAAAATTCTTATCGTCAATGAAAAACTGGACGTAATATTTTCCTTTTGGCAAATTAGAAAATAGATATTGACCATCGTTTCCGCTAGCGTCAGGAGCAGTGAAAACAGCGTCGATAATTTCCATTTTTTCATTCAAAAGTGCAACTCCAGCGTCGTTCATAAATGGCTCGTCGGAGACATAATAACCGTCAGAATTGCTGTCGTACCAGACGTTTCCGCCGATTTGGCAAGAGTCGGGATCGGGAATGAAAATTTCAATTCCGACCTTTTCAGGTTCGACTGCAAGCATTTTTTGTTTCACCTTATTAATGTCAATATATGACACATCGGCGGCGAAAGAGTTCCATGCAATCTGCTCGACTTCAACGCCGACAGGCACGATGGAGTTGACAGAAATCTCCAAACTTTGCAAAGGTTTTAGCACTAAATCCTTGGCAGTGACTTTGAAAGATTTGAGGGTTGTTAAATCCTCAGGAAGCTCTGTTGTCCAGTCGTCAACTGTTCCGATTTCGTCAAAATTCGCACCAAAGCGTACAGGGTCTGTGCTGGTAGAATAGTAAATTTGTACACCTGTTGAGGTGTTTTCAGGCATGATTTTTGCGGTGATTTCACTGATAGAAAAAACGGCAAATTCGCTTTTTCTGGGTGCGTTTGTTAGAATGACCCCAGTGTCGCCGATATGCGGCAAAATATCGACAATTTCGGCGTCTAAGAGGTCTGCATTGCCTGTGTTTTTAATGGAAATTAAATATTGAAGCTTTCCGCCTTCATAAGTCTTTCCGACCAGCGGTTCTTCGACAAAAATCGCATCGAGAGCACCCTTAACTTTTTTGTTTGAAGATGTGCTTACAAAGAATAAAATAGTCTTTTTGTTCGTTGAGCTTTTTGCGTAATTTTGGCTTACTAATGGGGATTGCGATATGCCATAATCATCGAAAAATACATCCACATTGTCAGGAATGATGCCAGTACTTCCGTCGGTGTTAAGGACAGAAAAACAGGAAATTTCGCCATAAGCACCGACCTTGACTTCGACATCAAATTTGACAGTTATAGTTGCAAGTTGTCTGAAAGAATATTCATAATCTCCAGTAAATTCAAACTTCACAAGTGTTTGGTTCTCATCAGTGAAATTTTCTATAACCACAGCAGGAGGTAACTCGGGATTTACAGTTCCGAAAACATCGCTGTAGCTAGCGATAGCGTTACCTTTATATGCCAGTTCTTTGGGCAAGAGCACAGCGATTATAGGATTTTTTAGTCTAGAATTTACGCAGTTTGCCCTAGTGCTTATAGTAATTTCGTCACTTGGTTTTACAGGCGCATTGCCACCAGAAAAAGACAGCGATGGTCTTAAAACACAGATGTCATCTATGATAGTTGAGAAATTTTGTATACGTTCAGATTGTTCGCCAGTTTCTTCAAAAACAAGGTGGATATGGTCTAAAAGTGAAGAATTTATTGCTGTTGTGCTTTTAACAACACCGAAGAGGGAGGGTGCATTTTTGCTCTTAACACCAACTCCTAGCTGTTGTAAATTCCAACGCAGAACAGAGAGTGTTTCGCCTGTAGGGATGAAATCAAGTAGATTTACCACCCTGTTTACATCAGTGTTAAAAGGGCCTAAATTGCCCGTGCTTCCACTTTGGGTTTCGTATTCAATGAAGTAATCGGCGGATAAATTTTGGTCAATTGCGCCGATGTGAAATGTGCCGGTTGAAAGCTGGTAATAGTCAACATGTGGGGGCAATTCATTAGTGAAAACAGCAGAATTTAAGACTTGGTTTCCGGTGTTTTCAACACTCATGGTATAGCATATATATTCATTTGGTAATGAATATTGTGGGCCATAAATGGAAATTGTAGCATCGTAAATCTGCTCTCCGAGCGTTATATCATGAAGCTCTGTTTGCTGAATTACATTGACCAAACTCCATGTTGACTCTGTTACTATTTCAGAACCGATTGCCAAATTATTGTCTAAAATTGCTTTGTAAATAAACTCATACTTTTCGCCTCTATATTCGGGAATTGTGAAAATAATAGTATTTCCGTTCACTGTTCCGAGTGTATTATCGGCGGATTTATCCTCGAATTTTGTCGACTTGTCAAAGCCTCTAATTTCAAAATTTTTATCTATTGTTAGTCCCTCAGCTCCACCACAAACAATGGAAATTGAGCTGATTTTTGCACCTAAATCTCCAAAATTTTGTAGTGTAGTTTTGTAGTAGATTTCACTCCCAGGTGAGGGGTCAACGTTCGGCAAAATTACTTGACGACGCAGTTCAAAATTGGGAATAACTTCTAATTTTATCTCTGCACTTTGAGTTGAAATCGTTTCAATTCCATTGATAAATAGCTTCGGTTTGAGAGTGAATGTGCTCAAATTTTCAGCATCGAGCATGAATTCAGCCCCAAAACCAAGCCTTACAGCTACCCCTAAGTCGGTAATTTCACCAAAATTGTAAATGATTTCCTTGCCGTCGGGCAACTGGTTTTCTGTTACATTTTTAACAGGATCTCTATAATCTCCGAGGTAGATATTCAAAAAATCGGGAAAAAACATGCGAATTTCCGCAGAATTGATGTCACCCTCGACCCCGCTAAAACTGGCGTTTAGGGTATAGATAAACACCTGCTCGTAGTTCCCAACCGTCCTATCCACTTGTGCAATAATACTTGCCATAGTTTCGCCCTTTCTGTCATAAAATTACAATTTTCTTCATTATATTTTATGTTCAGAATAGCTTTTTGTGTCACAATTTGGCTTTTGACTGCGATTTTTACATTTTTCGCATTCACATTTATGAGTGTCACACTCCATTGTGTCATAAATTTCCAAGGCTGAATTTACTTTATTTAACAAAACCCACTCTTTGATTACTAAACTATTGATTAGGGAATAGGTGCTTTTACACATTTTGTCAAGTTGGGTGGAACAAATGTCAGAATATGCATATTTTTTGA
Organism: uncultured Oscillospiraceae bacterium; assembly: GCA_964371875.1. Classification (GTDB taxonomy): domain Bacteria; phylum Bacillota; class Clostridia; order Oscillospirales; family Oscillospiraceae; genus Heteroscillospira. Next base: position 1,293 of record CAYJOS010000131.1, on the reverse strand, counting down.
CAAGTTCTTGCAATTTTTCTCCCTCAGCGTTTAAGATGTGAGCCAAAGCGAGCTCTTCAACCGCGACAGATTCCAAAAGTTCGAGTACAATTTCGCACACCTGAGGGCGATTTTTTCGCTCGGGAAATTGTGGCATACCCATGGCAATCCTCCTTTTGCATAATACTGGTTAATATTCTATGTAAAAAATGGCAAAAGTAGCACAGAACTTTGCGCTTGCATATTTTGGAGTGTGCAATTTTACTTGTGAAGGAGGAGAGAAAAATGAAGTTTTTTTCCGATTTATTCAAAAGAAAAAAAGCTAATAATTCAGTTGAAGAGTTGCCTGAAATTTTTACAAAAAGCACGGATGATTTCGAAAAAATTCCCGATAATTTTATACTAAAACGAAATAAAGAGGTTGAAAAATTAGTTGTTATAGAGAGACTGAAATCTGCTCTTAAAACTGAAATTAGATTGACGTTTGATGATATAGAGCAGGGGATAAAAGAACTTGAAATAGTAATAATTGACAATGAAATTATACACGAAATTAAAGATTATGGTTTAAAAATACTGGAAAATGATAAATTCAGACAAGTATTTTCTGCTTTAAAAACAGCTGCGGGGAAATATGAAATTCTGTCTGCGGACGCAAACAATTTGCTGTCTCAAGAGAAAAAACTAACAGATGATATCACAAAATACGCCCAACTTGTAAAAGAATTGGGAGCTAAATTTAAACTTTCTGCCGACTGGGAGGGCAAAAAACCGCAGATGATTGCTCTGGGGCAAAAGTTGAGCGAAATGCGTGAAAAGTACCTAGCCGACGAGGCGAAATTTAAAGAAATATTAAAGCTAACAATAAAGGAATTTGCGGAATGTCACAGGTTGTTTGAGGAGTTGGCTGGGGAAATAATTGTTGAGTTTGAAAAATCCTAATGATTGTAGCACAAATGGCAATTTCTGCATAACATGTAATGCAAGACCCAAAAAATTAAAAGGAGATTCACCTTATGTCAATGCCAACAATCCCAACCATCGATCCCTCAATCAGCGTAACCCGTGACGACGCAATCAACATTATTCTTTCATCAATCGGTATGGAAGAGCTCAGTTTGGCTCATATTTTGAACGCCGAGGCTGAAAAAATTCAATTTGCACTAGGCACTTTGGAAACTGCGACTGAAGCTGCAACGCTTGATGATATCATGAAAGTTAATAGTTCGGCGAAGAAAATGCTTAGAGATGTTATCAAAAAAATTTTTTCTATAATAGGCATAACCTAAAAACTATGACAGTTTTCAAAGGTTG
>CAYJOS010000130.1:0-6150 GCA_964371875.1 uncultured Oscillospiraceae bacterium | reverse complement strand
TTTATACAACCTTAGAAGTCGACGAAAATTGGGATGGTGAAATTTTCAGCGGTGGAGGTTATGGTGCAGAGTTGGATGATAATAATATTTTGATAACACCAGAAAAGGATGTGGTTTTGGTATATTTTAATGGAGAATTAGTTGAAAAACTAAGTTTACAGGAGGTAGACCGATGACAAAGTTATCTCAAAATATAAAGAAAATTGCCAAAGGCTACCTATTAATATTTCTACATTTCAATATAAATAGCTGGGATTTATTGCCAGATTTTTTAGGCTATATTTTGATAGTACAAGCAACAATTGAACTGTCAGATGAGCTACCTGAGCTGAAATTAATTGAAAAATTTGGAATATTTCTTGTAACTGCTTGCGCAATAACTTGGGTTATAAATGGGCTGTACGTTCGAATTGAAAACACGTTCGGAGTTTTAATGACCTTAGTTCAAGTTATAAGATTGACGTTCGATTTTATTTTACTGACAAATTTATACAGACTTGCCTTGAAATATGACTGTGAAGAAGCGCCCCGAATTTTGCTTTGCAGAAGCGTTATTATTATTTTAAACACGGTTCTAGCGGTGCAAACTTGGCTGGTTCATTCATTCGAAAATGATTTTATAACTGGATTTACAATTTTTACATTATTCGTAAATTTTGTGTTTGCAATAAGGTTGATATATGTGCTATACTGTTTTGCGAGCTCAATTCAAGAACTGGAAATAAAGGAAGCGACAGATTAGTTATGTATATGTTATTACTGGCAATTATTTACATTGCGTTTATAAGTTTAGGCTTGCCCGACTCTCTTTTGGGGGCGGGCTGGCCGTCTATGTATGGGGATTTGAGTGTCCCCATTTCGTTTGTCGGCGGAATTACCATGATAACCACGGCGTCGACCATAGTTTCAAGCCTTTTGTCGGAGAGGATGACGAAATATTTTGGCATTGGAAAAGTTGTAGTTGGAAGTGTTTTCCTGACAGCTATTGCCATGTTTGTTTACTCTATTACAAAAAATTACTATATATTGTTAGTTTTTGCCATACCATATGGTTTCGGCGCAGGAGGGGTTGATGCCTCGATAAACAACTATGTTTCTGTGCATTATTCATCAAAACACATGAGTTGGCTTCATGCTTTTTGGGGGATTGGTGCATCAGTCAGCCCTTTTATAATGAGTTATGCACTGTTAAATTTTGACGGTTGGCAAAGTGGATATCAAATTGTTGCGATAATTCAATTTGTACTTGTAATAATTTTACTGTTCACGATAAAGCTTTGGGGCAAGCAAAATGCAGAAAATTTTGCCGAAGAAGAGGAAAAAACACAGCCACTTTCTTTTAAAGAAGCTGTGTCTGTCAGGGGTGTAAAATTTGTTTTGATCGCCTTCTTGTGCTACAGTGCGCTTGAATGTGTTTCGGGAGTTTGGGCGACCAGTTGGCTTGTATATCACCTTGGATTGGAAGCGGCTTTTGCCGCAAAATTTGCTTCATTTATCTTTATAGGCATCACGGCAGGTCGAATTTTCTGCGGATTTATTGCCGATAAATTCGGTGATAAACTGTTAATTCGTGGTGGAACTGCTGTAGTTTTCGTTGGATTATTGTTAATTATTACTGAAATTAGCACGGAAATCGCCATGGTAGGGCTTATAATCATGGGCTTTGGCTGTGCCCCAATTTTTCCCTCAATTATTCATCAAACACCTTACTATTTTGGCAGACGAAATTCCCAGGCAATTATTGGAATTCAAATGGCATTTGCTTACACTGGAAACACAATTATGCCACCACTTTTTGGACTAGTTGCAGAACGTGTTGGCTTCGGGTTTTATGGCTATTTCTTGATGTTTTTAGCGGTTATGATGTTTTTAATGTGTGAAAGATTGAATAAATTTATGAAAATCAATAAGTCACATTAATGATTTCGTTTACCAGTTTTTCGGCGTGTTTTTTTCGGGAATTTGACTGAATTAAAACCATGTTTTTATCATCAGCTGGAAAAACTCGCACACTGATATTGTCTTTTTTAATAAGCAAACCGTCCGTGAAATCTGCTCCGGCTTCCATGAAATTTTCCGAAATTTTTCGCATGAAAAGAGCCTTATCTCTGCATGGAATTTGCCCCACAACTTTGCCTTTTGGGCTTCGGTCAACCCTCGGGGGAATGATTACAGGGGCGAATTTTGCACCTTTTGCTGGGTAAATTTGCCCGATTTCTGAGGCATCATCTTCGTCCACAACAGCACAATTGCATACGATTGCACCGTCTAAAATTGCATTTTTTCCAACTATACCGCCGTCGATTATCGAGCGGTATATTTTTGCGCCTTCGGCAATTACGCTATTGGAATTTATCGCAGAATTTGCCCCAATTTCGACATTTTTGCCTATTATTACGTCTTTTCCGACAAAACAAGGAGATAAAAGTTTTACACTTTTATCCAGCGTAGCTGAGCAAAAAATGCCGTCCGCAATTTCAGGTGCGTCAATTTTGAGCTTCAATTTTCCTCTCAGGGCGTCGTAAGTGCATTTGCGAAATTCTGAGGGGGTTCCCATGTCGCACCAGTACCCGTCGGCTTTTATTCCTTGAATTGGAAGCTGTTGTTCCAAAATTTTTGGAAATAATTGTTTTGCAAAATCGTATTTTGTATCAGATGGTATCATTTTTAATGCTTTTGGTGTTAAAATGTAAATTCCTGTGCTGATAAAATTTGTCACAACCCTACTCCAGTCAGGTTTTTCGACAAAACCACGGACAAAGCCGTCGTTGTCGGTTACAACTAAACCGTAGCGAAGAGGGTTGGAATTTTCTGCAAGTGCAATGCTCACAAGCGGATTTTTTTCGTGGTGTTCCCTTACAAATCTTGTCAAATTAAAATCACAAACCGCATCACCGCTGATTATTAGGCACTCATCCTCGCCGATGAAATCAGCGCAATTTTTAACTCCACCAGCCGTGCCTAGTGGTTCGTGTTCAATTTTATAACAAATTTTTACACCAAACTTACTGCCATCACCGAAATATGCCTTAAACATATCGGGTTTTGAGCAAAGTGTGACGCAAATTTCGTCGAAATTATGCTTTTTTAATAAATTAATTATGTGTTCCATGACAGGTTTGTCAAAAATTTTAGTCATAGGTTTTGGAATTCCGTGACTGATGGGAAGCAACCTCGTGCCCTCACCACCAGCCATAATTATCGCCTTCATGTAAGTTTCTCCGTTCGTTTCAATGAATAATCGGTTAAATTTTTAGAAAACCGTCACGAAAAGTATTTCCCAAAATTGAAAAATTAATCAAAAATTACGAAAAATCACTATACGGATATCTTTGCACAAATAAAATGTTGAAAATGTGAATAAAATTTGATATAATAAACCATTATTGAGCTTTAAGGAGCTGCGCTTATGAACAATAAAATACGTAGGTTTATCGAACCCAGTGTGCGTATGTATCTTGTTATTTTATTCATTTTCACAATTGCCACCTTCTTTTTTGATGCGAGGCTTGCACAAATTGAACTTGCTGTTCTCGTGATTATGCTGATTTTTTCGGCGATTAGTGCAAGAAAAAAGCAAAAAGAATTGGTTGAATACATTAACTCGATTACTTATGATGTACAGTCGGCAAAAAATGATACTCTGTTAAATTTTCCGCTTCCTATGGTTGTTTTCAAAATGGAAGACAAGCAAATTGTATGGGGCAATCAGGATTTTTTTGCCATGTTTGGTGTAAAAAGTCCTAGTTTTCAAGCACAATTACCTGATTTAATCCCAGAATTTTCTGATAAATGGCTAAAAGAGGGACGATCACTTTGCCCTGGATTAGTTGTGATTAACGAGAAAAAATACCAAATTTACGGAAACGTTGTCCGCTCTGACAAGGGCGGAGAAACTTCAGGATTTATGGCAATAACTTACTGGGTAGATGTTACAGAATATGACAAAATCAGGGTGGAGTATGAGAACTCAAAGCCCGTAATCGCCTTGGTCGTCATGGATAATGTCGATGAAATGACAAAAGGCGTGACCGAGAGAAACAAAAACGAAGTCCTCACCCAACTTGACGAAAAAATCATGCAATGGGCAGACGGAAAAGACGGCTTGGTCAGACGTGTCAACCGTGACAGATATTTATTCGTATTTGAGGAGAGATTTCTCGCCCAAATTACAGAGGAAAAATTCAGCTTAATCGAAGACGCTCACAACATAATTTCCGACAGCGGAATTCACGCAACTATCAGCATAGGCATAGGAAGAGATGGTTCGGGGCTTGCCGAAAACCATCAATTTGCCTCGCTTGGAATGGAAATGGCGCTGTCAAGAGGTGGTGACCAAGCGGTTATTAAAAATAGGTTTACCTTTGAATTTTTTGGTGGTAGAGGAATTGAAGTTGAAACCAGAACAAAGGTTAAAACCCGTGTTGTTGCCAACGCTTTAACCGAAATTATTAATGATTCATCGCATATTTTGGTCATGGGTCACAAATTTGCCGACCTTGACGCAATTGGTGCGGCGGTGGGCATATGCAGTATTGCAAGAAATCATAATAAGACATATAATATAGTAGTTGACCCGGATAAAAATGTTTCACAAAGCCTTATAAAAATGCTTGAGGAGCATGAAGAGTATAAAAATGCATTTATTTCACCGAGCGAAGCGATGATAAAGGCAGATGGAAGAACTTTACTGGTAGTTGTTGACACACACAGACCAGAACAAGTTGAGGACGAAAATTTGCTTCTCACTTGCAACAGAGTTGTCGTAATCGACCACCACAGACGAGCGGCGACATATATAGAAAATCCCACGCTGATGATGTATGAGCCGAATGCCTCGTCGACTTCGGAAATTTTGGCTGAACTCATGCAAGAAATTGTTCAACAAACAGGTGTTCAAAAGTGTGAAGCCGAGGCATTGTTATCTGGAATTGTGCTTGATACAAAAAATTTCACCCTAAGAACAGGCGAGAGAACCTTCGATGCGGCGGCTTATTTGAAAAGATTAGGCGCTGATACGGTAAGCGTAAAACGTTTGCTACAAAACGATTTTGAGGGTACAATTGAAAAATATACCATTTTACAAGGCGCAAAAATTTATAGAGAAAGCATAGCGATTTCGATTATGCACACATCCTCGGATAGAATTGCCTCCGCTCAGGCGGCTGATGAAATGCTAAATATTTCGGGAGTTGAAGCGTCAATTGTCGCATATCCAACCCCAGCAGGCGGAGTTGCGATTTCGGCTAGATCAATAGGAAAAATAAATGTTCAAGTTTTGCTTGAACACTTCGGCGGCGGTGGAAATAACTCAGCTGCAGGAGCACAAATTAAAGATATCACAATTCAAGATGCGGCGGCACAATTAATAAAAGCAATCGACCAGTATCTTGATGAATAGGAAAGGATAGGAAAAAATGAAAGTTATTTTTCAAGAAGATGTAAAAGGAAAAGGTAAAAAAGGGGAGCTAAAAGAAGTCCCCGACGGATATGCGAGAAACTTTTTGCTACCAAAAAAACTTGCAGTAGTGGCAACTGCTGACAATATAAACGCAATGAAACTCAAAGAAGCGGCAAAAAAGAAGCAAATGGCAGAGGAAAAAGCAGCCGCAGAGGCAGTTGCAGAGAAACTTAAAAGCATAGTTGTAAAAATTTATGCAAAAGCAGGAACAGGCGGAAAACTTTTTGGTTCAATCACAACAAAAGAAATTTCCGACGGACTACGCACACAATTTGAAATCAACATTGAAAAAAATAAAATAGTTCAACCCGAGCCAATCAAAGGTTTTGGAACATTTGAAATTAAATGCAAACTAGGACACGAAGTTGGGGGAGTTATTAACGTCGTGGTGGCTGAAGAAAAATAGTCGTACGGCATAAATCACCACAATTCATTGTCGACTGCATTTGCTAATATAAGGTATGCAGCTAGTTGATTTTGATATGCAAGAGAGGTCATGCAAACTGCGGTTTGCGCTATTTAAATTAAGATTTCGCCTGTTGCGACAGACGATTTAGGACTTTGTCCTAAAAACCTACGATTTTTTGAAAAAAATCGAGTAAAACTTTAATTTTTAAATTTTGAGCTGTAAGAGGGTCAAAAATGTGCAAGTAAAGGTAGCAAAATTCATTTTGCGATTGCGACATTTG
>CAYJOS010000129.1:0-6182 GCA_964371875.1 uncultured Oscillospiraceae bacterium | reverse complement strand
ATAGATATTCTCCGTCAAAATCTTTCACTTTAAGTCCTGTGAAATCTATAGGAATTTCGCTTGCTTCGCTTTGACTTTCCTGTGTTGAACTCAGGTCAACCGCACTGAGTAAATTGCCTAGCGCCCAGTGTCCAACTGGAACATCTCCGAAGGGGCTACCGCCTGTGATATCGACAATTTCACGCTCTAAAATTCGGTTTATAACTGTGACCGCCTCAGCACGAGTAATGTTTCCATCAGGTTGCATGGTGTTGTCCTCATAGCCGTTAATCCAAGTTTTGTCATAGGCAGATTTTAAATATCCCTTTGCCCAGTGACCTGAAACATCTGTGAAATCCATGTGTTCTAATGCCATGTCGCCTACATCCATCATCATAAATCTGTGCAAAACTACGACAAATTCTGCACGAGTTATAGGCGCGGTTGGCTGAAATGTTCCGTCAGGATAGCCTGTCAAAACACCGTAACTTTCAAAATATGCAACTGCATTTTTTAGCTCCTCGTCTATCAAATCGGTGAGCTCGGTTGTGTATTCATCGTTCTTATCTACGTCAATATTTAAGGTAAAAAGCATTTCAATTAGCTCTCCACGAGTGAGGGGTGCGTCGGGTCTGACGCTAGTTCCCTCAATGCTTAGATACTTGAAATCTGGTGACATGTTAAATTGTGGAATTGTGCTTGTCGTCTCTGTTTCGTTTGCGAATGCTAATGTGCTAAGACTGAAAACTAGGATTACAGCTAGGATTAAAATAGACTTTTTCATTGTGATACCTCCTGTAAAATTTTGTTAACTTATTATAACTTAATAATTTAACAAAAGCAAGTAAGTTTACAATTCGAATTCTAAGCAAATTTCGGATTTACAAATGCATAAAAATGTGTTAGTATATAGCTGAAATAAATTTAATTGAAGGAAGAATTATGGGCAAAAATAAATTTTCATTTTACAACAAAAAAGTAGTAATTCCAATAGTTATTGCTTTGTTAATCGGTTCTGCTTTCGGCTTATACCGCCAAATTGAACACTGGATTGCAAGAGATGCCGAGGTTGAAATTCCTGTCGAAGACGTTTTACCAACCCTCGAAAATGCTTCAAGTATATCTTTTAACGGTGATTTTAATAATGTTAACGCTAATATTTATGTTGAAGCCGATGGTGTTTTTGTTGGAACGATTAAAGAGGAAGGTTTTGTAAGCACAACTTTTACTTACACTGCAAATGATACCGATTTAATGTATATAGAGTCTGGCGGAGAAGCAGTTTTTGAAGAGACAATAGGAATGCCCTTGGCTGCGTACAACATGGAAGGTGCTGTGCTTGGATATGCCGAGGAAATGCTTGGAACACTGCCCGACGGAACTGGCGAATATGCAACCTTTTTTTTCGATGAAAATGCTGAGTATAAGTCTTATATGATAGTGAATAATGTAGAAATATTACCAATTTTTACAAAAGATGTGATAAATGAAAATAGCGAAACCGTACTTTCGCTATCCTATGAAGTTGACTTTGCAAATGGTGTTTTTGAAATGGTAGCAACACCAACTACTGTAGGCGAAATTCCTGTACACGATATTTTGATGGCATTTTGCGAAGTTTATTCAATGGCAAACAGTGATATGCCAAACTTTAAATAAGTATATTAACACATTTTGACAGCCCACTTTAGTATGTCAAAGCTTACATATCGAAAAATCCTCTAACATTTTTCGATCAGTTGTACAAAAAAGCCCGAAAGGGCTTTTTTTATTTCTGTTAATTAGTTAAATTGAACTAATTATTAAAATTGTATTAAATTAACTTGACTGAATTATTAGCATATGGTAACATTTATTAGTAAAGTTAAACTAATTTCCGAAAGGATTTATATGAAAAGCAATAAAATTACAGTTTTGATGATAGTAGCAACCATAATATTAGGGTTTGCTTCTATATTTATAGGTGCATATGATGTGTCCCTCGATGGAATTTTAGAGGGTGATTTTTTACAACTCACGGTACTTTTAAACGCAAGATTGCCCAGATTAATGGCAATTCTTTGCACAGGTATAGGCATGAGTATTGCAGGTCTTATAATGCAAAACCTCTGCATGAACAAATTTGTTTCACCAACAACAGGTGCTACAATTTCCTCGGCACAACTTGGTATTTTAGTCGCAATGCTTTTTGTCCCATCCGCAAACCTTGCAACAAGAACAGTTTTTTCCTTTGCATCAGCAATACTCGGAACTTGGGTTTTTGTCTGGTTTGTACAAAGAATTAAATTAAAAGACGTTATTATGGTTCCGCTAATCGGTATAATGTTCAACAGCGTTATCGGTGGTGTTGTCAGCTATCTTGCATATGAAAACGATTTAACTCAAGTTTTAGCGAGCATGTTGGTTGGCGATTTTTCGCTGATTTTAGCAGGTAGATATGAAATTGTATTTTTAATTTTACCTCTTGTTGTCATTGCATATATCTATGCAAACCATTTCAATATTGTCGGTATGGGTGAAAGTTTTTCAACAAACCTCGGCGTTAACTATAAAGTTGTAATGTTTGGCGGACTCTCAATTGCGGCTGTTATCACAGCGAGTGTCGTTGTAACAGTCGGAACAATTTCTTACATAGGACTTATTGTTCCAAACATTGTAGCAATGTTTAGAGGCGACAAAATTCGAGGTAGCATTTTAGATGTCGGAGTTTTCGGAGCTATGTTTGTTCTTCTTTGCGACATAATTGGTCGTGTGGTTATAAGACCATATGAGATGCCAATTGAGCTTATTTCAGGAATTATAGGAAGCGTAATTTTTATTGTTATGCTTTTCAATCGCTTAAGCTCAGGCAAGCCAAAAATCAAAAAAGAGGAGAAAACTTGCGATGCTTAAAGCTTCTTCAGGTGTTAAATTAATAACACTTTTTGTACTTGCGATAATTTTAGGGCTAACATATATGTTCATTTTTGTCGACATGAAATTTTTCGACTATGCAATGTATATCAGAACTCCAAAACTAATTACTATGATAATCGCCGCCTTTTGCATAGGCGCAGCAAGTATTGTTTTTCAATCAATTATCAAAAATAGAATTGTCACACCCTGCCTTTTGGGCATGAACTCACTATACATAATCATCCACACAGCGATAGTATTTTTCCTCGGCAGTAGCAGTATTTTTGCGGCAAATAAATATGTTTCATTTTTTACAGACGTTGTTATCATGGGTTTTGCCGGAACAATAATTTACGGTGCACTTTTCAAAAAAACCAAGTACAATATTTTGTATGTTTTACTTGCGGGAACAGTGCTTGCAACACTATTCACAAGCATAACAAACACCATGACCCGTGTTATGGACCCTAATGAATATGACCAACTTTTAACAGAGCTTGTTGCAGGATTTGACCATGTTAATGCTGAACTTATATACATGTCACTTGGCTTAATTGCAATTGTAACTGTCGTATTTTGGAGAGATATAAAATTACTTGACGTTATCACACTTGGAAAAAATCAGGCAATTAATTTAGGCGTTGACTACGATAAAGTTGTCAGAAGGCTTTTAATTGCAGTCACATTTTTCATTACAATCGCAACAGCGTTAGTTGGACCAATTTCGTTTTTAGGTCTGATTATTGCAAACCTTGCAAGAGAGTTTTTCAAGACATATAAACACAGTTATTTGATGTTAGGTTCTGCACTTATGGGTATTGTGGTCTTGCTCGGTGGACAAACATTAATTGAGCATGTCTTCGGATTTGGAACACAAATTTCGGTTTTTATAAACCTGTTCGGTGGAGCATATTTCCTATATCTCGTACTTAAAAATAATGGAGTATAAGTTTGAAAATAAATTTTCAAACTTAAAGATTATTAAAACCGTTTTTCTCGTCCACTTAAGGTGGACAACCGAAAAACATGGCACATTATGACCATTTTCTGGCTGTCTTGTGTCTTTCGCAGAAAGGAATGGTCATAATTAATTATGAAAATTAATCAAATAAATAAATATTACGGAGAGAAACAAGTTGTAAATGATGTAAAATTTCAACTACCACGTGGAAAAGTTATCTCACTTATCGGCCCTAACGGTGCTGGTAAATCCACGGTTTTGAACATCATAACAAGACTTATTGCACAAGATAGCGGCGAGGTTTTGTTTGAAGATGTGGATCTTAAAAAATGGAAAAGCAAAGAACTTGCGAAAAAACTTGCAATTTTAACTCAGCAAAACAATGTCGCGATGAAACTCACAGTTAAAGAGCTTGTTGCATTTGGTAGATTTCCATATTCAGGTAATAACTTGACCGAAGAAGACCATAAAATGGTCGACATGGCGATTGACTATATGGAGCTTCAAGAATTTACTGAGAGATTTATAGATGAACTTTCAGGGGGTCAATTACAAAGAGCTTATATTGCAATGGTTATCGCCCAAGATACAGACTTTGTTTTCCTCGATGAACCAACAAATAACCTTGACATCTACCACTCATCAAACCTAATGAAACTTGTTAGAAAACTCAGCGAAGAGCTTGGCAAAACTGTTATTTTAGTATTGCACGAAATCAACTTTGCGTCTGCTTATTCTGATTATATTGGCGCATTTAAAGACGGTAAACTATACAAATTTGATACTGTTGAAAATGTTATGACCAAGGAAACACTTAAAGATCTTTACCAAGTTGACTTTGATATTCAAATGATAAATGGTAAGCCAATTTCAATTTATTACTAAAAACTAAACCTCACTTAATTGTGAGGTTAAAAATAGGAATTTAGTTAGTTAAATTAAACTAAGATATTCAGGCATTAGCCTTTATATACAATAATTTTTTACCTTGAAAGGAAAAAACAAAATGAAAAAAATTCTAGCACTAGCCCTAGCAGCATCACTTGCACTGTCAATGACAGCTTGCGGTGGCGCAGAAGAAGCACCAGTTGAAGAAGAAGCGGTTGTTGAGTCAACTGCACCTGAAGCTGAAGCAGAAACAGAAGAGGAAACAGAAGGCGGAGAAACTATTACTGTTACAGTTTTAGACGCAGAAGGCAATGACATTGATGTCGAATTCCCTGTTAACCCCGAAAGAGTTGTTGTTCTTAACCACCAAACAATGGACTTTTTAGATGCAGTAGGCATGGGAGATAGAGTTGTTGGCTATATTAAAGGCGGCACTTACCCTGAACATTTACAAAAATACATTGACGACGAGAATATCGTTAATGTAGGTGCAGGATTAAAAGATATTGACATGGAAGCTGTTATGTCATTGGAGCCAGATGTTATCTTCTCATCAGATAGAACAGAAAGTATGTATGAAGAGTTTTCTATGATTGCTCCAACAATGTCAGCTGCTGTTATTTATGAAGATGGTTTCATGGCAAGCTACAAAGAACTAGCTTCAAAACACGGTCAAATCTTTGGTATTTCAGGCGAAGTTGACGATATAATCGCTGGATATGAAGAAAGAATTGCTGCTATCGCTGAATTTGCAGGCGAGCAAACTGCTTCACTTCTAATCTTTGCTGGTGGACTTAATGCACTTGGTGACGCAGGTCGTTGCTCAATCATCGTTAATGAAATGGGCTTTAGCAACGTAAAAGGCGACGAAGATGTTAACCACGGTGATGCGATTTCATATGATGGTCTACTAGAGCTAAACCCTAACTGGTTCTTCGTTCTAGACAAAGACACTGCAGTTGGCGAAGAAGCAACAGCTGCTAAAGAGCAAATGGAAAATGACATTATTGCACAAACAGATGCATATAAAAATGGACAAATCGTTTACCTAGAGCCAGGTGCTGCTTGGTATATTGCTGACGGTGGTATCACTTCAATGGATCTTATGATCACAAACATTGAAGAGGGCATTGGTCTTAAATAAAAAATCTGGGGCTGTCGCATTGCGACAGCCTCATTAGTTTGCTTGTGAGAAGATAGGTTTTTGTAATAGCGAAAAGAACGAGGAGAACGAGGAGAACAAAGAATTTTCGCTTCGGCGAAAAGGAACGAGGGGAACGCTCTCCGAGGGCTCACTTTTTCTCGTGAAAAAGTAAGCAAAACACGTCGGGGACTCGCCCCCGAACGGCGAGATGCGGTTAGGGTGCTGAGTATACAATAATAATTAGCTTGCATTAGTTAAACAGGAGCAATCGCACCAAGATAAAGCGAAACCAACAAGGGCTAATCGCCCTTTGGG
>CAYJOS010000128.1:0-6198 GCA_964371875.1 uncultured Oscillospiraceae bacterium | reverse complement strand
CAGTGAATAAATATTCAAAAAATGCCAAAATAATACTTATGCCATACGGCGGTTCGACATTGCCAAATCTTAGATAAATTAAGGAGAAAACCATGTCAAATATTAAAGAAATTGCACTTGAAAAACACGCAGAATGGGGCGGAAAAATTGAAGTTATCGCCCGTTGCCCTGCTGAGAGCAAGGAAGACTTATCCATCGCCTACACACCAGGTGTTGCAGAGCCTTGTCTAGAAATTTCCAAAGATGTTGACCTATCATATAAATACACAAGACGACACAATTTGGTCGCAGTCGTGACCGACGGAACAGCGGTTTTAGGACTCGGCGACATCGGCCCTGAAGCTGGTATGCCTGTCATGGAAGGCAAGTGCGTTTTGTTCAAAAAATTCGCTGATGTTGATGCTTTTCCACTCTGCATTCGTTCCAAAGATGTAGATGAAATTGTCAATACTGTCAGGCTTTTAGCAGGTTCTTTTGGTGGAATCAACCTAGAAGACATCTCTGCTCCACGTTGCTTTGAAATTGAGCAAAAATTAAAAGAATGCTGCGACATTCCAATCTTCCACGACGACCAACACGGCACTGCAATCGTCACTTTAGCAGGTCTTGTAAATGCTCTAAAAATTGTAAATAAAAAGATTGAAGATGTCAGAATTGTAATGTCTGGAGCTGGTGCGGCAGCGACGTCAATTGCCAAACTTATCCTTTCTGCTGGTTGTAAAGATATCATAATCTGCGACAGAAAAGGCGCACTTTATGACGGAAGAGACGATATGGACAGTGCGAAAACTGAAATGTCAAAACTTACAAATCCAAACAAATTACAAGGCACACTAGCCGATGTTATAAAGGACAGCGACGTGTTTATAGGCGTATCTGGCCCAGGTGTCATGACCACTGAAATGGTTAAAACTATGAATAAAAATGCAATAATTTTTGCATGTGCAAACCCAACTCCCGAAATTTTCCCAGATGAAGCAATAGCTGGCGGAGCGGCGGTTGTCGGCACAGGAAGAAGCGATTTCCCCAATCAAATTAACAACGTTTTGGCTTTCCCTGGAGTTTTCCGTGGAGCTTTGGACGTCCGTGCATCGGACATAAATGATGAGATGAAAGTTGCGGCGGCATACGCCATCGCCGAGCTAATTGAGGACAAAGATTTGACTGCGGACTACATAATCCCAGCCGCTTTTGACCTCAGAGTTGGTAAGGCTGTTGCGGAAGCTGTTGCCGATGCGGCTAGAAAATCAGGCGTTGCAAGAATTTAACGGAGGTAAAAAAATTGAACACAGAACTAAAGAAAAATTTAGAAGATTTTGCTCTGGATATTCGTATCTGGACAGTTGAGGCTATTGCTGCTCGTGGCTTCGGTCACATAGGCGGAAGCCTTTCAGTTTGCGATACTTTGGCTGTTTTATACGGCGATGTAATGAAGTATGACCCTAAAAACCCATCTGACGAAAACCGTGACAAACTGGTTTGCTCTAAAGGTCACGCTGGCCCTGCTGTCTATGCGGCGCTGGGATTAAAAGGATTTTTCCCTATTGAAGATGTTAAAACCCTAAACCAAAACGGCACAAATTTCCCTTCACACTGCGACAAAAATAAGACACCTGGAGTTGACATGACAACAGGTTCACTAGGTCAAGGAAGCTCCCTCGCAGTCGGCATGGCTATGGGCGACAAAATGCGTGGAAAGTCTTGCAAAACCTACCTTATTGTCGGTGATGGTGAGCTTAATGAAGGTCAGATTTGGGAAGCTGCTATGTTCACTGCGGCAAAAAAAGTTAACAATTTAGTCTGGATTATCGACTGGAACAAAAGACAACTTGACGGCGCAACTGCTGACATTTTGGACTTGGGAAATATCGAAGCGAAGTTTGCTTCTTTCGGTTTTGATGCTAAAACAATAGTTGGCGACGACATCGAAGGATTACACGCAGCTTTGATAGCACCAACAGGCGACAAGCCTCTTGCTATCGTTCTTGACAGCGTTAAAGGTAAGGGTGTCAAAGAGATTGAAGAGTCTGCGGGCAACCATTCAATGGCAGTTTCCAAAGAAGTTTTCGACGGCTGGTTAGCTGAACTTCGTGCGAAAAAAAGCAATTAGGCGAGGGGGTAAGATAATGAAAATAATTTACACAGGTGAAAAAGATACACGTTTATATAAGAATGTAATCGGTGAAGTTGCGATGAAAATCATCGAAACAGACCCCGATGCGGTTTGGCTAGACGCTGACCTTATGGGTTGCAGCGGAACTGCTGGTTGCATGAAAAAAAGTGACCGTTTTATCAATGTCGGCATCGCTGAAGCGAATATGATTGGTATTGCAGGCGGTATGAGTGCGGTTGGATTTAAGCCTTATACCCACACTTTTGGCTGTTTTGCTTCTCGTCGTGTGTTCGACCAAGCGTTTTTGTCTGGCGGATATGCAAAAAATCCCATGACAATTATTGGAACAGATCCTGGAATTACAGCTGCTTTTAATGGCGGAACACACATGCCTTTCGAGGATATGGCACTTTACAGCGTTATGCCTGAGGCTACTGTCATAGATATTACAGATATTGCCATGATTACTGACATTCTTTGGAAAGTAAAAGACATGCCAGGCGTGAAATACATCCGTGTGCCAAGAAAAAACCCAGAAACTGTATATGCGGATGGAACAGAATTCCAAATTGGTAAAGGAAACGTCCTTCGCGAAGGCAAAGACGCAACAATTGTTGCTTGCGGAATTATGGTTCACGAGGCTATGCAAGCTGCGAAAATGCTCGCAGAAGAAGGCATTGAAGCATCTGTGATCGACATGTTTACAGTCAAACCAATTGACGAAGAACTTCTAAAAGAGTATGCAACAAAAACTGGCGTGGTTGTCACTGCTGAAAACCACAACAAGTACGGCGGACTGTTCAGCGCTGTAAAAATGGCACTAAACGGCGAAGCAAAAGTTGGTTATGTTGCTGTGGAAGACGTGTTCGGTGAAGTTGGTCCTCAGGACTATCTGCGTACACAATTTGACCTCACTGCGGAACATATTGTTAGAGAAGTTAAGAAATTAGTAGCAGAGAAATAGTAAATTAATATAGAAAAACACTCCTTTTTTGGTACATAATACCTCAAAAGGAGTGTTTTTCGTGTTTAATATTAAATAGTAAGTGTTTTAAACCAATGTAAGTCCTTTATTAAATGCCTTGACATTGAGTTCGACAAAGTTTGCTTTAACATTTTCGGAAATGATTTTTTCCCAGTTAATTTCTGTAAGACCCATGCTTTTGACAGTAGCACCGAGCAAAATTATGTTCATAGCCTTAGCATTTCCTAGTGAAATTGCTTCGTCAGTTGCATTAACTGCAATAGTTTCGGTTGCTTTTTTAAGCTCGTCCATGATATTTTCGCTATATTCCGCCGCTTGCATGATGACGGGCATTGGATTTATACGGTAGTCGTTGACTATAACTTTTCCGTTTGGTTTTAGGTATTCAAGCCATCTTAAAGCTTCCATTCTCTCAAAAGCGATGATAATATCTGCGCCACCTTTTTCGATAACAGGCGAATAAACAACATCACCGTAACGAATTTGAGAGGAAACCGAACCTCCACGCTGGCTCATGCCGTGAATTTCGCTCATTTTGACATCATAACCAGCTTCCATTAAGCCGATTGTCAAAAGTTTACTGGCAAGAATTGTTCCTTGACCGCCAACACCAACAAGTAAAATACTGTTCATATTAGTTGCCCTCCTTTTCAATAGCATCTTTTGGGCAAACTTGTGCGCAAACGCCACAGCCGACGCATTGAACTCTGTCAATTTCAGCTTTCTTTTCGTTTGTTTTCATTGAAACTGCAGGGCAACCGCATTTTAGGCACATTTTACAGCCTATGCATTTGTCCTCGTTTATCATGCATTTTTCTTTGAATAGAGTACCGAATTCTTCGGTATCTTCAGGGCGAATTCTTTTCAAAACGCAAGGCCATCTTGTGATGATGACTGATGGTTCTTCCAGTGAAAATGCCCAGTCGAGAGCTTCTTTAACTTCGCTTAGCTCGTTAGGGTTGATTACACGGATGTTTTTTGCACCTAAAGCACGCACGACGGGCTCGATTTCGATAATCGGAGCGTCGCTTTGGTCGGCGTGATAACCAGAACCTGGGTTTTCTTGATGCCCAGTCATACCTGTAATTCTGTTGTCCAAAATTACGCTGACAGTTCTGCCGCCATTATATAAAACTTCGGTTAGTGAGTTGATACCAGTATGGAAGAAAGTGGAGTCACCCATTACACCAAGAACACGTTTTTCGTTACCCTCAACCATGTCGAGGACTTTTTGAATTCCGTGGGCAGCACTAAAGCCAGAGCCCATGCAAATTGTTGAGTCCATAGCATTATAAGGTGCAGCAAAAGCTAGGGTATAACAGCCGATATCACCTGAAACTACAACGTTTTTGCGTTTGCCAAGCTCATAGAAAAATCCTCTGTGAGGGCAACCTGCACATAGTAGGGGAGGGCGAGGAACGACCATGGATTTGTCGTAGTTGATTGATGGTAATGACTCACCGCTGAGAGCTTTTCTCAAAACATCAGGAGTGAGTTCGTCGAAGTGGGGGAAGGTGTCGCTTCCGTGGCATTCTATGCCTAAAGTTTTGACAAATTCTTCGATGAATGGGTCATTTTCTTCGATTATATAAATTTTTTCCTTGCCTTCGCAGAATTTTTTGATTTTTTCTGCTGGCATGGGATAGGTAAATCCTAATTTTAGGTAACTAGCCTCATCGCCGAAAACTTCTCTTGCATAGCAGTAAGTCATACCAGCGCAGATAACGCCAATTTTGCCACCTTCAAAAACTTGGTTTAGCTCGGTGGTTTCAGAAAATTCGGCAAGTTTTACCATGCGTTCTTCAACTCTTGCACGCATTTGACGAGCAATTGCAGGAACTGCTAGGTATTTTTGAACATTTTTGACGTATGGTTTGATTGCTATGTCTTGTCTATCTAAGCAATCTACAACGCTTTTTGAATGGCACATTCTTGTTGTTACACGAAGCATAACAGGTGTGTCAAACTGTTCGCTGATTTCAAATGCTTTACATACATAATCTTTAGCTTCTTGGCTGTTTGATGGTTCAAGCATAGGAATTTTTGCGTGCTTTGCATAGTTTCTGTTGTCTTGCTCATTTTGAGATGAGTGTTGACCTGGTTCGTCAGCAGAAATAAGCACCATACCGCCGTTAACACCTGTGTAAGCAAAGGTGAAAAGTGGGTCGGCGGCGACGTTAACACCGACGTGTTTCATAGATGCTAGCGCACGAGCGCCACCCATTGATGCACCGATAACAGCTTCAAGAGCAACCTTTTCGTTTGGTGCCCATTCTGAATAAATGTCCTTATATCCTGTGATATTTTCCAAAATTTCTGTACTGGGAGTTCCTGGATAAGCCGAGGCAAATCTAACGCCTGCTTCCCATGCGCCACGAGCTATGGCTTCGTTTCCCGTCATTAACTGTTTCAAATTTTCACTTCCTCTTTTGCTATATTTTAGTTTACAATACTAATACTTTGATATATAATAATTTAGACTTAAATATTGTAACATATTTAATATATTAGTGCAATAATTACTTGCGAAAGGAACGGATTTATGACCGAAAGAGATGTTATTATAGTAGACGCAGCGAAGAAAATTTTTAAATCCTACAATCAAACAGACTTAATTCGCAGACTAAACCTTGAAAGTGATGTTGAGTATATATATGTAAACTTGCTTGGGGAGCGTTTTGCGGTTGAAAAAGAAACAGGAACAGTAACTCGCCCAGACGGAACTGTTGCCGAGCAACTTGAACACCTCTCAATTTACGACTTTATTTGCAGAACAGAAACCCCACCAAAACCTTCAGGGAAATATGTTCCTGTCAACACACTTGGGTCTATGAAACACCCCGGCGTTGGTGAAGAGATGATTTATACCGAAACTACTGAGTTTTTCGAGAAAAATATGTCTACAATCGAAAAAGTGTATATAAAATTAGGCGGAGAAAAATTTCCTGTTGGCGATTTAGCATATACTATTCCCTTGTTCGATTATATAAAGGTGACTATTCAATTGTGGGAGGGAGATGACGAGTTTCCCGCAAATTTACGTCTGTTGTGGGACGAAACTATGTTACATCACCTTAAATATGAAACTGTGTGGTATGTG
>CAYJOS010000127.1:0-6218 GCA_964371875.1 uncultured Oscillospiraceae bacterium | reverse complement strand
AATAGGCAGTTAGATTTTCCGACTTCCAGACCAACTTGTCTGATAGTTTCAAGGAAAGGCTGACATTCAATGTCGCCTGTTGTTCCGCCGATTTCGGTAATTAAAACATCAGCGCCACTTTTCTCAGCACCAGCATAAATAAAGCTTTTAATTTCGTTCGTGATATGGGGAATAACTTGAACTGTTTGCCCTAAATATCCGCCTTGCCTTTCACGACTTAGTACGTTATCATAGACTTTACCAGATGTAAGGTTTGAAAATTTTGATAAATTTTCATCTATAAAACGCTCATAATGACCTAAATCGAGGTCGGTTTCCGCACCGTCGTCAGTGACATAAACTTCGCCGTGTTGGAAAGGACTCATGGTTCCAGGGTCAACATTCATATATGGGTCAAGTTTTTGAGCGGTGACTTTTAAGCCTCTTTGCTTCAAAAGTCTGCCCAAGCTTGCCGCAGTAATTCCTTTGCCAAGTCCTGAAACAACACCGCCTGTTACGAATATAAACTTAGTTTTTATCGTGTTTTCATCATTTGTTTTCATACAATTTTAAAATCCCTTCCGCTACTGCTCTTCTCGTTGAACGTGTGTCCATTGCTTGCTTTTCTATATATTTATGTGCCTCTTGCTCACTCATGCTAAGGTAAGATAAAAGCACATGTTTTGCCCTATCGACAATTCTAATGTCTTCAATTTTTTGTACTAATTTTTGGTTTTCTTTCTGCATTTTTGACATTCGCCTATGTGCCGCTCGGGCAAGTTTTAAGGAAAACCAAAACATGCTTTTATTTATAGGCTTTGCAATTGTTATTACACCATAGTCCTCAACATTACGGGAAATATCCTCATAATGTTCATTTTTGACTATTAAAATAACTGTACTTTTATATTCATTTGCGATGTGGACAGACAATTTTTCGCCTGACTCATCTTTTAATGGTGCGTTAATAACAACCAAGTCAAAGTCTTGATTATGGAGCATTCGTCTTGCTTCTGAACCGCTTCCGACAGTTACAATTCTCTCCACGGAAAAATCCTTTAGGGTGTCGCTCACAAATGCCGAACCCTTTTCAATACTTGATATTATAAGTGCAGTTTCAATAATTTCCACCGCCTTTACTTTTTATTACACTTGACTAGTATTGATTAAAATAGTTTAATGTGGTGAAAGTTTGCTTATCTTCGGCTTGTTCATAATCTGAAATTTCTTTTTGTTTTAGGCTTATATATCGGTTTAAAAATTCCTCGCCCAGAACATTTTTCAAAAAGTCAGACTTTTCCGAAACTGTAATTGCCTCTGTTAGATTTGTTGCTAGTTTTCGGATATCGCTGAAATTAGCAGCGTTAGAACTATCAATTTCAACATCTGTTGGATTTGGTAATTTTAAATTATTTTCAATTCCAGAAATACCTGCTTCAATAATCAAAGCAAAGGCAAGATATGGATTTATAGTTGGGTCAGGAGAGCGAAGCTCCATTCGACTTCTCTCACTTGCCGCAGCTGGTATTCTAATGAGTTGTGAACGATTTTGACGTGACCAAGAAATATAAGACGGTGCGGCTTGTTTGCCAAATCTTTCATATGAGTTGATTGTGGGGTTTAAAAATAATGTGATTTCTTCAATTTTATCCAAAATACCAGCGACAAAACTCTCCGCCTCGGCTTTATACATTTCATCGTTGCTACCAAAGAGATTAACCCCATTTTTCAGCAATGAAACATTGACATGTAAACCACTTCCACTGTGATTTTTCAGTGGTTTGGGCATGAAAGAAGCAAACAGCCCATTTCTTGCTGCTATCGCCTTGACAACAGATTTAAATGTTAAAAGATTATCGGCACAGCTAAGTGCGTCACTATATTTAAAGTCAATTTCGTTTTGTCCAGGGCCTTTTTCGTGGTGAGATGATTCAGGTTGAAGACCCATTTCCTCAAGATTAAGGCAAATGTCACGTCTGATATTTTCGCCTTTGTCCAGCGGAGAAATATCAAGATAACTGCCGTAGTCGAGGGTTTCATAGGTCGGATTTGAATTTTCATCGGTTTTAAATAAGTAAAACTCGCATTCAACCCCGATTTTACAAGTATAAGCTTTTTTCTTAAGTTTTTCCAAAACACCTTTTAAAATGTTTCTACTGTCTTGGCTGAAAATTTCTCCATCGTGAGTTTTAATGTCACAATACAAACGCAAAACCCTCCCCGGACCAGGTCGCCATGGCAAAAATGTCAAGGTGTTTGGGTCGGGAAATAAAAGAAGGTCGGACGAGCTAATGTTTTTAAATCCGCTTATAGCCGAGGCATCAAATGGAATGCCATATTTAAAAGCGTGCTCTAGTTCGTCGGACATGATGGAAATGTTTTTGTGGACTCCAAACGGGTCACAAAAACCTAACCTCACAAACGTAACATCATTTTCTCTGACAAATTGTAAAACTTCATTAACTGTACTGTTCATAAAAAGCTCCATTCCGCAGTTTTTTTGTAATACCAAGAATAAAATAAGAAAAGTGCTCATCAAAAAACACAAAGAGGCGAAAGCCTTGTACTATTTGATGAACACCTTTGTTCATTGCTGTTATTATACTGCTATTTTGAGTATTTGTCAACAAATTTTCATTCATTTTAATGTATAAAACTCATAAAAAAGTTTTTTTAAAAAAGTTTTGGAAATTCTATTGACAAGGGACAATTACTGTGTTATACTTCGGGACATGACAGCAAAGGCGCTGTGAACGACAGGGTTCACAGTGCCCATTTTTTTTAAAATTCGAAAGGGGTCTACCATTATGGAAAAGAAAGACTACACACCCGCACTGTCAGTATACAGCACACAAAAAGCAATTGGAGCACTTAAGAGGGTATTTGAGGATAATCTATCCTCAGCGTTAAATCTAACACGCGTTTCAGCTCCACTTATAGTTGAACCTAAAACAGGACTTAATGATGACCTAAACGGCGTTGAGCGCCCTGTACAATTTGATATAATGGCTACTAAAACAGATGCACAAATCGTTCACTCACTTGCAAAGTGGAAACGTATGGCACTACATAAATATGAATTCCCAGTTGGCGAAGGTCTTTACACAGACATGAACGCAATTCGTCGTGACGAGGAAATGGATGCACTTCACTCAATCTATGTTGACCAATGGGACTGGGAAAAAGTTATAGACCAAGAAACTCGCACAATGGATACTTTGAAAGAAACAGCAACAAAAATCATCAATGCGATTTGCGATGCACAAGATAAAATCAAAGAAAAGTATCCTGAACTTAAAACAACACTTTCAAAAGATATCACTTTTGTCACAACTCAAGAAATTGAGGATATGTACCCTGGAATGTCACCAAAAGAAAGAGAAAATGAGTTTGTTAAAACACATAAAACTTGCTTTATTATGCAAATTGGTGATATACTAAAATCAGGTGTTAAACATGACGGTCGTGCTCCTGACTATGACGATTGGGCAATGAACGGCGACATCGTTTTCTGGAACGAAACTTTGGGAAGAGCTTTTGAAGTTTCTTCAATGGGTATCAGAGTAAGCCCTAAATCAATGGACGAACAACTAACAAAAGCTGCCTGCGACGACCGCCGTGAAATGCCTTTCCACAAAGCACTTTTAGCTGGCGAACTTCCACTGACTATCGGTGGTGGTATTGGTCAATCAAGAATTTGCATGTTGCTTCTTGAAAAAGCTCACATCGGCGAAGTTCAAGTTTCAATTTGGGACGACAAAACAAAAGCAGAATGCTCTGCAATGGGCATAAATTTACTTTAATATAGGAGAGAGATAACTGATGAGTAATATTCCTAATTTATTTGGTAGTTTAGTTTTTAATGACAATGTAATGCGCACAAGACTTCCAAAAGATGTCTACAAAGCACTACAAAAAACTATTGCAGAGGGCAAACAACTAGAAGTTAAAGTTGCAAATGTAATCGCAACTGCGATGAAAGAATGGGCAGTTGAAAATGGTGCAACTCACTATACTCACTGGTTCCAACCCATGACAGGCACAACAGCTGAAAAACACGACAGCTTTATTTCACCAGTTTCTAACAGTGAAATTATCATGGAATTTTCTGGTAAAGAACTAGTCCGTGGTGAGCCTGATGCATCAAGCTTCCCCTCTGGTGGACTTCGTGCAACTTTTGAAGCACGTGGTTACACTGTTTGGGACACAACATCTTATGCATTCATCAAAGATGGTTCACTATGCATCCCAACTGCTTTCTGCTCATACAGCGGTGAGTCACTGGATAAGAAAACTCCTCTGCTCCGCTCTATGGAAGCTATCAATAAACAGGGAATGCGTATCATTAAACTTTTCGGCAACGACACTGCGAAAAGAATTATCACAACTGTTGGTGCTGAACAAGAATATTTCCTAGTAGATAAAGAAGTATATCTAAAACGCCCTGACCTTATCAACTGCGGAAGAACACTTTTCGGTGCTCGTCCTCCAAAAGGTCAAGAACTTGAAGACCATTACTTCGGAACAATTAAACCAAGAATTTCAGCTTATATGAAAGAGCTTGACGAGGAACTTTGGAAAGTTGGCGTTTTTGCAAAAACAAAACACAACGAAGTTGCACCTGCACAGCATGAGCTTGCACCTGTTTTCACAACAACAAACCTTGCAACTGACCAAAACCAAATCACTATGGCTCTTATGAAAGACATCGCTTCAAAGCATGGTCTTGTGTGCCTACTACACGAAAAACCTTTTGCAGGTGTTAACGGTAGCGGTAAGCACAATAACTGGGCGATTTCAACTGACACAGGAATTAACCTTCTTGAACCAGGTGAAACACCATATGAAAATGCACAATTTTTACTTTTCCTAACTGCGATTATCAAAGCTGTTGACGAATATCAAGATATGCTTAGAATTTCTGTCGCAAGTGCAGGAAACGACCACAGATTGGGCGCAAACGAAGCTCCTCCGGCGATAGTGTCAATGTTCTTAGGTGACGAATTAACAGGAATTTTGGATGCCATAAAATCAGGCGCTGACTACGAAGGTGTAGAGCGTATTGAAATGGAAATCGGAACAACTGTTCTTCCTCACTTCCCAAAAGACACAACTGACCGTAACAGAACTTCACCATTTGCATTCACAGGTAATAAATTTGAGTTTAGAATGCTCGGTTCTTCAATTTCAATTTCAGGTGCAAACATTGTTCTAAATGCTGCTGTTGCTGAAATTTTAGAAGGATTTGCTAATGAACTTGAAAAAGCTGATGACTTTAAAGTTGCGCTTAACAAGCTAATCAAGAAAACAATCAAAGAACACGACCGCATTGTTTTCAACGGCAACAACTACTCTCAAGAGTGGGTTGATGAAGCTAAAAAACGTGGACTTTCAAATCTTCAAACAACTGTTGATGCTCTTCCAACTTTCATTGAAGAGAAAAATAAGGCAATGTTTGCAAGACAATCTGTTTTCTCAAACACTGAAATTGATGCTCGTTACGAGATTTTGATGGAAGGTTATTGCAAGACTATACATATCGAAGCGCTAACCATGATTGACATTGTCAAAAAGGAAATTATTTCATCATCATTTGACTATCAAAACGAAGTTGTTACACTTCTAAACGGCAAAAAAGCCGCTGGAATTGACACAACAACAGAAGAAAATCTTGTAAGAAGACTTTCAACTCTTACAAAAGATATGTTTACAAAACTTGACAGTCTTGAAAATGCCATCGTAAGAAGTGCTGACTCTTCTGATGATATTCTAGCTCATGCTCAGTTCTACAGAAGCACAATTTTTGCAACAATGAACGAGCTAAGACTAATTGTCGATGAACTAGAAACTATCACACCAAAAAAACACTGGAAGTTCCCATCATATATGGAACTGCTATATAGCGTAAATTAATTTAAGTGCTATAAAATTGTAAAAAGAATAAAGAAAAACACAATGACGTGTATACTTCGAGATTTAAACCTCGGAGCATACACGTCAATTTATTTTTAGGAGGAAATTATTATGTTTTCAGGAGTAGATACAATTTGGACCTTGCTGGCTGCAGCATTGGTATTTTTCATGCAAGCTGGGTTTGCAATGGTTGAAACAGGCTTTACAAGAGCCAAAAACGCAGGTAACATCATAATGAAAAACCTTATGGACTTTTCACTTGGTACTATCATGTTCTGGCTAATCGGTTTTGGCTTGATGTTTGCTCGCGACGGCGCATTTCTCGG
>CAYJOS010000126.1:0-6237 GCA_964371875.1 uncultured Oscillospiraceae bacterium | reverse complement strand
TTTACGTAGATTGAATTTTCTTTTTCTGAACTTAAAAAAGCCACTCTGACAAAAAGTCAAAGTGGCGGTTTCAAGATTTTTTCTTTAATTATTTAGCTCATACATTATTTTTGCACCGAGTTTTAGACCTGTGACAAAATTTGCAACAGCAGTTTCACCATTGATTGTGGAGTGGGCATTTGCGTAGTCGAGAAATAATTTTCTCTCTTTTCCTTCGAGTAGTTGGGTAAGTAATTCTTCGTTTGTTGATACAATTTCAATTGCTTTTTTGAATTCATCGTCATTTTTAAAATTAGAATTGTTTGGATTTAGACTGCTGTAAAATAATTCTTCAAGGATATTCATTTTCGACCTCCTGCGTTTTTGTAACAAGACATTATCACAGAAGATGAAATAAAGCTATTTGGGAAATGTAACAATTTATATCAGTCTGATAGGTTTTATTTTATATCAATCCAAAATCTCTGAGTGATTCTATCGCCTTTTGGCACTTCGTTTTCAAGAACGCCACCATTGCGTATGATAGTTTTAGACGATGCAATATTTTCTTTATCGCAGGTAATCAGTACACGAGTTATGCCTAAAATTTTACATTCTTCCAATGCAAGCGAAAGCATTTTTGTAGCAATTCCTTGCTTACGACAGGGTTTTATCACGCTGTACCCAATGTGTCTGCCAAATTGCATGAGGTATTCATTTAATCTGTGGCGAATGTCAATCATTCCCATAACATTAATGGTCTATATAACAAGATTTTCGATGATAAATGGAGACTGAGAGAATTTTTCTCAATCTTTCACTGTTCAAGGTAAGTGTCACTTTTCCCGTGTGTTCAACCCATTTCGGACAATGAAAATAAACTTTTGTAGTTTGACACTTCCACGTCGACATGAATTTTAATTACTATGTGTTGATGTATTTTTTAATCAACCTATTCGCTTTTGATTGAGTAATATTTAAAGCGGTCGCAAGCTTTCGTGATGAAGGATATTCTTTATATTTTTGAAGTATAAGCTCTTTCTCAAAATTTTCCATTAAATTTTCATAGCTACCTTCAAAAGCATCGATAATAGTGTCTTTTTTATTATAGCTACCTGTGATATTAAATAAGTTTTTTGGCAAGCTTGCTTCGGTAATCATTACAGATTCAGACATTGCAACCAATCTTTCGACTATGTGAATAAGCTCTCTAACATTTCCAGGGTAGTCATAATTTAAAAGTACATTTTCCGCCTCGGGTGTAAGCTCATGTGTAACTTTATATTTTGTGCAAAAATCATTCAAATTTGAATAAAGCAATGCAGATATATCCTCTGCCCTTTCTCTAAGCGGTGGGACAGTTATTTCAATTACACTCAATCTATAAAACAAATCTTGCCTAAACTGATTGTTTTTAACCATCAGTCCCAGATTTCGATTTGTTGCCGATAAAATCCTAACATTAACTTTAACAGGCTTTACTCCACCTACAGGAGTAAATTCTTTCTCTTGTAAAAAATGAAGGATTTTTGCCTGAATTGAATAGTTAAGCTCTCCTATTTCATCTAAAAATAGAGTGCCTGTGTCGGCGGCTTTGATTAAGCCGTCTTTTCCATTGGTTGCAGCACCTGTGAAAGCGCCTTTGACATACCCAAAAAGTTCGCTTTCTATCAAATTTTCGGGTATAGCCGCACAATTTACATATATAAAAGGCTTATCTGCGCGCGCACCCATTTCGTGTATGCGTTTAGCAAACATGCTTTTTCCAGTGCCTGTTTCTCCATAAATAATGCAAGTGGTGTCAATTGAAGCTATGCGAGAAATGTCGGAATTTAGCTTTTTCATTTTATCACTAACTGCAATTATGCCTTCGGTGTTTATGCTTTCAGCAATATCATACATATTGGTTCGATTGTTATAAAGATTATTATAATTTATTTCATCTCTAACATTCATTACAACATATTCAAGCTCGTCATTGTCATCAAAAATAGGAACGGCAATTGTTGTTATTTCAACTCCGATTTGAGTTTTTGAAATGGAGGTGAAAGTTTGCTTATCTCTATACACAACAGGTAGAACAGCAGGTTCGTACCAATATTTTTGCATAGCCTCAAAGAAGCTCTTATCAAGAAACTTTTCCTTTGGAACGCCATAATGTCTTTTGCATGCGTTATTAATATACAAAATATTATAGTTATTATCGTATATTAAGAGTTCGTCGTACATATTATCCAAAATTTTGATTAATTCATTCAATTTCAAACTCATAAACACCCTCCTTTTATGAGTCATTAATACATCAGTGAGCGAGTCTGATATGACTCGGTTCTGTGATGGTAAAATTTACGAATTAAAAATGACTCGATTGGTGATTTGTTATTGACTCGATTATACATCTTTTTAAAAACATAGTCAATATTGACTCACTTATTTTGTAGGAAAGCATAAATAAATAATGAATAAAATAGTTATTACTTCTAAAAAACGAATTTTTTGTAAAAATATAATTAATTTTCTCGAAATTGGCATGAAAAGTGCAATAAATATAAGTAAAGTACTTCTTTTTGATGTATCACTTTAAATAATTTGGAGGGCAAAATGAAAATTGTAAATGTAGAAGCTTTCGCGCTTAGAGTTCCACCCAAAGAGGGTGAAAGAGATGTTGAATGGGGGATGGACTGCTCACTTGTAAAAATCACAACTGATACAGGTATCATTGGTTGGGGTGAAACAGACTCTAACCCTGCTTTAATCAAAGCTATGATTGATATGCCAAACTCACACCTGCTATCTTGGGGATTTAAAGAGCTACTAATCGGGGAAAATCCTCTGGACATAGAACGTCTATGGGATAAAATGTATAGAAAAACCATTCATTATGGTCGTTCGGGAATTGCTATTCATGCACTAAGTGCAATTGATATTGCTTTATGGGATATTGCAGGTAAGCACTACAATGTGCCAGTGTATCAACTTCTTGGTGGTAAATACAGAGATAAAATAAAAACCTATGGTACTTTTATACCTTCAGACGATCACAAGGAAACTGCACAAAACGCCCTAAGATCTTTGAAAAATGGTGGATTTGATTTACTTAAATTTGGTGGTGGTAGCTATGGCACTTCAGAAGAATTTGATCTTAAATCAGTAGAAGCTGTTCGTGATGTAATTGGCTATGATATTGGACTGGCTGTTGATGTTTGTAAACAATGGCAAGATGCTGGCACAGCGATGGAAAGACTTAAAAAACTTGAAAAATACAATATTGCGTGGGTTGAAGAGCCTTGTCTTCCAACTGACTATGATACATACAAAAGGCTTGCTAATTCAACCTCAATAAAAATTTCAGGTGGTGAAGGATTGTGCACAGTCAGAGAGTTCAACGATTTCATGAAAATATCCACACCTGCAATTGTACAGCCTGATGTTACAAACTGTGGTGGTATCACAGAGATGAAACGAATTAATATGCTGGCAGAATTATATTCTTGCAAATTAATTCCACACAACTTTGGTTCGGGAATATTGCTATCAGCAACAATACATTGCCTAGCTTCATTTAGAAATGGCGATATTATGGAATATTCAAACAGCACAAGTCCATTCTTTACAGATTTAGATAGAAACCTAATTCGCTCAATCGATAGCTATGTAACTGTGCCTGAGCGTCCTGGTCTTGGTGTTGATATCGATGAAGAAATCATCAAAAAATATTCTTATTCAATATAAAATTAGGAGAAAAAATATGAAAAGTTCGAAAAAAGATTCAGTGAAATCCCTTAAAAATGTCGAATGGATACCACTGTCAGTTGGTACAATTATTCTTATAGTAATGGGTGCGCTTCTTGCAATTTTCCCTGAGGAAGGCGTTGCCTTATCAAACGAAATGTTTAGCTTTTTAACAAATCAACTAGGGTCTTTATATCTATGGCTTGGCATGGTAACATTTGGTTTAACATTATTTTTTACTTTTTCAAAATATGGTAAAATTTATTTAGGCGATAAAAAGCCAACTTTCTCAAAAGTCAGCATCTTGTGCATGACTGTTGCTGCTGGATTTGGTTCTGCAACTATGTACTGGTTATTCATGGAAGTTATCAGCTATTACATTGGACCTCCTCCAGGAATCTTACCACTATCTGCGGAAGCTGCAGAAATAGCGTTGACTGCCTCTTTCTGGCACTGGGGATTTGTGCCCTGGTCTTGCTATTTGGTTTGTGCTGTTTTGGTTATGTATGCGTTTTATATTAAAGGAAAAAGATCTTTTAAATTTAGCGATATCCTAAACGACACTTTTGACGGTAAAATAAACGTTGGAATAAGAAAAATCATAGATACTATCTTTGTTGTTGTAACCATGGGTGCACTAAGTGTCACTTTGGGATTAAGCGTTCCAATGTTATCAAGAATTATTAGCTTTTTAACAGGGATAGAGGTTTCGTTTGTGCTTGATATGTCAATAATCGGTGCTATTGCGCTTGTATTTATTATCTCTTCGTTTGTTGGACTTGAAAAAGGAATGCAAATGATAAGCAAAGCAAATATTTATGGAATGCTAGTTTTCTTAGCAGTTGTATTCTTGGCGTCTGATTTAGCGTTTATGGCGAACTACTTTACAAACGGAGTTGGACTGTTTATAACAGAATTTTTCTCATTTGCATTTAACACTGACCCTGTTTCAGGTGGTGGATTTCCACAAGGTTGGACAATTTTCTTTCTAGCATATTGGTTCTCTTTCGGACCAACTACGGGTGTATTTATTGCAAAAATCGCTAAAGGACATAGAATGGGCGATGTGCTCTTACTTACATTGTTTGGCGGTTCTGTAGGTGGTATGATAATGTTTGGTATAACTTCTTCATACACACTAAACCTAGAGCTTGAAGGCATTCTTCCACTGGCTGATATGCTTGCGACACAAGATGCAAATACTGTTATCATCGAAACTTTAAAGACACTGCCTATCGCACCTGTGATGATGACATTATTCACTGTTGTTTGTATTTTATTTATGGCAACATCTCTTGATGGTGCAGCGTTCTCTCTAGCAGGTGTAACTTCAAAACAACTAGACGAAAACGGAAACCCAAGTACAGCACTTAAAATGTACTGGTGTGTTGCTTTGGTTATATTCCCAATTATTTTAACCATTGCAAACGCAGACCTAAACGCCATAAAAAATGTTGCCTATGTGGTTTCTGTTCCAATGGTTGCTGTTGTATTAACTTCAATCTACGGTGCTATAAAAGGTTTGAGAAAAACTTTTGGAAGTAAAACGATTGCTGAAATAGAAGAATATAATAATATGTTAGGAAACTAAAATTATGGAAAAGACAACTTTACTTGAGGGCGGATGTCCTTGCTTCAGAACTAATTGCCCAAATCACTCAAATTGTGCGGCTTGTATAAAAAGGCATGTAGAAAACACAGACTATTATCCTTACTGTATACAAGGAAAAAAAGAGCAAGAGCGTGCAGAAAAAGAATAAATACTAAATAATTGTGGTTATTAATAAGAGAATCCTCCCTGCCGAAAGTGGTAGGGAGGATTCGGATTGTCGCGAAAAATCATTGCGCAGAAGAATGAATGACTTTTTTGATATGTAGAAGATGAATTTTGATAAATCTAATTATCAATCCAAAATCTCTGAGTGATTCTATCTCCTTCTGGCACTTCGTTTTCAAGAACACCGCCGTTACGCATGATAGTTTTAGACGATGCAATATTTTCTTTGTCACAGGTAATCAGGACACGAGTTATGCCTAGGTTTTTGCATTCGTCTAGTGCAAGCGAAAGCATTTTGGTTGCAATTCCTTGCTTCCGACAGGGTTTTATCACGCTGTACCCAATGTGTCCGCCGAATTGCATGAGGTATTCATTTAATCTGTGGCGAATGTCAATCATTCCCACAACATTGTTATCTCGGTCAACACCGAGAAATGTTGACGCAGGCACTAAACCCTCATGGACAGTTTCTTCCGAAGAATTTTCTTCAATCGCTAACAGCCAACTCTCAACCGAGGAGGCATCACGTAAGCCAGCTGTGCCGTCCATGCTCTCACCCTCATTTAGAAAGGTGTTGCGATAATTTTCGATTTGAGTTTTATATTCGATGCTTGGTTTGATAAGTTTAATTTCCATAGTTGAGTGCTCCTGTTTCTATAAAAAAATTACTGTTACTTTTTGACCCCGCATATAAAAAATACACACCTAATCGGTGTGTATTTTGGTGGAGATAAGCGGGATCGAACCGC
>CAYJOS010000125.1:5868-6255 GCA_964371875.1 uncultured Oscillospiraceae bacterium | reverse complement strand
GTTTCCCAACAAAGCACGCTTATGGTCTTGCTGACGAAAATGGCACAGAATATCTGATCCATGTTGGTATTGACACTGTAAATCTTGATGGTGAGGGATTTGAAACTTTTGTAAAAGATGGCGATAAAATCTCCAAAGGACAGCCTCTTTGCCGTGTAAATCTTGACTTTTTGAAAGAAAAAGGTGTTAGCACAGTTTCGATGTTTATTGTCACAAATAAGGACGTGGAACATACTTTTAATGGAACAGATGTTGACCATGATACAGCGAATATTTTTGCAGTAAAATAAGATACATTTTGCGAGCAAGACACAAGATTAATTCGTAAAAATAATGTCATCGACTTTTCAGTCGGTGACGTTCTTTTTTTACCCAATTTTGAGTAGC
>CAYJOS010000125.1:0-5858 GCA_964371875.1 uncultured Oscillospiraceae bacterium | reverse complement strand
CTGGACATTTTTGACCGTTTATCTTATAATAGTGACACAAAATAACGGAGAGTGAAGATATGAAACTCAGCGCAGAAGTAGTTTTAGAGTATTTAGAAAAAACCGAAAAATTAGAATATTTTTCGTCAAATCCCACCAGAAAAGTGTTGAAATATGTCAAGTTTTATTCGATCAGTAGTGGCGAATTTGAAAAAAACACCATATACATCGCAAAAGCCGACACTTTACCGAAAAGACCTATAGCGAGTGAAGATTCACTTATAATCTGCTATGAGGGTTGTCCTCCGCCTGAGTATCAAGATGGAGCTTGTCCGATTATTGTTTTGAGCGAAACTCGTGACGCTTACTCTATTTTCAACAGCATACAAGAAATTTTTAAAAGGTATGATGATTGGGAAAGTCGAATGGAGGAAATCGTCCGTGGTAGCACAGAAATCAAGCAAATGCTTGTCGATAAAGAGGGTTTTTTTGATCACTGTTTGGTAGTTCTTAACAGAAACTATAACTATGTTGCTTACAGCGCCTCCCTCCCCCTTTTGAAAAGTCGCAATAAATGTAACAGCTTGGTGCGTGAGCCTTATTACAATCAAGATAATGATTATGTTATAAATTTATTCCATAACAACTATTTTATAGGCACACTTTTGCTTGTCGCAAGTGAAGAAAATTTCTCTGAAACTGAAATTTTTCTTGCAAGTGAACTTGCCGAAAAAGTGAAGCTTGCACTGGAAAAACAGTCGCTTTTGATAGGACTTGGCGAGAGTAGTTTTAAAAGTTATATATTGGATTATTTTAATGACATCCCCGTCGACAACGATTTACTGCAAGACAAAGTTCGGGCTTGCGGTGGCGACCTTGGCGACCTTTATGTTTGCTATAAAGTCAAAGCTTCAGACGAGAGCAAAGAGATTAACGCCGACTATATTTGCAGCATTTTTGAAGCGGCATTTGACCTTGCCGTTTCGTTTTGGTATAGCCAAGTTTTGGTCGTAATCGTGAATATAAACAGAAGTGTTAGCGGTACAGACGACGCTAACAAACAAATTGACACCCTGCTCAAAGAGCTTGATTTTAAAGCTGGCGTCAGCCAAGAATTTAGCGATTTGTCCGAAGTGAAAACAAGATTTAGACAGGCTTGTTGCGCCTTTGACCAAGGCTATGAGCTTGATAAATCTAAAACACTTTTCTTTTTTGAGGACTATATGCTCTCCTATATGATGGCTCAATGTAGTGGCGAATTTCCTGTCGAATTTCTGTGCAAACATGAGCTGAATTTGTTAAAACAACACGATTTATCCTCGAATGTAAGCTATACAGAAACCTTAAAAGTCTATTTAGATACAGCCATGAATTTGAGTAAAACCGCAGATATTTTATGCATACACAGAACCTCTTTAAATGTGCGTCTGCAAAAAATAAAAAGCATTTTAAACAACGATTTGGAGGATTATATGTATAGGTTATACCTGCAAATAATTCTCTCAAAATTCTAGTACTACAATGTGTAGTGTTTTAAACCAAAAAATTCGATTTTCAGCGGATTGTTATTGTAAAACTTCTATATTATAATTCTAATTACAAACTAAGGGACGAAAAAATGTCCCCAAAAATAATTGGAGGTTTTACCATGTTGAAAAATGATACATTAAGAAGAGCAGAGCACGAAGCACTGAGAAATCAAGTTGGTTACTACAAATTTACTCACCAACTACTAGAAGTAAAAGGCGCAGATAGTGCAAAATTTCTTGATAAAGTTTTCGTAAACTCAATCGGAAAAACTGCTGTTGGTGGCGCAAAATATACAACTATGCTAGACGAAAACGGCGGTATCATCGACGATGTTATCGTATTCAAAATGGCCGATGCTGAATTTAGAATTTCTACTCTATACATCAATGAATTAATCGCGTGGTTTGACGGACATAAAGATGGCGAAAGTGTTGAATATAAAGACATCACACCTGAAAACGACATGTATGCAGTTCAAGGGCCAAACTCACGCACACTTCTAAACAAATTCTTGGCTACACCTGTTGACAACATGAAATTCTTCACAATTGCTGACAATAAAATCGGCGATGTTGATGTTAAAATTGCAAGAAGTGGTTACACTGGCGAGCTTGGTTATGAAATTTATTGCGCACCTGATAAATGCGATTTTGTCGAAAAAACTCTTGAAGACAATGGCAAAGATTTAGGTATTATGAAAATCACCAGTGATGTTATCATTTCAAGTATTCCAGTCGAAAAAGGCTATGTTTTGATGGATGACATCAGAGGCCTAAGCCCATTTGAATGCGGTTTTGGTTGGGCTGTTGCTATGGATAAAGATTTTGTCGGAAAATGCGCAACAGAAACTATCAAGGCAACTCCACGCAAACAACTAATCGGCTTTGAAGTTGCAGACGATGCTGCTGTAACAAGTGGCATGAAAGTTTGTGCAAACGGCAAAGAAGTCGGCACAGTTACGAAGTTTAGCTATGGCTACACAGTTGAAAAAGCAATCGGCTATGCAGTTTGCGACATGAGCGTTAAGGCTGGCGATTGTGCAACTATCGGCGAAGGAATTGACGCAAAACTTGTTGATAGAATTTGGTATGACGTAGAAAATAAAAAACCAAGAGCTTAGTTTAATTAGTTTAAAAGGTTTTTATACATACAAAATGATGTCATCGACTGAAAAGTCGGTGACATTATTTTTTTTCATTAAATATAAATACATAAAATTTAATTTACATTTTTTGTATTTTTTACATATTTTACTAGAAAAACTCCTAAAAATATGTTAAGCTTAATATATAGACTTTGTTTATTTACACAGGAGGTCACATTTATGAAATTTGCACACAAGACAAAGATATTTGCAGTAATTTTGCTGATACTCACGGTCTTGCCTGCAATCTTTTTTAACACTTCAAATGATAATGTTCCGACAGCAGCGTCAAAAGTTTTATTCGCAAGGGCTCACGCAGTTGAAATTATAGAGGAAGAAATTTCGCCTGACACATGGACAGAAGGCAGACGAATTGGTGTTCAGCTTGTAAGTTTTGAAATTGACGGTGGAGAGCATGACGGAACAGTTTTAATGGCTGTTAATAATGTAGTTGCATATTCAAATATCGACATAAAACTTGATACAAACGTTATTTTAAGACTTGACTATGACGAAAACAACGAACTTTACATAGTCGCAGTTGATAGCTATAACCGAATGTTTGTTTTGGGTGGTTTGCTTCTTGTTTTTTCTGCACTTCTGATTTTTTTCGGGGGCAAAAAAGGAATTTCCGCACTTGTCGGACTTTTTTACACAGGTTTTTGCCTGTGGTTCATTTTCATTCCGATGATTTTAAGAGGACACTCCCCTATCCTGTCGGCTGTTTTTCTGGTAGCTTTGGCTTCAAGTGGTACTTTGGTATTTTTAAATGGATTTTCTAAAAAAACCGCTTGCGCTATTATCGGCTGTGTCGGCGGAGTTGCAATTGCTGGAATTTCGGCTATGATAGTCGGGGATTTAACCCCTATAAACGGCTTTAACATGCCCGAAGCAGAAGAGTTGGTCTTGCGCTCTTCTGACAACGGACTTCAAATAAGTGGACTTTTAGTTTCTGGGATTTTGGTGGCTTCGCTCGGTGCTGTTATGGACGTTTCTATGACTATCACATCAGCAATTTTTGAAATCCATGAAAAAAGCCCGAATATTTCCCAAAAAGAACTTGCAAAATCAGGCATGAACATTGGTCGAGATGCCATGGGAACTATGGCGAATACGCTGATTTTAGCCTTCGCTGGTGCTTCTTTAAATACACTAATCTTATTTCAAGTTTTCGACTATCCAAGTTTACAACTTTTGAACAGCGACCTAATCGCCATCGAAGTTATACAGGGGCTTTGCGGTTCGATTGGCATTGTTTTAACTGTTCCACTGGTTGCATTTCTAGGTTCACGCATGGTTAAAAGTAAATAACGCTTTGCGTTTTTATATATATATTAAAATAACTTAGGAGGAATTTTTATGAGGAAGATTATTAGTTTAATTCTAGTGCTATGTATGACATTCGGAATGATGCCAATGGCAAGCGCGACAGGCGAAAATTCCACAGGCAGTGTAGTCATCAACGAAGTTTACGGAGGTGGAGGAAACTCTGGTGCAGAGTACAAAAACGACTTCGTAGAACTCTATAACCCAACAAGCGAAGATGTTGATTTGACAGGCTGGTCAATTCAATATGCAGCTTCAGGCGATGGCAAGCAATTTAATGGAAGGCTTGCACTCACAGGCACGATTAAAGCAAGCGGCTATTATTTAATTCAGCTTGCAAATGGAGGTGGTGGCACAAAAGATTTGCCAACACCTGATGCTATAGGTAGCATTAACATGGCAGGCTCTAATGGAAAAGTTGCACTTGCAAGCAAAACTGACGCTATTAGCGGTATAGCTGATGAAGCCGTTATAGACTATGTTGGTTTTGGCTCTGCAAGTGAATTTGAGGGTTCTGCTGCACCTGCTCCTTCAAACACAACTTCTATTTCACGCACAGATTTTGCTGACACAGACGACAACGGTGCAGACTTCAAAGTTGGCGCACCAAGTCCAACAAGCAGTGGCGGTGGAACGACTGACCCAGAAGACCCTTCTGACCCAGACCCTATAACATCTACAGTTGCACAAGCGAGAAAAATGGAAACAGATTCTGTTGTGGCGGTTAAAGGAATTGTTACATATATCAACGGTAATAATGTAGTTATCCAAGATGTTGACGCTGGTATAAATACATACGGATCTGCTCCTGCGGACATTGCTTTAGGTGACGTTTATGTTGTCACAGGTCGCGTAAGTGAATTTAATAATTTGCTTCAAATTTCAGCAACTCATTACGAAAAAACCAAAACTGCTGATTTGCCAACAGCTCAAACTGTCGAAATTTCTGAAATTTCCGAAGAATATGAGTCCGAGCGCATAAAACTCACAAACGTGGAAATTACCGACATTGACAGCTCTGGCAACCTAACACTAAGCCAAAATGGTAGCACAATCAAAACATATAAAGGCTCTATTCCTGACGGTTTATCTGTTGGAGATATTTTAACAGTAACGGCTGTTGTTGGTCAATTTTATGATAATTATCAGTTGAATGTTGCACAAGAAAGTGATATTTCTGTTACAACTCAATCAAACATTGTCAAAACACCAACTGCGGACAAAGTCGGTGCTGTTCCAGTGGACACAGAGGTCACTTTCTCGACTGCAACTGTGGGTGCTACTATTGAATATAACACAGAAAGTGCAACTTCTGAAAATTGGACGGTTGGTTCATCTGTGACAATTACAGACGAGATTACCTACTATGTTCGTGCAAAAAAAGACAGCATGAAAACAAGTGATATTTCAACTTTTGCGTATACAATTAAAGAAATTGTCGAAGTAAAAGACCCAATCGCAGATAATGATGCTGTTTTCAATGATGAAAGTGTTCTAAACATCAAGGAAGCTCTTGAAAGTTCAACTGCAACGAGCCAAGCTTCCGGTGCAGCTATCACAGTTGCAGGACAACTTGTTTACACGACTACATCTTATGGAAATGCAGTTTTACAAGATGTAATTGACGGCGAAGTTTATTCTCTATTCGTATACGGTTCTGCACCTGAAAGTGCAGAAATCGGCGATATAATTTCTATGTCAGGTACATTTTACATCCGTTTCGGTGCTCCGCAACTGGCTGGAATTTCAGACAAATCAGTTGTAGGTCCCGCCGAACCAATGGAAGCCATGACATATACAGTTGCAGAAATTAAGGCAAACGGACTTAATATGCTCGGTAGATATGTCAAAATTGAAGATGCGATCATAGGCGATGCAA